>JAKAOA010000106.1 GCA_021823405.1 Bacteroidota bacterium | reverse complement strand
AAAAGTACCAGAAATGATGGGCCCTTATTGGTGAACTTGTCCCAGTAACTTGCCATCATACCAGATACTTTTCCGGCAATGGAGTTGACAAGAAACCAGGCGCCCATCATTACAGCGGTCAGCCGTGCGGGAGCCAGTTTGGAAACAAGCGACAGTCCTATAGGGCTTATCATCAGTTCGGCAACGGTGAAGATGGCGTATGTGCTCAAAAGCCAGCTCATACTCGTTTTATCGAGATAGATATTCGCGCTTCTTGCGGCGAACACCATAGTAAGCGATGATAAACCCGCCACTACCATTCCGAGGGTAATCTTAAGAGGGGTGCTAATCTCCATATTCTTCCGTTTCAGGAATCCGAACAAACCGAGTAGGAGCGGAGTGAAAGCAACTATATAGATGGGGTTAGCTGACTGAAATAGCTCTGTGGAAATCAGGTTCTGCTTTTCGCCCGGCTTGGGCCATTGGTCTTTGGGCAGATTCTGTAAATAAGGCACTGTTCCTCTTACTGTTTGGGTATTGCCATTGGCATCGAGCACGGCTACAAAGTGTTCATCAACTTTGGTAACCTGAAAGGTGTCGGCGGAGGTAAGTTTCTGCAATACCCCAAGCGGCTTAACATACTGAACTGCGGCATCGGGGATGCGACGGTTGGTATATTGTTCAGCCCAGATAGTAAGAGAGGTGCTGTTCTGATTGTAGATAACCCAGAAAACGATGCTAACGGCAAAAAAGGCGAGTAATGCGCCAAGCCCTTTTCTGTCTTGTCCTTTCGCCTTAAAAAGTATGCTTATATAGAAGTAAATAATGGGAATGCAGGCAAACATAAAGGCGTCATCGCTTTTGGAGTTGAACAGGGTATGACCTAACAGATGAGGATTACTGATGTTCCAGCCGATGGCTCCTGCTATTATTGCAGGGGCAAAAACGTATCCGAATATTCTGCTCAAGGGCATATCCTCCTTCTGTACCGGTTTTATTACATCGCCCGATTTCACCTCTTTCATCATGCTGATAAATATGGTTAAGCCGATTACCATGCCTACCCCTGCGGCAGCAAAAGCGTAACCCCATCCGTATTTATTACGCAGGTAGGCGGCTACAAAATTGCAGAAGAAGGCGCCTATGTTAATACCCATATAGAAGATATTATAAGCGCTGTCTTTTTTGGGCTTTAGTTCTTCGGCGCTGTAAATGTTACCAAGCAGCGTGCTTATGTTGGGTTTGAAGAAACCATTGCCTATGATTATAAGAAGAAGAGAGATATAGAGGGCGGCATTGCCGGGAGCGGCTAATCCGAAATAACCTAGCGCCATTAACGCACCTCCGATTATGATGGACCGCCGGTACCCGAGAAACCTGTCTGCTATAAGCCCGCCAAGGAACGGGGTAAGATAAACCAGAGCGATGTAAGAGCCGACTATATCGGATGCAGTGGCGGAATCTAGCCCTTTACCCCCATGTTGTCGAGGGTCTAAAAGATACAGCATAAAGATGCCTACCATCAGATAGTAACCGAAGCGCTCCCACATTTCGGTCATGAAAAGTATCCAGAGTGCATTGGGATGTCTTACTTTACCGTTTGATGAGAGTGCCGTTGCCCCTGACTGACCTGCAGCCGCTACTGTATTTACCATAAACCTCTTTCTAAAGTTGCGGGCAAATATAAAATTATTATCTCTAATCGGTTATGCTAATCGGCAGAGGTAGGCAAATATACTGCTCGTAAGCGATTTTGTGAATGTAAAATAACTACTCCTTTTTCTTCTTTGAAAACAGGCCAGATAAGATGACTGACAATTACTTAGTAATAGTGAGAAAGCTATTTTTTACATCCCAGCAGTACAGAAATAGTGCCGTTTTCATTATTGTTGACTGTAATAATATCGGTTATACCGTCCTTATTTAGATCTTCGGATAAGATGTAAATAGGTGAATTACCCGTCTGTTTGTTCACCGGCGCAGGAAAAACGCCTTTCCCGTCGTTAAGAAAAATTGAAATATTGTTCGTACCGGCGTTACAGCATGCCAAGTCGATGTACCCGTTCTTGTTAAATTCTGTGCTTACAATGGAGATTGGTCCACCGCCACCTGCGGCATAGTTAATGGCTCTGGCAAAAGTGCCGTCTCCCTTGTTATCGAGTACTGATATACTAGCGTTCACGCTGTTCGCCACGGCGATATCGGGTTTTCCGTCTCCATTAAAATCTCCTGCCGCAATTCCGCTTGGGTAGCTTCCCACAGGGTATTCGGTATCGTTGCCGAAAGTGCCATCGCCATTACCCTTTAGTATGGATATGCTGTTGCCGCCCGTATTGGTTACCGCTATATCCTCTTTGCCGTCTCCGTTAAAGTCGGCTACAGTTATTGCGGAAGGATATTCGCCCACATGAAATCCGCCTTTATTGGTAAATGTACCGTCTCCGTTGCCGAGGTATATTGTTACCACATTGCTGCTGTCATTTGATACTGCAAGGTCTTGTTTCTTATCGTTATTGAGGTCGGCTACGGCTACAAAACAGGGGAATGCCCCGCCGGGAATGTCGGTTTTTGCACCGAACGTACCATCGCCTTTACCAATGTATATTGATACAGTTTCGCTACCTACGTTAACCACGGCAAGGTCGAGTATTCCGTCGCCGTTGAAATCGGCGGCTTTGACCGAGGCGGGGTAATGCCCTGCCGGATAGCTTACCGGGTTGGCAAAACTACCGTCGCCGTTGTTAAGCAGTATCATAACATTGTCGCCGTTATAATTCACCACCGCGATATCCTTTTTGCCGTCCTTGTTAAAATCACCGGTGCAGGCGGAAAATGCGTACTTGCCGGCTTTGTAAGTCATTGCCTTCTGGATGCATGGCAACTCCTGTCCCGATGTTATCGTGGCGTTCAAAAGCATTACCGAATTAAGTATTACAGCAATTCTCAAGGGGTTTATTTTATAAATGGTATTCATTTTATAGGACAGGCAAATTTACTATTAACCCTTTACAATGAGCACTTCATTCTAAAAATCATCATCATTCGCGAACTTTTTTCCTTAAATCCTTTTTCTTCGACTTTATCCTTTTCGATTCAATGCGTTTCTTATGGTAGGCGGCTCCCGGCTTTACTGCCGCTCGTTTTATAGGCACCCGGAAAGCGTTTGCGAGCAACAGATAGAGTTTGCTTATCGTTATCCTCTTATTCAGCAGTTGACTTCGCTCTTCGTCGGCGGTTAACTTCAGTATGCCGTCTTTATTGATATATGCCCTCAATTTTAAGCCGATGAGCCGTTTTTGTTCGTCATTTAACAACACCGAGCGCGAATAATCAAAATGAAGTTCTACCTTCGTGGAAACTTTATTCACGTGCTGACCTCCTTTACCGCCGCTCCGGCTTGCGGTAAATCTCAATTCGGGTGTAAAATCAATATTGCCTATGCGGTTATGGCTTAACATATTACAGGTAAGACGAACATTCTGGCGCAAAATAACTATTTTTCCGGTATGGCAGGCCTTCCGGCTGCAGCAAGCGGTTTTCGCCGTTGTGGCAGCATACTTTATTTTTTCCGGAGGGGCATTGCGGGCTCAATCCTTGCGCGGCAGAACGGAGAATCGGTTCCGCAGCTTCTTTATTAAGGATGAAGCGGTAAAGAATTATCTTAGTACCACCGGTGACAGCTTATTTATTTACAGCAATGCGGCTTCGAGAGCGAAGAACGAGAAGCCGGAAATCGCTTTAAGCTGGAACGATGCGGAATTGTTATCGCATTTCATCGATAAATTATCCGAAAAAAAGCTCAAAAACATACTGGACAGCATCAATTTTTACAAGATTCCGAAAAATGATTCCAATAGCGGATTGACCACTGTTCCGGTAAAAACCGTAAAAGCTGAAGACCTGCCGCTTGCAGGCATAAAAGTAGCCATCGACCCCGGGCATATAGGCGGCGCATACGCTATGGCGGAAGCAGAGAGCCGTTGTATGACGCTCTATTGCGATTCAAACGGAAAATGCGATACATTCCGCATTATAGAAGGCAATCTGACCTTTTTTACCGCCCTGCTGCTGAAGAAAAAACTTGAATTGCTGGGCGCGCGCGTGATGCTTACAAGAAAAGATACAGGAATATCGTCGCTCGGCATAACCTTCGGCGAATGGAAAAGAAGAATCAGGCGTTCGGCTTATGTCGACAGTATTGTGAAGGCGAACTTACTGGCGCCCGAAGAAGTGCGGCTGCTGCGGCTGCTGCGGCTGCACATGGCGGATAAAACACTGTTCGGCAGGGTGTTCGGTTCGGTGGATATGGCAGAAAGGGCGAAAAAGATGAACGATTTTCATCCCGATATTTCGGTTATCATCCACTATAATGTGAATGAGCAGAATATAGGATGGAGGCAGCCCACGCCGAAGGATTTTGTGATGGCTTTCGTAGGCGGATGCGTAGTTTCAAAAGACCTTAAGTCGGAAGCCGGGCGGCTGAACTTCCTGCGTCTGCTCATCAGCCCCGATATTGACAGTTCCGTAAGCTTAAGCGGCAAAGTGATACGCCATTTATCAGCCGACCTTGGCGTTCCCATTGCGGCAAAAGAGGATGCCCGCTATTTAAGCCGAAACTGCCTGCCAACGCCTGCCGCAGGCGTTTATTCGCGCGATCTGGCTCTCACGCGCCTTACACGGGGAGCGCTGGTATATGGCGAAGCGCTCTATCAGGATAACGATAGAGAGTGCCGCCTGCTCGCTGCCAAAGACGGACATTATCAGGGGTTCAGCTTTCCCGCAAGGGTTGAAACCGTGGCGGAGGCGTACTATAAAGGTATTATGGATTATTTAGGTGGAAAGAATTGAATTCTCAATAATCAAAAATGAATATCAAAGATAAGTATTGTATTGTATTGTATTGTATTGTATTGTATTGTATTGTATTGTATTGTGAGCTTTTTTTCATCTGAAATCTCAAAAATTAAGCTGTTAAAAAATATCGATAATTATTTTATAATCACTGCGGGTCTATGTCGATTTTTACCCGTATGCGGGCATATTCCCTGCCCTTCCTGTAAAAGTCATTTAGTACCCCGGTAAGCATCTGTTTCACTTTCACTGAGCTTTTAACCCTTTCCACCTTGATAAGTATTTTCTTCTGGTAAAAATTATTCACCCTTGCTATTACAGGATATTCAGGACCGAGAACCCTTTGACTGCCGAACTTTTTTTTCAGTTCTTCCGCCAGTTCGGGAGCGAGGACATCGAGTTCATCGCTGCTTTTTAACGACAGAGTAAGTTCTATAAGCCGGGTAAATGGAGGATAGGAAAATTTCCTCCTCTCCTCTATCTGTTCGGTATACATGCCCTTGTAGTCGTTTGTTACTACCTGCATTATTACCGGATGACGCGGGTTGTGGGTTTGAATAATCACCTTGCCCCGCTTGTTCTTGCGCCCCGCCCTGCCGCTCACCTGCGCCATAAGCTGGAAGTTCTTTTCGGGCGAACGGAAATCGGGGAAATGAAGCCCGGCATCCGCATCCAAAATGCCTACAAAACTTACATTATCGAAATCGAGCCCCTTGGTTACCATCTGCGTGCCGACAAGTATGTCGATGTTCCTCTCTTCGAACAAACTGATGATGCGCGCATGGGCGTGTTTGGCGCGGGTAGAATCAAGATCCATTCTTTCTATGCGGGCATCAGGGAAGAAGAGTGCGAGTTCTTCTTCCACTTTTTCAGTGCCAAAGCCCTTTACCCTAATATCTGGGCTGCCGCAAGCAGGGCAAATTCTGGGTGGTGAAGCCGAATAGCCGCAGTAGTGGCAACGCAGCAAATCCGCCTTTTTGTGTAAAGTAAGCGATACATCGCAGTTTATGCACTGCGGCACGTGGGCGCATACATTGCATTCCATGAACGGAGCGAATCCGCGCCGGTTCTGAAAGAGGATAACCTGTTCCTTTCGGGCAAGCGCCTCGCCGATGTTCTGAAGCAGATAAGGCGAAAAGAGCGACTTCATAAGTTTTTTACGCTTTTGCTCTCCCACATCGCATATGTCTATCTCCGGCATTTCCATACCGCCGTGGCGGTTTGTAAGTTCCACCAGTCCGTATTTACCTTCCTTAGCGTTGTAATAGCTTTCGAGCGACGGGGTGGCGGAACCGAGAATCACTTTAGCCCCGTGCAGGTGCGCCAGATATATCGCCGAATCGCGGGCATGGTAACGCGGGGCGGGGTCGTGCTGCTTGTACGAGCTGTCGTGTTCTTCGTCAACTATAATCAGCCCTATATTGTCGAATGGCAGAAACAACGCCGAGCGCGCGCCGACTATGATGGAAAATTTAGCCCTTACAGACGCCTCGCTTCCCGCAGCAGCCGAAGGCGCGGAAACATCAGTCAATTCGCCCGCCGGCTTTTTATTGTGCGGCTGTCGCGCCATTATATTCCATATTTCAACCCGCTCATTGTCGCTATAACGGGAGTGGTAAACCCCTATTTCGTCTCCCCATCTCTTTTTCAGTCGTTGTACAAGCTGGGCTGTAAGAGCTATCTCCGGGAGCAGGTATAGCACCTGTTTATTTTCCGACAGCGCCTGCCCGATTAGCTGCATATATAGTTCCGTTTTGCCGCTCGAGGTGACTCCATGAAGCAGAACCACGTCTTTTTTCATAAAGAGGGATTTTATCTCTGTCAACGCTTCCCGCTGAAACGGCGACAGGGTGTTGGGCTCCTGCAATTCGCCGTACGAATAGGGCAGCCGCGACACCTCTCTGTCTTGCATCTGGAGAACTCCCCTTTTTACGAGTTGGGAAAGGGCTTGCACCGAAGCATCGCGATGCGACAGCAGTTTGCTTTTCTTCACCTCAAGGGGTTTACCCGAATGCCATCCTGACAGCGTCATATACGCCATCAGCGTCTGCAGCTGACGGAACGACCTTTTCTGCAGTCCGTTCATTATGGCATTCAGTTCGCCTTCCTTTATCGACTCATCGAGGCGGATATAGGTCTCCATCCTCGGTTTATATGTTTCTCTTATCTCTTCCTTCACCCTTACCGCCCCCTTTTTAATAAGCGACTGTATTACGGGCTGTATGTTTTTTATTTCCAAGGTCTTCATTGCCTGTCCGAAATCCATTTCATTTTTTTCGTGGAGCACGTATAGCAGTTTCCATTCCTTGTCGGTAAAATGATTTTCGTCGAGCTCTTCAAGGTGCAATTCTTCATTTCTTTCAATCTTCGTCTCGCTGCTGAACTTTAGCCCTGCCGGCAAGGCGGCGTTCAGCACATCGCCCGGCATACACAGATAGTAGGCGTTAATCCAATCCCAGAATTTTAGCTGAATGGCGTTCACCATCGGTTCTGTATCGAGGATGTCTTCAATATATTTCGCGCGGTATTCACGGGGAGGATTTAGATGCACGCTTCTTACCACCGCCATGTAGAATTTAGTTCTGCCGAACTGCACTATAACCCTCTGTCCGGGTTGCACCAGTTCGTTCCAATGCTGCGGAACCCTGTACGTGTATAGGTTAGGCGCCGCGAGGGGAAGTATTAAATCGACAAAATATGTAAGGCGTTCGGACATCTTATAAATAGAAATTAAATAAAAACCTGCGCAAATCTCCTAATTCCATTTCACCTCATCGCGTACCGGCTTTATGGCAAAAATCATTTCTGTACACAAGCGCGCTATTATAATTATTATCCTACCTTCTCTTCGTCTTTGCCCCCGATTGCGTCTTTTGCGCGGCAGCCCTTTCCTTACTCGCGTTCTTTTTCATCATGGTAATAATGAAAGTAATTATTACGATAATGGCGGAAATAATGGGGGCTATCCTTCGCATCCGGTCAAGGATAACGGTTGTCTTTTTCTTCCTTAAATATTTCTTAAAGTCGCCTTTGCATTCTATTCCCTTGTGGGCAAGTTCTACCACATCGCTACCCGGACTCTTACGGCACAAGCCCTCGTCGGTGAGGATAAGCAGCGCCTTGGCATAAATCCCTTTCAGTTCATTGGCTTTATCTTCATTATAGCCGGTTGTCTGCTCCGTTATAAAATCGCTCCATACAAGTTTGCCTTCATTATCATAATGCACCCTGCGCAATATTTTATCAGAAGCATCGTAAATATCCATGGTGCAAATTTAAAAATTCAAACTCATTCTTCCGCTGTAAATAATCCACCCGTGTTTTACAATACCTATAATAATGCGTTTAACATATTATTCTCCGGGCAACCCTCCGCCTTATCATCTCCTCATTCCGCACCGCGAAAAATGCGTATATTTGACTTTTATGGACATGGGAATGCTCCGGAAAAAAATAATAGTATTATCTGCCATAGCGGCGCTTTATATTCATGGAAAAGCGCTGGCGCAGTTTAACATGCGCGATTCCGTAAGCGCCGGATTTTTAATACAGCTATCGTATGCGGCTCAATTGCCGGGCGGCAATCTTGCGCAAATGTTCGGTTTTAATTCGAACCTTGGTGGCAGCGTACTATACAAAACGCATCATAATTGGCTATTCGGCATACAGGGGGAGTTTATCTTCGGCAACCGGTTGCGCCAGCCCGGCTTACTCGACAGTATTGCTACCACCGATGGTAACCTTATCAGTAATGCAGGCGATTATCCTCAAATAACCTACTTTGAAAGGGGATATGCGGTAGAGCTTACCGCCGGTAAGCTATTTCCTTTAGGACCAAATGTAAATTCCGGTATTATTGTAATGGGCAGCGCCGGATACCTGCGCCACAAGGTGCTGATAGAAGTGCAGAACGGCGAATATGTTCCCCAGCTTACAGGTGATTATCTGGACGGTTACGACCATCTGACCGCAGGGGGATGTGTGTCGGAATTTGTAGGGTATCTCTATCTCGGCACAAAGAGAATGATTAATTTCTTCGCAGGGTTTGAATTCATGCAGGGCATTACCCAAAGTTTACGCTACGATTTTGAAACGGAATCGCACAACACCGCTTTGCAATACGACCTTTTAAGCGGCATAAGGGTAGGCTGGATGCTTCCTATTTATACAATGCGCCGAGATCGGA
>JAKAOA010000105.1 GCA_021823405.1 Bacteroidota bacterium | reverse complement strand
GAGTGTCATTCCACCATAAGGGTTTCTACCATTTGTGTCGTTGAAATTAACGAGTACCGTCTCGGTCTTTGCCACGGGGTCGAAGCTAAAGAGCACTCCATAATTATGCGTTCCTCCTGATTCGGTCATTCCATAAAGCAGTCCGTTTAATGCCTGAACAAGCTTGCAATGATTAGGATTTGATCCGTTCGGACCATTAAAGTTTACCATTACGCTGTCCTGACCTGTATTTGGGTTATAGTAGAAAAGCACCCCATCGGCGTTTGTTCCTCCCATCGGCGCCATACCGTAAATCAAACCGTTGGTTGCCTGCATTAGCGGACCGATTGGACCATAACCGTTTGCCCAAGTGAAGCTTGCAACTACACTATCTTTGTTATTTACGGGGTTTAAGCTGAAGATACAGCCCATTCCGAATAACCCGCCATATTGGCTCATTCCATATAGCATTCCATTTTTAGCCATGAGCATGGTACTTGCTCTTGGCATTCCGAAGAATGTCCCGCTCGGCTGGTATTCTATTGTACTTAACGGTACTGTATCTTTTCCGGTTTGAGTATTATACTGGTACGCAACGCCATAACCATGAATTCCACCGCCTGCGGTCATGCCGATTAGTGTTTTATCGGATCCTTGAACGCGATGCTGGTTTGACTGTCCGAACAGTAATATAGGTAGCTGCAATATTGTTGCGCTAAGCAATGAAGAATATAGCAATAGTTTTTTCATAAGAAGGTATTTTGATGAGTATCTGACCCCAAACTTATAAAAAATCAGTTATAAAACAGCATTCTGTTAATAAAAAAGATTCCTTTTCTCACTAAACCATATCGGAAGCGCCACTGTTTAACCGATGGATAACAAAAAGGGTGGATGCGAACAACAGAAATGCGCCTGTTTGATGCAAAACTCCAAGTACCACCGGCACCGAGTTGACCAGCGTAAGTACCCCGAGCAAGAATTGAACTATTACTATGCCTATAAGAAAACGGATACCATTTTTTTGCGAAATGGAAAGGGAAACTTTAAGGGATTTATACCAAAGGATGACAACAAGAAAAACAACCACGTATGCATTGTACCTGTGGATAAACTGAACGCCTGCAACGCCATTTATAAAGTTGTTCCACCATGGAGAAAGCGAGGTTACTTCGGGAGCTATCCAGTAGTTACCCATTTTGGGAAAGGTAGGGTCGAAATTTCCGGCGCGCAACCCGGCTGTAAATGCTCCATAAAGTATCTGGACTATAACAAAGATTAGAAGAATAAAGCCCAATCTTATTAATGCAGGGTTATCAGCCCTTTTTGCGTTAACCGGCGGCTGGTAAATAATGTCGAGGGCAACCCACCAGGTAAAACCAAAGGTTATAAATGCTGTAATAAGGTGGGCAGCAAGCCGCAGATGGCTGACATGCGGTTCGTTTACAAGCCCGCTTTTTACCATATACCAGCCTAGTAATCCCTGTAATCCCCCGAGTGCAAGTATAATGAATAGTTTGGCGAGTAGTGCGCCTTTTATCTTACCTCTGAAAAGAAATACAAGAAATGGCACAATAAAAACAATGCCTATTATTCTACCTATGGTACGGTGGATATATTCCCACCAATAGATGGATTTGAAATCATCAATCGAAAAATAGCTGTTTATAAGCTTAAATTCCGGGGAGGTCTTATAGGCATTGAAAGCTGTCTGCCATTGTTCAAATGTGTGCGGCGGAAAATTACCAAAAGGCGACCAGTTTACCATCGAAAGTCCCGAATGTGTCAGCCGCGTAATACCCCCAACTACAACCATCGCCCATATAAGTATACAGCCCGAAAGGAGCCAGATTACTATTCCCTTTTGTGATGTACTTTTCATAATTCGGTTTTCAGATGCATGCAACTGTTTTTTGCTTATTTTCCCCTGCCTTGAATTACTATCAATATGGTATATATCAGAATTCGAAGGTCAAGGATAAAGGAAATATTCTCAATATAAATCAAGTCATATTCCATTCTTTGAATCATCTGCGAAATGTTTTCAGCATAACCGTATTTCACTTGTCCCCATGATGTAATACCGGGTTTCACCTTATGCAAGTGTCTGTAATGCGGTGCAAGCTGAATAATCTGGTCTATGAAGAATTTTCGCTCCGGGCGCGGTCCGACCACCGACATATCGCCGCGAAGAACATTATAAAATTGCGGCAGTTCGTCGAGCCGCGTTTTGCGCAGGTATTTGCCGAATGGGGTAATGCGGCTGTCGCCTGATCTGGAGAGCGCGGGTCCTTCCTTTTCCGCGTCCTTTACCATACTTCGGAATTTATAAATGATGAAGGGTTTGCCGTGGAGTCCTATACGCTCTTGACTGTAAATTACATCTTCTCGCGATGAAAACCTTAATATTGCCGCAATAATCAAGTACACCGGCGAGAGTACCACAAGAAAAAATAGCGACATTACAATATCGAAAGTGCGTTTAAAAATTTTTTGCCACGGCTGCAACAGTTCAGGTGAAACAACTATAAGCGGTGCATCGATAAGCGATGACAGCCGCACCGAGCCCGTAAGTATGTCGTACATATCGGGAATAATTTTTACTGTTACGTTACAATCGCTTAATGTATTTATAATGTTCTCGATATACTTATGTTCCGAAGATTCTATTGCGATAATCACCTCGTCCGCCTTTTCCTTTGTTATCACATCTTGTATGCCCTCAAATTCGCCGAGGTGACGCAAGTTTTTATTAAGTTTTTCTGAAAATCCGTTGCCGCGTTCTACGTGTACAAAGCCGATAAATTTATTTCCGGCAGATTGACTCTGGCTTTCCATTTCTTCGTAAAGCCGGTTGGCTTTCTCGTTACTTCCTATTAATATCGTGCGGAAACCTATAATACGGTTGTGAATCTTTTTGTTCGTTCCGGATGTTATTATCAGATGTGAGCATGCGCACAACATAAACTGAACGCTGAACAGGAATCCGCTCGACTCATAATAGGAATGAAAATCAACAATAACGTTTTTTACCAATAGGGTAAAGAAGAGTATGACCACTCCTCCGATGGTGGCAAGAAACAACTGTTTAAGCTCGGCTAAACGCGATTTATGAAAAACGTTTGCATATATACCGCTAAGTGCATAAAGCCCAATCCAAAATAATGGTATTATTATAAGTGCGGCGTAAAATTTGGCATTGGGTTCAAAGGGAACGTTTATGCCATATTTCACCGATTCAATGTGAAACTTTCTGAACCACCAGAGCAGCGCCCAGGCAGTGCCCGATGATATAAAATCGGCTATAATATATTTGGCTGTCTCCTTCCTGCTGTTCACAACGGCTAATCAATAAGCTTTATATCATCAAGATACAGATATGTGGGCGAGGTGGTCCCGCTATTACGGTACATCTCGAAGTATACGGTAAAGGGTTCGCCCTTAGGATTTGCCGCAACTATAGATTGCAGGTTGATGTACATTTTTTCCCAGCCGTTCCCTGTCGGGAACAGGTAAGTGACAGGCGCCAGTTGCTGACCGGGCAGAGCATAGCCCGGCACGCTTTCATAAAGACCTACCGAAACTACGGCATTGCAATTATAATAAACTTCGAGATAGACAGCCGTTGCACCATCCTTTGGTAATGTCATTGTATCTGAAATACCCTGATAAACGTTAGTATAATGAGACGGGTCGATGCTATCCAGTATGGCAGAACCGTAGCATTTATAGGGATAACCGCCGTTGGTCACCCTTGTCATAATAGTATCGCTCATTATGTTATTTTTTGTGATTGAACATCCCGTCGAGAAGTACTCCATCCATGCAAAGTGAGCGAATGAAGTAAAGGTGCATGAGGGCTCGAATTTTATCGTTTTACCTTGAGTCAGATTAACCGTTTCGGTAAAGTAGGTATAGAAAGGATATTTGGTACGTGTATCAGGAGTTCCGTTAATCATTATTCCCGGATAAATAGTAATGGTATGTGCGCCGCTACCTGTAATCATCGGAAATGTGCAGGGCATCTGGAAGGCGCCTACAGGGTTGTTATCAAGATATACCCAGGCATCGGTAATATCCGACCATTTGCTGTTTTCCTTTATAAGCAGGGTATCGAAGTGGTATGAGATACTATCCACATGACCATAGCACGGAATAACCAATGGCGGCGAAAGCTGCTGACAGGAGTTAAGCGCGACTATTGCCGGAAAGAATATGACAAATATTGCTGAAGAGTATCTGGCTGACATTGTGTTTCGTAACGCTGAAATAAACGTAAAATTGCCTGTTAATCTTTTTCAGGGGGTATGAATAAGGTTGATTTTTTCAATTATCTTGTAGGCGGTTTCAAGGGCTTTGGCTCCATCTTCAATTGTTACTATAGGCGTTTTATCTTCCGTTATGGCTTCTGCAAAGGCAGATAACTCCATACGGATTGCATTATTCGGCTTTATGTCGGGAATATCCAGAGTAAGTTGCTTTTTGGGCTTGTTTTCACCCAAATCCAATATTGAGGAGAATCTTGTCGGGTCGGCGACGCCGTCAGGGGGAGCGTCCTTTATCTGCACAATTTCGGTTTTATGCGAAAGCATGTCAATAGAGATATATGCGTCCTTCTGAAAAAGCCGCACTTTTCTCATGTTTTTCATCGAAATTCTGCTTGCTGTAAGGTTCGCAACACAACCGTTATCAAATTCTATACGCGCGTTGGCAATATCGGGAGTATCGCTTACCACTGCCACCCCGCTGGCGCTTATCCTTTTTATCCCTGATTTAACGATACTTAAAACAATGTCAATGTCATGTATCATCAGGTCGAGAACGACTGACACATCAGTTCCGCGCGGGTTGAACTGGGCGAGCCGGTGGGCTTCAATGAACATGGGTGAGTCGCAAATATCCTTAACGGCAAGAAAGGCAGGGTTGAAGCGTTCCACCTGTCCGACCTGCGTTTTTACATTTGCCTCCCTGGCAAGCGATACGAGACGTTTGGCTTCAGCCACATTACCTGCCAGTGGTTTTTCAACAAATACATGTCTCGATTTTTTAAGCGCTGCCTCCACGCATTTATAATGAAAAATTGTTGGCACCACCACATCCACCACTTCCACTTCCTTTATCAATTCATCCATTGACTGAAAGCCGTATAACTGCATCTCGGCGCTTACTGTTTCGGCCGTATGGATGTCAGAGTCGTAAAATCCTGCAAGCGTGTATTCCGGTATTTCTTTTATCTGGCGCAGATGTATCTTGCCCAAATGCCCTGCACCGATTACTCCTATTTTCAACATCGCTATTATAAAATTATACAAATTTAATAAGATTAATTTGAGTCACTGTTCAACCCTCTTAACCTATTGAGAGTAAGTTTGTATCATTTCTTATCGGATGTTGATTACCACAATACCTTACGCAAAGGTTAATCTTCAGCATGCTTATTGGTTTCAATAACGGATTTGCTTACCGTTCGTTAGTAATTTTCCAGAAACAAAATCGATATATGTGACGTCGAGAATACGTGGAGGCAGGGCGTTATACCGAAGTTTTAAATTTATAAGATTTAAGCAAATTTGATTGTAGTCAATATATTAGTATGAAACAAAAAAGCGACTTAAGCTACCGCTTAAACCGCCTTTCTGTATTAGCTCCCCGGACTGGACTTGAACCAGTGACCCTCTGATTAACAGTCGTAATTTATACAAGTACTTTGTTATTGATTTATTGTGTAAATATGCTGTAAACAAGCTATTTAATGGTGAATCGGTATTTTTCTGTTTTATTATGTTATTCATAACTTTTGCATATTTTTGTGCAAATTTTGTGCAAATCGGATTTTAATACTCTAAACATTAAACGATAAAATATGAATGCAAACGTAACACTTTACCTTGATACAAGGCGGATAAAATCGGCTGGGAAATACCCTGTAAAGCTTCGGGTGTATTTTAACACTATTGCCAAACATTATAAAACAGGCACGGATGCTACAAAGGATGAATTTTTTAATGCCTATGAATCTAAAAAGACCAGGAAGGAATTCTCGGACCTTAAAATTAAATTAAAGGGAATTCTTAATAATGCTGAAACAATTGCCGGGGAACTGAATCCCTTTTCATTTGAAAAATTTGAAAGGGATTTGCTTGGGGCTAAAGGGGATAAATGGAATGTATGTACTTATTATTCGAGATATATTGCCCACTTGAAAGAGGAAGGGCGTGAAAGCACTGCTAGCAACTATGAACTGAGCCTAAAGAGTATTCAATCATTCAGGGCAAATAAAAAAAGAACGGAAGATAAATTCCTTGCTTTCAGTGAAATTACACCGGAATTCCTTACGCACTACGAAAAATGGATGCAACAAAATGAAAAAAGTATTACTACGGTAGGGATATACTTACGACCTCTACGTGCAATTTTTAATATTGCTATAGAAGATGGGGATATTAAGATGGATGTCTATCCCTTTGGCAAACGAAAGTATAAGATACCCGCAGGAAAAAAGGTTAAAAAGGCGCTTAAGAAAGACGATCTGAAAGCTTTATTTAATTATAAACTACCGGAAGGCAGTTCACAGGCGAAAGCCCGGGATTTTTGGTTTTTCAGTTATCAGTGCAATGGGATGAATATTAAGGATATATTAGGATTGAAATATAAAGATATTCAGGGTGATATTATTGTTTTTAACCGTTCTAAAACGAGGAATACCACTAAAACAGATTCAAAGCCCATTATGGTGCCGGTTACCGAATATGTAAAGAAGGTAATTAAGAAATACGGAAACCGGGATACAGCAAAGGAAAATTATATTTTCCCTGTGTTTACTGATGGATTTACTGAATTGGAAAAACTTAGAATGACACAGAATTTTACCAGGTTCATTAACCAGCATATAAAGCTACTTGCCAAGGATGCCGGAATAACAACCGATATTTCCACGTATTGGGCAAGGCATAGCTTTACTACTAATGCAATACGTAGTGGCGCAAGTATGGAATTTATACAGGAAAGTTTAGGGCATCAGGATATGAAAACGACGATGAACTACTGGGGTGGTTTTGAGGAATCGGTAAAAAGAGACATTTCGGAAAAAATTATGGATTTCTCCGAATAATAGTCTCGCTGCCGATGGCAATGCACCCCAAAATGCATAGGTTTATTCTTTTCATGGTTAATGAATAACCATCTGCTTATCGGCTTTGAGTACATTACCATTGCTATCTATAATTCTGTAATAATATAACCCAGTTGAATAATTATTAAGAAGTAAGGCGGTTAAATTATTTTTTAATTGCATCCTCTGTATTTGCTGACCCATAGCATTATAGAGGTTAAAATAAATTACTTCGCCTTCCCGCAAAGTAATATGAATGTTCAATATCGTATTCGTAGGATTAGGGTACACTGAAAGATTGAAGGAAGCCGCATTATTTTGCTGAACTTTGGCCGGTGGGGGAGAATGAACGGTAATAGTATCGCAAGAAGTGTATGCGTCAGCATCTGTTACACAACAGGTGTATTGTATTCCGGCACAGGCATTAGTTAAAGTTTGAAAATACATTCCACCGGGAGTCCAGATAAACGTATATGCAGGAACGTTGCAAGGCGCATCCTGCCCCACTACATAAACACTAATGCTTCCATCACAGCAAGTATCGCAACTTGGCAATTTGTTAACATGAAAAGAGTCAACAAGCAAAGTTTTATATTGTGATATATTAACAATAGTTGTACCGGTGCAACCTAAGCTATCGGTTACGTTAACGGTATACGTTCCGGGGCAAACAAAATAAATAGTATCAATCGTTTTATAGGACCTACCTGTGGGCCAATTATATGGTGGGGTTCCACTGCCGGCTTTTAAAATATACTCACCACTGCAATAAGGCATGGAAGGCGCGCATGACGAATCGAGAACAGTATTCGTAAGTGTAAAAGTACACTGAGATTTAATTTGACCCAAAAATACTAAGAAAAAGCTAAAAATGAGTACAAGTATTTTTTTCATGATGAAGGAGTATTTTTAATGAATAATCAGTTGCTTATCCGCTTTGATTAAATTTCCTTGGGAATCTGTAATTCTGTAGTAGTATAAGCCATTTGAAAAGGTATCTAAATGCAACATGGTTAATCCACTTTGAAGCGTTCTGCCCAAAATAAGCTGCCCCATATTGTTGAAAAGGTAAATTGAAAATACCCTGCCCTCTGTTACTGGTATCTCAATATTCAATTTTGTATTAGCTGGATTAGGAAACACTTTCACTTCGACTGCCTTAGCTTCAGCGGCAGCAGTGCTGCCGCCAACCGATGCCAGCAAACTATCCGTACTTACTACTACATCGTCTATGTAATAGTATGAAGCTGTTGTACCGGTATTGTAATTCCATGGTAGATAAACGATATGGCTGGTTGTATCGCTCAAAAAGTTACCTATAATTATATATTTCTCACCGCCCTTAGCTATATAGCTGCCCGTTACTTTGAGCCAGTTCAGGGTATCAGTCAACGGATTGGTTACGGGGTTATTGGCTATTTGCGGTTTAATATACCATTTTACCATACTTTTAGTTACCGTGTCAAACTTTAAAGCAGAATCAGAAAGATAAGCGCCTATATCATTGCAGGCAAATTCACTGGTGTTTGCCAACGAAACGTAGAAGGTTACGAAGTATTTTGTTCCGTTATTCAAAGAGCTGATAAGATGTGCCTGAATGTAATTCCTAAAGTTTTGCCAGCCTGGCCCCCCCCCATGATTGAACCTATTAGTTGCCGTATCGCTAATGTAGGTATATATTAAAGCATAAGATACTCCCGTGCGAGCATACTGAAATCCTGCATCATTTTTAGGTACATTTAGCATATATGCATTAGGGCATTGAGCAGTACAATAACAGAGCCCCCCCCCCCCTCCTTGTCCGTTCCAATCAGCTACATAACTTGTGAACCCGCATACATTATTAATACATTTAATTGTATCCTCAAACGACCAATTAGGGACAAGGTTGCCCTGAGAATAACAGTTAAAACTGGAATACAAAAAAAGCAATGGCAATATGCGCAAAAATCTTGCCATAATTTGTTACTTGAGAAAATTCTTATTTAATAGATCGGA
>JAKAOA010000104.1 GCA_021823405.1 Bacteroidota bacterium | reverse complement strand
TTCCGATCTTAAATTCCATTATATTTGCGTCTAAATTATATTATAAAACCCATGAAAAAGAAAGGGGACGCTTTACTGGTTATTTTTTCCGTTTCAGCCGGAACCCTTTTATTTCTTGCAGCTTGTAAACCTTCCGGCGAAAAGACCATGCAGGACATTATGCGGCAGGGCAGCGACTCAACCGTTTCCGATTCAGCCGAACTCCGCAGCCGTACAAAAAAGATCAGAAGTGTATTTTACACCATGCCTTCGGCGCTCGAAGTTACACAGCTTCTGAAAGAGTCAGGCGCCAGGTATTCAGTAGGTTACCCGAGCGACCCATTAAATCTTGATAAATACACGACCACCAAAGGGCAAGCGCTGAATCTTGGCATATATGCCTCCGATCTGTCGTATGCAGGCATATACAATCAAAAAGAGGATGCTATGTTATACCTGAAATGCGCAGGAAAGCTTTCTAACGAACTGGGTATTCCGAACGCATTCGGTAAAGGCACAGTTTCACGAATTGAGTCGAACATGGGTAACGAGGATTCGTTGCTTAATATTATTACAGAAATTTACTGGAATACGGATTCTTATCTGAAAAACAACGACAGGCAGCAGGTTTCGGCGCTTATTGTAGCAGGGGGCTGGGTGGAAGGACTTTTTCTTGCTTTGCAGATGGCGCATAATTCAACCAACAACCAAAACCTTATCAGCAGGGTGGCTGAACAAAAGTTATCGCTCAATAACCTTATCGGTCTGCTAAGCACCTATCCCGCTGACGAATCTCTAAAAAACACCCTTGCCCAGCTTCTTAAGATTCAGGAGGCATATAGGGATATTTCCATTGAGGATACAAAAACCAAAATTTCAACCGACAGCGCCAAAAATACCACTACCATAGGCGGCAATGAAACTGTAAACTTATCGCCCGAACAGTTGAAAAAGCTCACCGATATTACGGATTCAGTAAGAAATCACTTTGCAACCGATTACTGAAAATGAAGAATCTGTCGCTTACATTATTGTTCTTTATCTCCATACGCGCATTTTCGCAGTGTGACCAGTTTGTAGGACAGGAATGCTCTCCGTTACTCGGTTCTTATAACAATGAAGGGAAACGGAATATAGCTGTACTGCTGCCCGGCGACACTGCCCAGTTAGGGGTTATGTTTTACAAGAATCACAGTTATAGAATTGTGGTATGCGCCCAGCAGTCACTTGGCAAAGTAGAATTCCGGCTTCTCGACAATCAGGGAAAACTATTATTTGACAGCAGACAGCATAATGACCCTAAATATTGGGACTTTAATACCCAGATTACTCAAAACCTTTTAATCCAGCTGATAGTTCCTTCCGTTGCTCCCAATCAGGTTGCTGAAACAGGTTGTGTCGGCGTATTGGTCGGTTTTAAAAACATGGGCGCCGATAAATGAATTTGTTGTCGCCCGACCGGATAAAGCCAATATAGGTAATGCGGATGGTTTCTATATTTCCCGGCTCATCAGATTATCAGTCAGGCGAAGCAATATTTTTATTTCAGTGGATTTTAACGGCTTTATTGCTGTCTGTGCCCTGTTCCTGAATAATTCCATCTGTTTACGGGCATGGTGCAGAACATCAACTCTTTCGTAAATTGATTTTACAAGGCGCACCTTTTCTTCATCGGGCAACATATTGTTTCCGAGCAGATTTTGCAATTCCTTACGGGTGCTCCCTTTTGCAAGTTCAAGAGCTTTGAGCAGTAAAAAGGTCTTTTTGTTTCTTACTATATCTCCGCCAGTTTGTTTCCCTACCTTCTGTTGTTGTCCGAAAACGTCAAGCACATCATCCTGCAATTGGAAGAGCAGCCCTACATTTTCACCGAATATTTTCATTCTTTTAATATCTTTGTCTGATGCCATCGCAATCATTGCACCCATTTGTAACGAAGCAGAAAATAAAGCGGCTGTCTTAAGTCCAATCATTTTAAGATAATCACTGACTGCAACATTCTTCTCTTTTTCATAGTTCATATCAAGCTGCTGACCTTCGCATACCTTCAGCGCGGTTTCAGTAAACAATTCCTGTATAGGATGTACTTTAGCCGGCGGGGTTTTTGCGAGATACTCATACGCCTTTATCATTAAGGCATCACCGCTTAGCAATGCTATATTATTATTCCATTTTACATGCACGCTGGGTCTGTTTCTGCGCAGAGGGGCGTTATCCATTATATCGTCATGTATCAGCGTGAAGTTATGGAAAAGTTCAATAGCGAGTGCGGCGGGGAGTGCGTCCCGTAAATTGCCCCTGAATGCCTTGCAGGCGATTAAAAGCATGGCGGGACGTATCTTTTTCCCCTCCATACTTGCCATGTAACGCATGGGTTCATAAAGTTCTGCGGGAGTGCGGCTCAACTCTTTGCAGAATTTCTCAATCTCCTTTTTTACAAGTTCAGCGTAAGGGGGCGGCAGTTCCAATGAACAGGGGTTTTGGTTAGATAAGTCAGTTTGCGAGCGTTATTTCAGACACTGTCCCTCCGGTATAAAAATTAAAGTATATATCTTGTATCTTCCAATATCTTTTTAATCCCTGTTTCGAGAGTTACGGGTTTCCTCGACAACAATTTTTTCATTCTTGCCAAATCCGGTTTTCTTCGTGTCATATCACCCTCTTTGAGCGGAGCGTTATGCACTATTCTTGACCTCGATTTTGTGAGGCGGATAATCGTTCTCGCCAAATCGGCAATAGTAATTTCATCTGCTCCGCCAACATTCACCACGTCATTGGCGAAAAGTTTGTTCTTAAATGCCGATATGCAGGCGTCCACGTTATCATCAATATAGCAGAACGTACGAGTTTGCTTGCCGTCGCCGTACAATTCAATCGGTTGATTCTTAAGCGCGCGCGATATAAAACGCGATACCACAAAATCCTTCGACTGCTTCGGTCCATAGGTGTTAAAGAAACGGAAGATGGTGTATTCCAGCCCGTATTCCGTATAAAATGCTTTGAGATATGCCTCGCTTGCATTTTTTACAATGGCGTAAGGCAGGCGGGAATTCAAGGGCGTTACCTCCTCGTGTTGCGGAAAATGCACCGATTCGCCATACACCTCC
Organism: Bacteroidota bacterium; assembly: GCA_021823405.1. GTDB lineage: Bacteria > Bacteroidota > Bacteroidia > JABEUT01 > JABEUT01 > JABEUT01. Next base: position 6,360 of record JAKAOA010000104.1, on the reverse strand, counting down.
GATGAAGATGCGAAATAAACTCTTTTAACGCCGGTGTTCTTCGATAAAAACAGGAGATGCCTTATTCCCGAAAGGTCGTTAAGCACCTTTACAGGGTTGTCGAGCGTGCGCTGCACACCAACCACTGCGGCATAGTGGAACACATAGTCGAATGGCTGCGAGCACATAACACCAGCAAGATCGCGCCAGTTGTTCACATTGCATTTTATAAACTTTATGTTGCCGTATCTGGCGGCGGGTACCTTTTCAATGCTTCCGGTAGACAGGTCATCGAGCGCCACTATTTGGTTATCCTTTTCCTGCGCCATCCTTTCGGCTAAAGAGCTGCCAATAAATCCGGCTCCTCCGGTTATCAGTATACGAGGCATAATTTATATTAAATGGTTTTCAGGGTTTTCTTCCGTTCGCAATATTTTGAAACAAATATACTTACTTCAAACAACAAATATAATGGTATGGAGACAAATATCTGCGATGCCACATCGGGCGGGGCGATAAGCGCCGCTACAATAAGCACTGCCACAATTGCATGTTTACGGTATTTTCGCAGGAATGATGAAGAAATAACTCCGATAGATGTAAGCAGGTAAGTTAGAACAGGCAGTTCAAATATTATACCCATCCACAGAACGAGCGAGGTAACGGTAGAGATATAAGAATTAATGCTCAAAAGGTTGTCAACAGGCGTCCGGCTGATTTGAAAATTGTTGAGAAAATTAACCGTCCACGGAACAATGATATAATACCCGAAACCAGCCCCTAACAGGAACAATGCACTAGCAGCGTAAACAAAACCGCGCACTGGTTTTATTTCATTGGGTTTCAAAGCAGGTCCTACAAACCTCCATATTTCCCATAGTATATAAGGAATAGTTATTATTAGCCCGGCAACAATTGTTCCCCACATATACATAGTTAACTGACCCCATATCTGTGTATTCACCAGCTTGAACTGAACTTTATTTTCCACGCAAAGGACATTCCCCAAATGCAGCAGGTTCGACAACTTGCAAAGGGCGCGGTAGGTGATAAAGTCGGGGTGAGTAGGACCGAAGAGTACTGTGTCAAATATAAAATTACTGTAAAAGAACAGCACTGAAGTAACTATGGTGAGGGCAAGCACCGAGCGCAGAATATGCCAACGGAGCGCTTCGAGGTGGTCAAGAAATGACATAGGTTCGTTTTTCCCTGTAATGTTTTTTAACCAGCCGGCCATAAATTGATACTTTTAACCTGTGAAAGTTGTATTTTCCAATGAACAAAAGAACGAAAAAAACGGTTTCACTAAATGAAGCCCTTGCCCGGGCAAGGAAATATTGCGCCCTGAACGAGCGTACCATCAGGGATGTAAGCCGTAAGTTTGAAGAATACGGGGTAATGAAAGGCGACCTGCCCGACCTGCTCGAAGCGCTTATCCATGAGGGCTTTCTGAACGAAAGACGTTTTGCGACCGCATTCGCAGGGGGTAAATTCCGGATGAAGAAATGGGGCAGAAATCGTATTAAGGCAGAGATGAAGAAAAAAGGGCTTCCGGAGGAACTTATCACTGTGGGTTTGGCAGAAATACATGTTCAGGGATACCTTGAAACGCTGGATGCGATTTTAATCAGAAAATTAAATATCCTGAAGCGAAAGAAAAAAGAAAGACAACAAATCATCGCCTCCCTGATGCGCTATGCCTTGCAAAAGGGATATGAACACTCACTGGTATCGGAAAGAATAAAGAATCTTGGATTTGACGAAGAAATATAACAGATGAAGACGCCCCCGCACTATTCCCCGATGGCAATTTTGGTAATGATGTCTCCCTGCTCTATTTTATCAATTACATCGAGCCCTTCAACAACTTTACCAAAACAGGTATGTACCCTGTCGAGGTGTTGCGTATTGGCGCGACTGTGGCAGATGAAAAATTGTGAACCTCCTGTATCTTTTCCCCTGTGAGCCATGCTCAATACGCCGCGGTCGTGACGTTGATTAATTCCGGTTGTTTCACATGGTATGGTATATCCAGGTCCGCCGGCTCCGGTTCCTTCCGGACATCCCCCCTGTATTACAAAGTCCGGTATTACACGGTGAAATTTGAGCCCATCGTAAAAACCGGATGAGGCGAGTTTTACAAAATTGGCTACCGTTCCAGGCGCGTCCTTTTCATATAGTTCAACTATCATCGTTCCTTTTTCCGTTTGTATCTCCGCTTTTTTCATGCCTTTAAAAATTATTTACCGCAAAGATACGGCTTTTATATTATTTATCACACGCATAAATAATAAGAGTCGCCGTTCAATAGGCGGGCTTCTGCCGCCTGTGCCACCCGATTCAACCATTAACACAATCGGACATATCGGTATTCTCCTGTAATTCGATACTCTTGTATCTTTGCCGACTGAAATACGAAACGATTAATGGGAAATGGCTGAAAACTATTCAAGCGCTACGAGACCTGTAAGGGTTAGATTTGCGCCTAGCCCCACCGGACCGCTGCACATAGGCGGTGTGCGCACCGCGCTGTATAATTATCTTTTTGCGCGCCGCCATAACGGGACTTTTATTTTACGCATAGAAGACACTGACAGGAACCGTTTTGTGCCCGGAGCGGAACAGTATATTGTGGAATCATTAAAGTGGCTCGGAATTCATTTTGATGAAGGCGTTGTGAATGGCGGTCCTCATGCCCCTTACCGGCAATCGGAGCGTAAACCGATGTACCGCCAGTATGCCGAAGAACTGATTAAACGCGGAAATGCCTACTATGCATTCGATACTACTGAAGAACTGGAGGCGATGCGCAAACGGCTCGAAGCGGCGAAGGTGGCGGCGCCTCAATATAATTACATTACCCGCTCTTCCATGAAGAACTCGCTTACCTTATCGGAAGACGAGACAAAAAAGCGACTTGATTCGGGCGAACCTTATGTTATACGTATTAAAATACCGCGCAATGAAGAGGTCCGTTTTCATGATATTATTCGCGGATGGGTGGTGGTGCATACCCAATCGCTTGATGACAAGGTTTTATTCAAATCGGACGGTATGCCTACGTATCATCTCGCCAATGTAGTGGATGACTATCTGATGCAGATAACCCACGTGATAAGAGGCGAGGAATGGCTTCCGTCGGCGCCACTGCATGTGCTGCTATACCGCTTTATGGGCTGGCAAGACATGATGCCGCAGTTTGCTCATCTGTCGCTGCTGCTGCGCCCCGACGGCAATGGCAAGTTGAGCAAAAGGGATGGCGACCGCCTCGGATTTCCTGTATTTCCGCTTGATTGGAAAGACCCTGTGACAGGCGAAAAGTCATCCGGTTACAGAGAACAGGGCTACTTTCCCGAAGCTGTGGTTAATCTGCTCGCGTTTTTAGGATGGAACCCCGGCACAACCCAGGAATTATTTACGATGGAAGAACTTGTAGAAACATTTACACTGGACAGAGTGAGCAAGCATGGCGCCAAATTCGACCCCGAGAAAGCAAGATGGTACAACAGGCAATATCTTATTAGAAAACCTAATGAGGAACTGGCTGATATTTTTCTTCAGGTCGTTAAGGCAAAAGGAGTTCCGGAAAACCTTGTGAACCGCGACTACACGGCTAAAGTATGCGGTCTGATTAAGGAAAAGGCGTACTTCACGTCTGACTTCTGGGATATAGGCGGTTTCTTCTATATTCCTCCGGCGGCTTATGATAATTCAGTAATACAGAAGAAGTGGAATGATCATTTACATTCATTTTTTGCCAAGCTCAAGCATGAGCTTGACAACCCATCTTGTAACTTCACAGCCCAAAGTATAGAAGCAGTTATCAAATCGCTCGCAGCCGAATCAGGTATTTCCCCCGGTTCCGTCATGCAGCCCTTCAGGGTAATCGTTACAGGTATGGCCGCCGGTCCTGCCCTTTTTGAAACAATGGAGCTTTTAGGCAGAGATGAAGTAGTAAAAAGGATTGATGCGGGGCTGATCCGGATAGAGGCATCATCAACCACGTGACTATTGGTTTTGCCCGGCTGCCATGCGATTAAAAAAGTTTCTCATGTATTACTTTTTGCCTCTGCCTAAATTCATAAAATACCGTTCAAAATACATATAGACAAAATAACTTAAGATAAGGGTACATAACACTGAACTTAAAAACCTAACGTATTCATGAATGTGCACCAAATGTTTGTTGGAGTACGTTTCTCCAATTCCGGTTAAAGTATAAATAATAGGGTGAATAAGGTAAACGGAGTAACTTGCCTCCCCTAATAGTGATAATGGCTTGTGAATGAACTTCGGGAATATAAAGTTCAACTTGTAAAAAGAAATACAAATAAGAAAGCTAAGGGCTGTAAAAATCAATCTGTTGGTTCCTGTAACGAGGTTAATGTCGTTCCCTCTTACCGGGTAAAAAATAAAGATTAAAAGAGCGAAAATCAATAATGAAAGTACGTATTCATTTTTTATTCGAGCGTTATGAAAAAGAATGCCAATCAAAAAGCCGCCGAGGAAGAGAAATACCTGGTTCAATGGATTTGTATAAATACTCCACTGTTCGTTCAATGTTGAATACCTATTAAGAATGGCGAAGGCGAAGTAGAGGTATATACCGAAGATAAGGAAGGATAAGAGTACCATAAGTAACTTGAACTTTTTCACGAACAGTATGAAAAATGGGAAGAAGAAATAGAATACCAATTCATTGCCTATTGACCACACTCCCGGCGTAAAATATGCATCCCATTTTATAAAGCCGAATAAGCCGGTAAGGTTGAGAAAAAGTATTGTGAAATCGGGTATCCTCCATGAAATAAGTATCGCTATTAAAGTAACCAGCCAGAGCAGAGGGAAAATACGGAAAAATCTTTTTTTGAAAAAAACGGAGACATCTTTGATATCCGGTTTCATTTTATCATAATACACATAATAGAGAGTCAGTCCGCTTAGAACATAAAAAATCGACACCCCGTAAATACCGACTCTGCCCATGAACGTTTCAGCCGCGAAAGCGCCGAAAGTATGGCTCATGTAATGGTAAATCATAATACCAAAAGCCGCCAGACCCCTCAAATAGTCAAGATTGCTTAATCTTTTCATAGAATCAATATGTAAAGATGGCATTATTTTACTTTAAGTAAATTCTTGATACCGATATACTGGTTTAGGGTTTACCAACATTATAATCCGATTTATCTATCTTCATCTAACATATCTCTTTAATAGCGTATCGACTTGGACTCTGGATATGTTAATTCGTGGAACGAATCTACAGGCATTTAAAAGTTAAAAGGCGTAACTTTGCGCGAAATCTATACTACATACTCTAATCGTTAAACTTTGCAATTTGGGTTCCTGTCCGATTGTATTTATTCCCTATCTCTCGCTTGAAAAACTCATCCATATAAGCCGGTCAAGTTATATGCAGCTACCGCATAATAATAACTTTAATCTGTGATGATTTACCTTGACTATAATGCCACTACTCCGGTCGATAACAGGGTTCTTGAGACCATGCTGCCCTATTTTTCGGAAAAATTCGGGAACGCGGCAAGCAGAACACACTCGTATGGATGGACTGCAACGCATGCTGTTGATGAGGCAAGGAAGCAAATCAGCAGTTTAATTGATTGCCACCCCCAGGAGATTGTCTTTACCTCCGGTTCGACCGAAGCCGCCAATCTCTCCATTAAAGGCGTGTATGCCGCATATCAAACAAAAGGCAGGCACATTATAGTGTTTGGGACAGAGCATAAATGCGTGCTTGATCCGTGTTCGTTTCTCGAATCGCTCGGCGCCGAAATAGAAGTGATGCCTGTAAACCCGGATGGGTTGCCCGATTTGCAAATGCTTGAAAAAGCCATCCGCCCCGATACAATTCTGGTATGCGCTATGTTCGCCAACAATGAAACTGGAGTTATTAGCCCGGTACGGGAAATCGCTGAAATTACTCATGCCCGTAAAAGCATTTTTTTCTGCGATGCCACGCAGGCAGTAGGAAAATTAAGGGTTGACGTACAGGAGGAAGGAATAGACCTGCTTTGTTTGTCGGCGCACAAACTATACGGACCGAAAGGAGCGGGCGCTCTTTTTGTGCGCCGGAAAAATCCCCGCGTTTCTTTGATTCCTCTTATACATGGCGGAGGACACGAAAGGGGCTTGCGTTCAGGAACGCTGAATGTTCCGGGAATAGTAGGACTGGGCAGGGCGTGCTCGTTAGCTGCCGATGAGATGTGGAACGATAGCGAGCGGCTTTCGATACTGCGCACCCGGCTGGAGCAAAACTTACTCGATCTGGGGAATGTATTTGTAAACGGAAATATTAAGCACCGGCTTGCCCATGTTACCAATCTCGCTTTCAGCGGGGTTAAAGCCGACCGGCTAATA
>JAKAOA010000010.1 GCA_021823405.1 Bacteroidota bacterium | reverse complement strand
TCTATGCGTATTTTTTCATATTGCCGGTAGGGTCAATAAAATCATTTCTTTTCAACTATTTTTACTCCCCTCCGAAAAAGTTCCGGATGGCTGTGATTGAAAATCTGAATATTAACATAAAAAAAATAACCTGAAAAGTGTATACCATCAATAAGCCACCGCCGGGTTTATCGCATTATGATTTTAAGAAGATACGGGCGGGTTATCTCTTTTGAAGCAACTCGGCCGCCGTATTGAGGGCGGAAGCACCCGGTTTGCCCATGCTTATCATGCGGGCGATCTCTTCAACGCGTTCTTCCGGAGATAATCGCCGCAAGCGGGTTAAGGTCTTGTTCTTCTTCTCCTCTTTATACACAAGAAAATGGGTGTTTCCCCTACTCGCGATTTGAGGCAGATGGGTAATCATTATCACCTGCATAGAGGTGCTGATGCGCAATACAAGTTCAGCCACTTTACCTGCTACCTGCCCCGAAACGCCGGTATCTATCTCATCAAAAATGATGGTAGGTAATTCGGCGAGCCGGGCTACCTGCGCTTTTATTACGAGCATGAGCCGGGAGAGTTCTCCGCCCGAGGCAACCTTTTCTACTTCACGGAGTTCCTTGCCCTTGTTGGCGGAGAATAGAAAGGAGACGGAGTCGCTGCCGTTTGGTCCGACCTGTTCGCTCTGCAATAATGCAATCTTGAATTGGGCATTAGGCATGCCGAGTTCGGCTAAGTTACTTTGTATGTCTTTCTCGAGCAAGGGAATAACCTTCCTTCTGGCGGCGCTAATTTCGTCTGCAGATTTCCTTGCTATTTTTTCGAGCTGCGCTTTTTCCTTCGCGGTTTGGTCTATCTTCTGTTCGAGTGACGATATATTCTTCAGCCGCGCATTTATCCGGTTCAGTACAACTATCAGTTCTTCCGCCTTGTTTACGCGATGCTTATGGGCAAGACCGTAAAGGGTTTCGAGGCGCTCCGTAAGCGATGCCGCTTTTTCCGGGTTGTAGTGTATTTTCTCTTCTATTTTCTCCACCTCTGCCGCTATATCCTTCACTTCTATTGTAGCGCTCTCAAGCCGTTGTAAGATTTCTGACAGACGAATATTAAAGGATGCAACCGGTTTTAACCTGTTTTTTACCTCTTGCAATAAGGTAATCACATTGCCGTCATCCGAACTCAATATACTGTAATTTGATAGCAAAATGCCTTTTATCTGTTCAGCATGGGTAAGTAATTCCAGTTCTTCCTCTATTCTCTTTTCTTCGTCCGGTTTAATATCCGCTTCTTCCAGTTCCTTCGCCTGAAATTCAAGGTAATCCTTTTCCTTTCTCGACTCATTTTCCTGTGCGGTCATTTCGTCAAACAATTTACATGTTTCCTTATAACGAAAATAACTCTTACGGTAATCGTGAATTAATGAGGACTGTTGGGCGTAGGCATCGACCACCGACATCTGAAACTCCGACTCATTAAGTGAAAGAGTTTCGTGTTGAGAGTGGATATCTACAAGCTTTGACGTTAGTTCCTTAAGCTGTGTGAGCGTTACGGGAGTATCGTTGATAAAAGCCCTCGACTTGCCTTCGGGCGATACTTCGCGCCTTATGATGATTTCTTCTCCCTTATCCAAATCATTCGCAGTAAAAAAAGAGTTGACTGAAGGGAGGTCGCTCTTGAACATTCCTTCTACAATGCACTTTTTCGTTTTATCGTTTACAAGTTCGGTTTCCGCCCGTTGTCCGAGGATAAGAAACAGTCCTCCGAGTAAGATGGATTTGCCTGCTCCCGTTTCGCCTGTAATGATGGCAAGATTATCCTGAAATTCTACATCAATGGAATCAATGAGGGCATAGTTTTGTATATGGAGAGAGCGAAGCATGCAGCAAAGATAAGAAAGAGAAAGGTGCAGTTAATATTTACCGGTTAATAGTTCCTTTTAATCGATGAACCATTACCCTATACATCTTACCGACGGGAAATTTAAGCAAGCACATATCGCGCTTTTCCCGGATTACGGGAGGATATTTTATCGCAATGCGGAAGCCGGCTTTTTTAAAATATTCAGGTTCAATGGTAATAAGAAAAACATCCCTCTCTACCCCGGATAATATTGCGTTTAATAATGTAATTCCGAGGCGTCTGCCCCGGAACTTTTTTACTACGCCGAATGTACAAAGTTCGGCTCCTCCCCGATGATTCTTCAGGCGTGCAAAGGCGGCTATTACACCGTTGAGAAGCAGTATTTTAAACTGCCCGATGCGCATATCGGATTTGTCCAGCCAGAACAAGTCAACGTATTTTTTTACCACTTCATATTCTGCATCGTCCGGCTGGCGGATAGTGATGTCAGACATGTTAATCGATAAAATTGAGATATTAAAGATACATAATTCCGGTAATATAGCAAACAGTTCGAGTTGCGACAAGGATAATCAGGTGCGATATGAATATATACTGTTCCTAAGTGATTTTGCGACTGCATACCGACTTGGCTATAGCGTTGGAGCAAAGCAAAATATACTGACTATGAATGAAAATATAAAACATTTATGTAGGTATGAGCCCGTACAGGTACTTTTTTGGCCGCAAAATGACATACGGGCAGTACACCTGTATGAACAGTTATACCGATGCTTTGAATTTGTGAATTTTATCAAATTCAATCGTGTTCGATATAAATCCAACAGGTTATTGGGCATTTTTTAAGTCATTATTGATACCTTTGCAATTGCGCAGTAATGAGATAAATAAAGATTATATGAGAATGAAGCCCCTGATCCCGCATGTGCCGCATGATGTGCTGGCAAGCGAACTTACAAGGGATAAGTTTATCAGGAACACCAATTATGGGAAGAACGAGATTTACATAGTGACCCACCACAACTCTCCTAATGTGGTAAAGGAAATAGGAAGGTTGCGCGAGTTAACCTTCCGGGTAGCCGGCGGCGGAACGGGGAAGCCGCTCGATCTGGATGAATTCGATACGTGTGAGAAACCATACAAACAATTGATTGTATGGAATCCTGATGACAAGCAGATAGTGGGTTCTTACCGCTTTATCCGTTGCAGGAATGCCATGATTAAGAACGATATCCTTCAACTGGCAACTGTAGAACTGTTTCATTTCAGCAACAGATTTATTAAGGATTACCTTCCCTACACCATTGAACTGGGCAGATCATTCGTCCAACCCGATTACCAGCCGTCGTCAGAAAATAGGAAGGGTTTGTTTTCGCTCGATAACCTCTGGGATGGCTTAGGCGCCTTGGTGGTTGACAACCCGGATATGAAGTATCTATTCGGCAAGGTGACCATGTATCGCGATTTCGACATAAAGGCACGTGATATGATACTTTATTTTATGAAGCGTTATTTCCCCGACAAGGATAACCTTGTTACACCCATTGACCCAATTGAACTAAGCTATGATATGCGTCAGTTTGGTAAGGCGCTTGAAGGGAAAGATTATAAAGATGGTCACGCTCTGCTGAATCAATTGGTGCGGGAAGCCGGGGAGAATATTCCACCGCTTATTAACTCCTATATGAATTTATCCTCTACAATGAAAACTTTTGGAACATCTCTTAATCCGGAGTTCGGAGATGTGGAAGAGACGGGAATTATGGTAACCATTGCAGATATTTACGATACGAAAAAAGAAAGACATATCGATTCCTACATAAAAGAGAAAAGCGGTTTGCGCCGGCGCCCTGATTAACTGTATTTCACCCGACCGTCAATCTTAGGCGCGCCCTAAAAGGATATGTTCAGTTCCTTTACCCTGTTAATTTGCTTATAATCGGTCATGTCGGCATGAATCGGCACCACTGACACGTAATTATTTTCTAACGCCCACAGATCGGTGTCGATACTTTGTTTTTCGAAATTTTCGAATGTCCCCGTAAGCCATAAATATTCCAGTCCGGCATCGCTCTTATGTTCTTCGTAAAATTCCTTCCAGTTACCCATGCCCTGCCGGCAGATATGCACCCCTTTTAACTTGTTCAAGCCCACATCGGGAATATTAACATTAAGGCACAAATGCAGGTCCGATTTTAATTTAAGTAATTTTTTTATAAGCAAATCCGTTACGAAGCGCGCGGCTGTCAGGTCGGTGCCTGTATTATTGTTACAAAGGGAGATTCCAGCCGAAGGGATTCCTTCCAGCGCTCCCTCCAGCGCCGCCGACATGGTGCCGGAGTATATTACATTTATGGAAATATTGCTTCCGTGATTAATACCGGAGAGGCATATATCTGGTTTTTCGTCCAGCAGGTGATAGATGGCTACCTTTACACAGTCGGCAGGGGTGCCGGTGCAACTGTATGCCCGATGCGCTTTCTTAAAATCGACCGGCGTAACCCGCAGTGCAGAATTAACGGTTATGGCGTGACCCATGCCGCTCTGCGGTTTATCGGGAGCAACCACGCAAACCCTGCCAAATGATGCGGCAGCCGCTACCAGCGCTTGTATTCCCGGCGAAGTGATACCGTCATCGTTTGTAACCAGTATCAAAGGTTCTCCTTTTTGCATTACCGTAAGCTAAAACTGCTCTTCTTCTATATCGTTCATTTTCGACCCGCGGATGATTGTCTTGGGTTCGTCTCCCGGCGCAGAGGTATTGTCGAAATGGGTGTACTCCGAAAGAGAGGCCTCATATTCTATAAATTTGGCAAATTCCTTTTGGAATTTGAGATGTACGCTTTCCAAAGGACCGTTACGGTGCTTCGCCACTATAATTTCGGCAGAATCGGGCGGCTGGTCGTTCACCTCGGCTCCGTAATAATCCTGACGATATACAAATAATACCATGTCGGCATCCTGCTCTATAGCTCCAGATTCACGAAGGTCTGAAAGTTGCGGTCGCTTGGCGCCTCCACGCTGTTCAACCGCCCTGCTTAACTGCGACAGAGCTATAATAGGCAGGTTTAGTTCCTTGGCTAAACTTTTAAGCGCCCGTGATATAGAACTTATCTCTTGTTCACGGTTACCCTTTCCCTCGTTGCCGCTTACCATTAACTGCAGATAATCTATAAGTATAAGTTGTATGTTGTGGTTTTCCTTTAACCGTCGCGCCTTAGCCCGTAACTCAAATATTGACAAGGCAGGGGTATCATCGATAAAAATGGGCGCATCTGAAAGCTTGGTAACTTTGGCATTCAGTTGTTCAAACTCATAATCTTCAAGCGTTCCGCGTCTTAATTTCTCCATTGACAACTCCGTTTCGCTCGACATTAGCCGCATAGCCAATTGCAGGTTGCTCATTTCAAGAGAGAACACTGCTACCGGTATTTTAAAATCTATCGCGGCGTTTCTGGCTAGGGTGAGTGCAAGAGCCGTTTTACCCATGCTGGGTCGTGCAGCGAGGATAATAAGATCGGAGTTTTGCCATCCCGCTGTGAGGCGGTCGAGTTCGGTGAAACCGCTTGGCACGCCAGTTATCCCTGTTTTCCTGTTGCGCGCCGCTTCAACCTGTTTTATGGCGTCGTGTATTAAACTTCCGGCAATTTTAGGGTCTTTTTTAATATTTTCATCTGCGATGGCGAAAAGGCGTTTTTCGGCAGTATCGAGTAATTCGAATACATCTATGCTTTCGTCATAAGAGTTCTGAATCGTGTCTGATGAAAAGGAAATAAGTTCGCGTTGAATAAATTTTTGCAGTACGATACGAGCGTGGTATTCAATATTGGCGGAAGAGGCAATTTTACTTGTAAGCTGCGAGATATAATATGCTCCGCCAACAAGTTCAAGTTCGTCATTTTTTTTTAGTTCGTTAGTAACCGTCAATATGTCTATCGGTTCCGAGCGCTCGAAAAGCCGTTTTATCGCCTTGAATATTTTTTGGTGGCTCTCTTTATAAAATGCCTCCTCTCTTAAAATATCAATAACGCTGGTTAACGCTTCTTTCTCAAGCATCAGGGCTCCTAATACAGCTTCTTCCAGTTCCGGCGCCTGGGGTGGTAATTTACCCGTTTCAAGTTCAGTAAGTTTTGATGCGGTATTGACGATTTTATTTTGTTTCCAAGTATTTTTCACTTTCCGGAGGGTGAATTTTTAAGAAGGTATTGATGAATTTTTAATTGGGATGTCAAAGCTATGAAATTTGTATTTCTAACTTTGTTTTTTTTATCAACAACTGCATTTTTTTATTTCTGACTTGAAATTAAAAATATTTGATTGCTCCAATTTGTTAAATTAGCTTTTGCAAAATGACTTATACTTCGTCAAATTATGGTTTTTAAGAGAATAATATCTTTTCTTCCCTTTTGCTTTTTAATTGCATCTTGCAGGAAAGAAACCAAAATGGATTCGCCTGTGGTGCAGATTATATCTCCTTCGGGTTTAACCACCTATAATGTCTTCGATACGATTAAAGTTACTGCGCATGTAAGCGACCCGGACGGACTTAAAACAATTTCAGTTTATATTATTAACGGAGCAAATATTCAGGTATTACCCGGCTACCAGATTACTGTAACATCCGATAACATGACTTTTACGGTTCCATACGCGTTGAATAATATTCATCTGGCGAGCGGAAATTATAATATCGTAGTTGACGCATACAATGGAGCAAACATCAGTTATGCCTATCAGAAAATATATATAGCAGCCGCACCTGAAAAAAGAGTCGCGATATATGCTATCACACGGGCAGGCAATTGGCTACAAGGTTATTCACTTGATACATTATTGCATGCCACGCCCTTTTTTACAGTACCCGGTAATTTTGCCTCATCTGATATAAACTCTTACTATCAACAGCTTTATCTTGTTCCGCTTGATACCGGTAACATGACTGCTCTCAAGGTACCTTCAGCGTCTACCAGTTGGACCCTTCAGGGGATTAATTCCCCGGCTCAATATTTTACCAACGTATATAGTTATGGCAACGCAGCTTACGTATCATTATTTTCCGGCTTTGTAAGATTTTATAACAATGCGGGAGTATTACAATTGCAGATTGCAACCGATACCGGTTATTATCCTGTAAAAACATTCATTTGGAGCAACTACCTTTTCGTGGAAGAGAAAGCTTTGCCGCCGCCAAACGAGAATCTCGTGGTTTTCTATCAGGCAACGGGAATGGGTTATCAGCAGCTTGCACTGCCAAATGGTCCCATTGTCGCTATGTTCGGGTACGATAACAATGACCTGCTTGTGTTAGGAAACGAAAGTACAGGTCAGCCATACCTGCTCCAATATAATATTCCGGCTAACACTTTTTTTGAACCCGTTTCACTGCCCTCTTCCCGGCTTTTATCGGCAACGCAGATTAACTCGAACACTTATCTGCTTGCTTTTGCCAATCAAACTATTTATCAATATACATGGAATCCGAACAGTTTGGGAACATACCTTAATGGTTTAAACGCATCGCGTCTCCGTTACGATCCGGTACACAATGAAATTATCGTTTCTTCAGGGAATGCGATAAAAGAATATAATTACTCAACTGCTTCTTTGTTGTATTCCACATCATTAGCCGACAGTGTTCTCGACATACAGATACTGTACAACGAATAGACGATTATCAATCCAACCACATGGGGTGACGCCTGTCTGTAGCGGCATCCCTTATGCTAACCTTTAATTCATCGGCAAGTATATGAGCCATCATCATAATCTGCTCCATATTATCGGTCTCGTGTATTATCAGTTTCCGGTTTTTATCATGCACCAAAGAAAGTTGAATTACCGAATCGTTTTCGAAATCCGCAATATTGCATGACTGACACTTATTATAAAGTGTGCGGAATAGCAGCACATATTCAACAGCCGGCAGAGGTTTGGGCTCATCCCTAAATTTTATTATACCAAAAAGCGTTGTAAAAATAGAGTATAGCCGTTTCTGTAAATCTATTACAATACCCTGTTTTAAGGCAAGGCTTCCGTTGGCATATTTTCCTTTTATTTCCATTGATATGTATCTACAAATTTATTTGAATCCTTTTCTATCAGTTTCTCCTTTACAATAAATGGATTTTATAAGTGATATTTATCTTTCATTCTTCAAGATGAATATAGCAGTGACCTAAAGCAAATATAAGAATAATTTATCAATTTTTATATGATTTTTTACTTGTTTAATCTAAATTTGTAAGTCCTAACTACAGGACAGAGTTAAAGTTAGCATATTTTAGTGTTATTTGGGTGACTTTAATGGTCAGATAAGAGCCGGTCAATTGATGTGTCGGCAATAAAATAAATATCATTAGTGGTTCAAGGTAAGACCATTTCATCTATTTTTGCTTTAATGAAGGAGTTCAATCTTAAAAATAATCGTGAATGGAACGCATCTTATTAATTTTAAATCTTATCCTTATGCAAATTCTACTGTTTGCATCAGCCGCTCTTAGTCAACAGTACCCCGGCGGGCAAGATTTTAAAAATTACCCATACTGGATAAAAATGATGGATGATACTAATGCAAATTATTTTAACACAGTAAAGGCATTTAATGACTATTGGAAGAACCGTGAAAAGCCCTGTACGGAAGAAGAAAAATTTGAAAAGGGGACTAAATCAGTAAATAGCGGAAGCAAAAACATCGCTTTTAGTTTTGAATACAAAAAGTTCTGCCGCTGGCAATTAGAAATAAAACCTTATGTTCAGCAAGATGGCCATATTCTATACCCTTATCAACGCCATCTGCTTCGGCACAATGACAGAAAATAGATTATACTATAAACATGAAATGAGCATAAGCCGTTGTCTTATTCTTTTATTAGGATTGATATGCACCGTAACGGTCTCATATTCTCAAATTAACGGGAAATGGAAGCTTATAGGACCTGTAAATTTTCCATACGATAGCAGCTATTGGCAAATTAATGGAATCGGCCGGATAGAGCAGATAAAATTCGACCCTCTTAATCCCAAAAGGGTCTATGCTACAAGTTCGGGCGGCGGATTATTCGTAAGCGACGATAGTTGTAACTTGTGGCAAAGCACCGGTACTGATAGTGCCGGTTTAGGTAATCCCGGAGATGCGGCAGCTTCCGTTTGCATTGACTATACCAACGATAATATCCTTTATTTGGGCACCGGAGATATAAACTACTATTCTGAAAATTACGGAATTTGGAAAAGTACTGATGCGGGAGCAACATGGTCGATTGCCAATACCGGCATTGGAAACCGTCTGGCGATAGAGATAATTATGTCCCCGGTCGATCATAATACCCTTATTGCCGCAACCGACGACGGGATATGGAAAACAATCAATGGCGGCGCGTCATGGATTGAAAAACTTGACAGCGGCAAATTTACCGATATGCAGTTCAAACCTAACTCAATTACGGGCACCATTTATGCCGTAACCATGTCGGCGTTCTATTTATCGACAGATATGGGTGATACATGGACGAAAATATCACTGCCAGGTCCTGCCCGCTCTTTGGAAGGCGGTGGAAGAATAGGTGTAACCAAAGCCGACACCAATCTGGTTTTTGTAACTTTTGTCGGTAATGACAGCGCCCTTTGCACTCCATTACTTAAGTCGGATAACAGCGGACTTAATTTTTACATAGTAAAGCCGGCAGACAGTTGTGATTTAAATGGTTATGATACCAATAATTTCGGACAATACTATCAGGGTAATTACAACTATTGTATGATTGTGTCACCTATTGACACCAATACCATATATATCGGCGCAGAATCGATATGGAAATCAACGGATGGCGGTGTGCATTGGTCAACAAGCTTTCGATGGTGGCAAGGCGTACATTGCGATATGCATTATTTTGCTTTTAACCCGTTATCGCCCCGGATTCTTTACAACGCCAATGATGGCGGGGTTTGGAAGACCAACGACAGCAATCTTACCTGGCAACCGGTAAGCAACGGTCTCTCGGCAACGGAATTTTATCATTGCGCATCAAGTCCGATAGATAAAAATTTCGTTGCCGGAGGCACGCAAGATAATGGCGGACTGTTTTATCTCAATCCTGATTGGGATACCTTTGTAGGCGGCGATTATACAAGCCCGATCGCCATGAATTATGAAGATAGTACGCTGTTTTATGATATGCGAGGCGATTACAGCGAGGACTTTATAACCGATTATAACTGGCTTAATTTTCCGCAGCGCGATTCGACACATTTTCAATTAATGACCTTTTCACCTGCCCAAATCAATACTTCATTTATTGCCGATTCCGACATATACAGGACAACCAACCTGAATGGGAACCCGCCCGTTTGGCAGAAAATTTCAAACTTCAATGCACCACTCGCGGCGATTGCCTCCTCGCCGACAAATGCGAATATAATTTATGCTGTTGACTATAACCGTAACTTCTATTACACAAGTAATGCCTTAAGCCCTACCCCGTCATGGACGCAATATTTAGCGCCGGGACTTACATTCCTTGGGGCAACCATATCGCCGGTAAAAAGCGATAGTAATGTTGTGTATATGTCCTGTGCTAATAATGTATACAGGTCGGTGAACAGAGGTGTTTCGTGGACGAATGTAACCGGAAATCTGCCGTTAGTGAATGTTCAAAGTATGTTTAACGACTATTATACCGATAATGAAGCCATGTACCTGGCTACCTCTGACGCTATCTGGTATAAAGACACAACAATGAGTAATTGGCTGAATTTTTCCCAAGGATTGCCGAACAGTTGCTGGATAACAGACCTGATGCTGTATAATGACGGAAGCGCTAAAAGCGTCGCAAGAGTTTCATTTTATGGAAGAGGTATTTGGGAAACGCCACTCTATCGCGTGATACTTCAATCATTACCTGCGGTAAGCGTTGACAAAGCCAACATAATGGTGTATCCCAATCCGAATAAAGGTAATTTTACCGTCAATGTTCAAAAGATGAAGGAGTGTTTAAAACTTACCGTTTATAATATTGTTGGGCAGGAGTTATTTGCGACAACACTGAATAATAGCACAACCGAAATCAACCTTAACGCACATTCAGCCGGTATGTATTTTTACAGGATTACTACTTTGGGAGGAAGCTTTATTGGTTGCGGTAAACTCATAATTGAACAATAGCAGCCGGTATAGTTCTTACTTGCCAACGGTTTTAAACTGTTCTCTGCAATGGCTTATAAAGCTGGAAAGAGTTAAGGTAGCGAATTATCAATTCTTCAAAGCCCGCTTCATCATGCATTTTAACCCTCACTGGTATATAAAAAACGGGTAAACCGGATAATTGCTCTGCAATGGCGGATTGATGCAGTCGGACAGAATCCTTTTCAGTTGTAATGATAATTTTATTCGGATTCTCCATACGATTAAAAATGTCTTTTATTTTCATTATTTCTACGAGGGTGAACTGATGATGGTCACGGTATTCTTCGTGAACAACCTCCTTGGCTCCGGCTTGCAGATATTTCTTTAAGTCGTTGGCATTGGCAATTCCGGTAAGCAATACTACCGAGGTGTCTTTTTGAATTTTCGGATTAGCGGATGAGTTGCCGTAAACCGCAATCGGGGGGTCGTAAACTATACTTGAAAAGAAAATATTTTGATTCGGAAGTGGATTGATTTTTTTTATCGTCATCTTTTTTTCGACATCAGTAAGATTCTCTGGAGTGCGGGTTACGATAATAATATCTGCCCTGCGGTAACCCCGTCTTTGCTCTCGCAGGGTTCCGGCAGGCAGCAGGTGGTCTTCGTAAAAGGGTTTATGGTAATTGGTAAGCAGAATTGAAACTGTAGGTGTTACATACCGATGCTGAAATGAATCATCCAGCAGAAAGAGATTGATATCTTTTTTGGTTTCCAAGAGTTTGGCAATTCCCCTGGTCCGTTTTTCATCTACTGCTACGTTTACGTCTTGAAATTTCCCTTTTATCTGCACCGGCTCATCGCCCGCTTCTTCTGCGCTGGAACCGGTTGTAACAATGCGAAACCCTGAACTTCGTCTTCCATAACCCCGGCTCAACACCGCAGTTTTTGACGGCGTAAAATGGAGGTTGGCATATTTGGATGAAATGGAGCCGAGAAGACGTATCAAATATTCAACATGCGGTGATTTACCCGTTCCTCCGACTGATAAATTACCGACTGAAATAACCCATACCGGATAGCTTTTTGAGCGAAGTATGCCTGCGTCAAAAAGAACATTGCGGATAAATGCAACAATGCCATAAAGAAGAGCGAAAGGGTAAAGGAGCAACCGCAGGTTTTTCAAATCCGGATTAATTTTATGCTATTTCTTATTTATCATCCTCATAAATTCTTCCTCCGAAAGAACAGGAATGTTTAACCTTTTTGCTTTTTCCAATTTAGCGGGACCCATGTTTTCTCCGGCTACGATAAAGGATGTTTTTGAGGAAACCGAACCTACATGTTTTCCACCGTTTTTTTCTATCAGGTCTATCATTTCATCACGCGAATGCCCTGTAAACACCCCTGAAATAACGAACGATTTTCCCTGCAATATATCCGTATCTCCCGACATTTCTTCTGCCGAAACAGCAAATCGTATTCCTTTATTTTCCAGTTTTTTAATAAGACGGCGGTTATCTTCATCTTTAAAATAGTCGATGAGAGCGCCAGCAATGGTTTTTCCCACATCGCTTACTCCAAGTAGGGTATCCATGTCGGCGCGCATTAAAGCATCCATAGATTTGAATCGGCGCGCCAGTTTCTTGGCAAGCGTCTCACCCACATGAATAATTCCGAGAGCAAATAGCACCCTTTCAAATGGAGTTGTTTTGCTAGCTTCTATGCCGGCTATAATATTTGCGGCTGATTTTTCTGCCATTCTTTCCAACGGTTCTATTTGTTTTGCCGTAAGGTCGTATAAATCTGAAGCATCGTGAATTAAATTGTGCTTTAACAGCAGTTCTATGGTTTCGCTACCCATACTTTCAATATTCATCGCTTTTCGCCCAACAAAATGTTCTATTCTGCCTTTTATCTGCGGCGGACAATTTTTATGATTCGGGCAGACATGCCGGGCATCTCCTTCGCTGCGCACCAGTTTTGTGTGGCATTCGGGACATACAGTAATGAATTCTATGCGATGAGTATGGGGAGGGCGTTTTGCAATATTTACCCCTGTAACCTTCGGAATTACCTCGCCTCCTTTTTCAACATATACGGTATCGCCTACTCGCATGTCCATTTTATTGATATTGTCGGCATTATAGAGTGATGCCCTTCTGACAGTTGTGCCGGCAAGTAATACCGGATGCAGGTTGGCTACAGGGGTAATCACACCTGTGCGCCCTACCTGATAGGAAATACTGTTCAGAACGGTCTCTACCTGCAGGGGCTGATATTTGAATGCCACCGCCCAGCGCGGTGATTTAGCCGTAAATCCCAGTACATTCTGCTGGCTGACGGAATTCACTTTTATAACTATACCGTCAATTTCGAAGGGTAGTTTGTGGCGGTCTGTCTCCCATTTCGCCACAAAATTCAGGACGCCTTCTATATTCTTAACCAGCTTAACATACTCCGAAACTTTGAATCCCCATTGTTTTATTTTCATCAGGCACTCATAATGTTCGTCAATATGCACCTTTTGACCAAGCAGATAGTATGAAACATTATCCAGCTTGCGACGCGCAACTTCAGCAGAGTCCTGCATTTTCAGGGTTCCGGAGGCGAAGTTCCGCGGGTTGGCAAAGGGTTCATCACCTTCTTCCTCTCTTTCTGCATTCAGCTTACGGAAACCCTTCAAAGGCATGAAGATTTCACCCCTTACTTCAAACTCATCGGGATAGTCATGCCCTTTAATCCGCAGAGGTACAGATGATATGGTTTTTACATTGGTTGTAACATCATCGCCCTGTATTCCATCCCCGCGGGTAACCGCCTGGGTTAACAAGCCCTTTTCATAAATCAAGCTTATCGCTACTCCATCATATTTAAGCTCACATACATATTCATAGCGATCGCCGACTGTTTTCCTTACCCGTTCATCGAAATCCTTAAGCTCTTCTATAGAATATGTATTAGACAGTGAAATCATGGGATACTTATGTTTAACGGTACCGAACTCTTTAGTGATAGCCCCGCCTACCCTTTGTGATGGGGAATCGGGCTTTATAAGTTCAGGGTATTGTTTTTCGAGAGTAATGAGGCGGTCTAACAACTTATCGAATTCATAGTCGCTGATTGTGGGTTGCGACAGTACATAATATTTATAATTATGTTCCTCTATTTCATTCGAAAGCTTCTCTATCTCTTTTTCGGCTGTATTTTTGTCCATATCTCATCCGGGTTGATGCAAAAATAAAAAATGATGACGTATACAGGTAATGAATCCCTGTGAAGTTTAATCTTTTGCTGCAAGCATATTACAACTAATCATTCTGTTTTTGCCATTAATGTCCTTTCTTATTACAATATTCTCAAACCCCATAGAAGAAAGCATTGATGATATCGCTCCAGCTCTGTCTTCATGTATTTCAAAATATATTTGTTTATTACGCCCGCCACCTAATGTTCCGTTCGCCTGACTCGGCTTGCAAACAAATTGAGCAATAGCCCTGTAATACAACAATGGGTCTTCATCCGGGACAAAGAGCGCTTCGTTTGGTTCTTTCAGCACATTTTCCGGTAATTCGTTTCTTTCCGATAGTGCGATATATGGCGGGTTACTTGCTATAATATCATACTCATAGTTCTTAATTCTAAAAGGCATCTTGAGTATATCGGCATTAATAAATCTAACATTTAATCCAAGTTTGTAAGCATTATACTTTGCTATAGCCAGAGCTTTCTCCGAGTTATCTATGGCGGTAACTTCTGACGAAGGAATATTTCTTTTTAAGGCAAGGGCTATGCAACCGCTTCCGGCGCCAATGTCAATTATGCGAAGATTCTTGTCCAAAAGATGCTCTTTTAAAATCCAGTCCACAAGTTCTTCTGTTTCAGGTCTGGGAATAAGAACGTTTGAATTGACCTTTAATCGCATTCCGTAAAAGTGGCAATAACCAAGGATGTATTGCACTGGCATCTTATTTTTGAGTTTGGCAATCGCTTTATGAACCTTGATTAAGTCATTTTTACTGATTTCCTTCTTTGCCTCCAAAAGCAATTCTATTTTATTGATATGCAGCAAATCGGTCACAAGCAGCTGAAACAAGCCCTTAATCTCATCCGGCGGATAGTGTCCTTTCAACTGTTTTTTAAAATATTGACGTAACTCGGTAATGTCCATAACTATTTGGGGTGCCTTAGAGCAAAATTATCACTATTTTTGCAAGAAAGAGGCGAATTTAAAGATGACTCCCCAGTTGCTAATTTATACCCCCGAAATCACCCCGCGTATTAAATACTCTTTCACACTTTTTTTTAGCTCACTCTTAACGGTGTCTTACCGGATTACTGCTAACAAGGAGGAATACGATTCTTTCAAAGGACCAAAGCTGAATTATTCCGCCGCCTTAGCAGGAAAAGATGAAATTGTTGTGCGACCGGCAGGGCTACTAACGCAGTTGAGTATAATTAGTCAAAACTTTACCGTATCTGAATGGAGCGCGTTGAAAATTTTTTATCACACAACCGGCGGAGATCTGCCGTTTGATATTTTTTCGGCGTCATTCTACCTGGTTAGCCGTTACGAGGAATATTTGCCATATCAGTCCGATAGGCACTCCCGTTTTAATGCTGAAAACAGTATCGCATATCAGAATAATTTTCTTAATATACCGTTGGTAAATTTGTGGGCGGCAGAACTGAAAAAGTTGATGTTGGTTAAATATCCGCAACTTAAATTTAAAGAAAGTAACTATTCATTTATTCCAACAGTAGATATAGATGTGGCTTATGCACATCTGGGTAGAACAATTGGTGTAACAGCCGGCTCATACCTGAAACTTCTCTGCGGCTTGCAAATCGGAAAAATAATAGAAAAAACCTCTGTATTATTGGGATGGCGTAACGATCCTTTCGATACCTATTCATATCAGGAAACGATATTCAGAAAGTATCAAATTGCCCCTGTTTACTTTTTTCTTGCCTCGCGCAGCCGCAGCGATTATGATAGAAATATCAAAACGGATGGTAAAAAATTCGCGGAACTGGTTAAAAATATAAGTTCCTTTGCACAGATAGGCATCCACCCGTCTTATTATTCTGCCGGCAATCCGGAAATAATAGGTGACGAAGTCGAAAATGTGGAGAGATATTTAACCTATAAAATAACCAAATCACGGCAGCATTTCTTAAAGGTGATGCTCCCTGAAACGTATCGCTGCCTCTTCTGTTTAAATATTACCGATGATTATTCCCTTGGATATGCCGGCGCTCCGGGTTTCCGGGCGAGTATCTGTACTCCTTTTCCTTTCTATGATCTGAAAGCTGAAGAACCTCTACCCGTTATGATACATTCACCTGTGATAATGGATGGTACCCTGAACGAGTACCAACATCTTTCTACCGGGGAATCAGAAGCCATTATTGAAGAGTTTGCTGCATTGGTAAAACGATGCGGAGGCGAGTTTATCACCATCTGGCACAACCATTCGCTCGGAGAGACGGACGGATGGAAGGGATGGAAGGGCGTATTTGAAAAGCTGATTAGAACAGGAGTAAATTAAAAGCAGGAACGGTTACCAATGATGCCTAATTTCGTTGAAAACAAGGATATTGACAAGGGTAAATGGGATTTTTGCATAAAGAATTCGGTAAATGGTATAATTTATGCCTATAGCTGGTACCTCGATATTGTGTCTCCCGGCTGGAATGCTTTAATAACAGACGACTATACGACCGTTATGCCTTTGCCTGATGCGTACAAATTAGGATTCAAGTACATCTTCCCTCCGCCATTCACACAGCAACTTGGCGTTTTTTCAGTTGCTGGTATAACAGGAGAAAAAGTTAATCTCTTTTTTGACAAAATCCCCCGTAACTATAAATATGTCGAAATGAATCTGAATACGCTTAACCCAGCTCCGAACAACCATTTTGAAAAAAGGAACTTGTTAACGCATCTGCTTGACTTAATTTCGCCGTACGATAGGATTTATTCCAATTATTCAACACAAACGAAAAGAAACTTGCGTAAAGCTATGTTGAATAAATTGGAAGTAAGAAAGGATATGTCACCAATGCCTGTAATTGACCTCTTCCGCAAAAATCGGGGGAGGGAGTTCAAGCATCCCGCTACATACTACCACACGCTTAATGCCCTGATGAATGCCTGCCTGAAAAGAAATATGGGGCAAATATGGACAGTACTCACCGAAGAAAAAGAATTATGCGCAGGCGCTTTTTTTACAGGAAGTAATAAAAGAGAAATATTCCTTTTTTCAGGCATTAATACGAAAGGATACCAGCTCCACGCAATGACCCTGCTAATGGATCGCTTTTTCCGTGACCACGCAGAGCAGGAAATTACCTTCGACTTTGAAGGTTCATTGAACCCCGATATAGCAAGATTTTATAAAGGTTTTGGCTCAAAAGAGATAATATTCAGTCAGATACGCAGGAACAATCTGCCATTCCCTTTTAAATGGGTCAAGGATATTCAGTTCAGAAGAAATAGACGGGATTTCAGATAATCGTAACTTTATTTTAATTTTTGAGTATAAGAGTTGTCTTTTGTGATTAAATTATTTGAATCGATTTAGATTCCCGGTAACATAAATGAAAAAAAAGCGATGAACTCCGTAAGTTATTCTAATTTTTTGGTTTACGATAGAGATACTTGATTTAATTCAGATGAGATAATGAGTTGGCACAATATTGGATTGGATCTGTTTATTTTTCTTCTAAGTTCTCTAAAACTTGGCTTCGGCGGGGTGCCTGCTGCTGTTGTTGCCAAATTCCCATTTTTTAAAGCCATAACCATTACAACAGCCGGCGGGGTTGCAGGAGCATGGATATTTGCCAATATCAGTCAATGGGCATTAGACCAATGGCATAAACTACGCATTAAATATATCCCTATCAAAAAGAAGGGCAACGAGCCGCCGCATGAAAATAAATTCATTGGAAAAATAAAAACGAAATGGGGATTAGCCGGTATCGCGTTTTTTACTCCTGTTATTCTTTCTATTCCAATTGGGACAGCGCTTGCGGTTCATTTCTATCGCGATAAGCAGAAGGTAATTTCATACATGTTCATTTCTATCGTAGTATGGGATTTCGTTTTTTATTTTTTTTATCTTAAATTTTATTATCTTTTGCTCACTCACTTTCACTTTCATCATTAATGGCAGGCGACATTCACAGTAAGGAGAAGGATTTGCTGCTGCAAAGTGTAATTGATATAGTGGAGGCAGCCGGCAAGGCAATTATGGAGGTTTATCGAACCAAGTTCACCATAAAATACAAGCAAGACAAATCACCTGTGACTATGGCGGATGAACGCTCTCACAGTATTATAACCGCCGGATTGCAACAAATCTCATCTTATCCTATATTGAGCGAAGAAATGGAACAGCCATCATACGAAGTACGCAAGAAATGGAAAGCTTTCTGGTTGGTAGACCCACTCGATGGCACGAAAGAATTTATCAACCGGCGCGACGAATTTACCGTGAATATCGCACTTATCAAAGATACCGCACCTATTTTAGGGGTAATATATTCTCCCGTTCAAAAGACCGCCTATTATGCACTAAAGGGAAGGGGCGCTTTTAGAATCACTGGTAAACACGGACCGGACCTTAGCGCTAAACAAGAAGAGAACCTTAACTATAACCGCACAAAATTGCCGATTAGTAAACGGACTTCAAATATTTATACAATTGTAGCCAGTCGATCGCATTTATCGAATGCAACCGATAACTATATCAAAAATGAAAAGTCAAAATACGTCGAGGTAAGAGCAATATATGCAGGCAGTTCACTTAAATTTTGCAGGGTGGCAGAAGGTGCGGCTGATGCTTACCCGCGATTTGAACCTACTATGGAATGGGATACAGCAGCAGGCCAGATTATAGTAGAAGAGTCCGGGAAAAGAATGGTACTCTCCGACGGAATTACTCCCTTATCCTATAATAAAAGAAGCTTGACAAATCCGGTATTTCTTGTTTTTTAATTTTTTTTGCCTCTGTACGATATCAGATAAAAAAATAGAGCTACCTTTATATTGATTTTATGACTGGGATGAATGAAAATGATAACATTCATGTCGCCATAACTGCTCGTACAGGTATTTTGCTTTGCACCAACGTTATAGCTAATGCGGTACGCTGTTGTAAAACCGCCTGCGGGCAATACATTAATGAAATATGAAAAAAATAGCGGTATTGACCTCCGGCGGAGACGCCCCGGGAATGAATGCATGCATAAGAGCAGTTGTACGGACAGGAATTTTCCATGGTTTAGAAGTAATTGGCGTCCGTAGAGGATATGAAGGACTCATAGAAGGTGATTTTCTGCCTATGGATTCTCACTCCGTAAGCAATATCATACAGCGAGGCGGAACAATTCTAAAGACCTCTAGAAGCAGTAGGTTTATGCTCGACGAAGGTCTCCGGCAAGCTATAATTATGGCTCAACGCGCCGGAATAGAAGGATTTGTTATGATTGGCGGCGATGGCACTTTTAAAGGAGCAAATGAATTCTCGAAATTGTCGGGCATTCCCTGCACCGGCGCACCCGGAACAATAGACAACGATTTGTTCGGCACCGATTATACCATAGGGTACGACACCGCGCTGAATACGGTAATAAGCGCCGTTGATAAAATACGCGATACTGCGGCGTCGCACAGCCGACTTTTCTTTATCGAGGTTATGGGGCGAGATGCAGGGTTTATTGCTCTGTATGGTGGCGTTGGCGCCGGAGCGGAAGAGATTCTTATTCCCGAAACAAGCACAGATATAACACAACTTATCAGACGGCTTGACGAGGGCTGGAAGAGACATAAATCTTCGGTGATCATCATTATTGCTGAAGGTGATAAGGAAGGCGGCGCTTTTGAAGTTGCCCGAAAGGTTAAAGAGCGATTTGACCATTATGATACACGGGTGACGGTAATCGGCCACATGCAGCGAGGCGGCAGCCCTACCTGCTTCGATCGTGTGCTGGCAAGCCGCCTTGGAGTAGCTGCAACCGAAGCCCTTTTGCAAGGGAATAAAAATGTGGCTGCCGGGCTAGTCAATAACCAAATTGCCTTTACCCCATTTGAGAAGGCGCGAAAACACAAAGTGGATATTAATGAAGACCTGATAAGGATAAGTCGGATGTTATCCACCTGAAAAAAATTATACTTTATGGCATTGTTCGGTTTTTTAAAAAAAGATGTTCCTACGGCAGATATGTCGCGCTTACAAACTGATATTCACTCCCATTTCATTCCCGGTATTGATGACGGCGCTAAAACAATTACCGATTCGCTTGAGCTAATCATGGCTATGGAATCGCTCGGCTACAGCAAGTTGATTACAACTCCGCACGTAATGAGCGATTCGTACAAAAACACTCCGGAAATAATTCTGGATGGTCTCCATAAGGTTAAAGAAGCTTTGGATAGGGCGGGCGCAAAAATTCAGTTGGATGCGGCGGCAGAATATTATCTTGATTTTGAATTTGAAAATAAAATTAAGCAACGGAATGTTCTCACTTTCGGCGGAGATAAAAAATACCTTCTGTGGGAACTGCCTTTCGTTAACCCGCCTGACAATCTGAATGAAACGGTTTTCCACATGCAGACGCAGGGATATAAGCCGGTTCTTGCCCACGTGGAAAGATACAGTTTCTGGCATCGTGATTATTCGAAGTATGAAGAACTGGCAAACCGCGGTATTCTATTACAGATGAATATCAACTCACTCACAGGGCATTATTCCAATGAAACCAGAAAAGCGGCTCACTGGCTTATTGACAATGATATGATAAGTTTTCTCGGCAGCGACTGTCACCATCTAGGACACATCAAACTTCTTGAGCAGGCGTTAACCGATAAATATCTGATTAAGGCATTGGCATCAGGCAAAATTCTTAATCCGACCTTATAACGCTTTATTCCTTCATTCCTAACATGTATCCTGCTATCCCCTCTTTTAGTGAATAGAGGGATAATGTCATTTTGGGTATTGATAGTTTATCCAATACAAGTTTTGTCAGCATTACAGAAAATCCGAAGGCATTGGCGCGCATCTTTAGTAATCCGCGCATTTTTAGGCGTTGTTCGAGAGTGGATGCGAGAATATCATTGTATAGATTCTCAAATCCCGTCAGTTTAATATTAAAACCATTTTTTGGTACGCTCTTCTTACCTTCCCGGCAAATGAGCATCTGTGCAAAGCTTTCAAACGAACCTGAAGAACCGATAAGTTCTAAGGGATTATACCTTTCTGCAGCAGAAAAGAAATCACTTAATGCATTCAGACAATATTCTTCCACATCTTTCTTATTTTTGGCGCTTATGGGATTTTCCGGCTGAAATATCTCAAACAGTCGTGATACACCCAGCGGATAACTCTGTTTCCAGTAAATGCCTTTATCGTTTCCAATGATAAATTCAGTGCTTCCACCGCCTATATCCATTATAATGCTTGTCCTTTTACTTAATAGGGATGCATGTTTTACGCCTTCGTATATCCAATGCGCCTCCTCGTCGCCCGAAATAACCTTAATTTCCACTCCTGTTTCAATCCTTATTCGTTCGGTAAAATCTTTACTGTTGGCAGCATCGCGTACTGCCGAAGTAGCAAAAGCATAGAATTCAACCGGCTCGTATTTATCGATTATCAGGCGATGCGAAAGAAGCGCTTTTATTGCCCTATCAAATGCATCCGGAGTGATAAGCGCTTTATGTATGCCCCCTCTGCCTAATTCTACAGGTAGTTCTTTTTGATGAACAAAAACAATTTTCCCACTGCTGTTTTTTTCGGCAATTACAAGATTAAAAGTATTGGTGCCAATGTCAATTATCGCAATTCGATTCACACATGTATGCTTAACTCCGGGCTTTTGCAATGTTGTTGCCGGTTTCAATTTCACATTTTAGGGATCCAGGGTATCTCTTCTACATTCAAACCATGTGCAAGTTTGCGGGCTAACATGAAGAGGTAATCCGAGAGTCGGTTCAAGTATCGAACTATTATTTCATCTACTTTATCTGTTTCGGAAAGGTGAACCACCATTCTTTCTGCGCGCCTACAGACACATCTCGTTATATGGCATTGTGATACTGTTACATGACCTCCCGGTATTACAAACGATTTCATTTCAGGGAGAACTGCATCCATGTTATCAATTTCCTTTTCAAGCATAGTAATATCTTGCTCTCCAATATGGGGTATTTTGAACTTATTTTTGTGCGGGTCGGAGGCAAGAGATGAGTTGATGGTGAATAATCTGTCCTGTATATAAATCAGAGTTTTCAAGTCGTTTTTGTCGGTTAAGCTGTCGCGCAGTAACCCTATCCATGCGCATAGTTCGTCTACTGTGCCATAAGCTTCTATACGTATATGATGTTTGGGCAGGCGTGTGCCTCCAAGTAACGACGTTTGTCCTCTATCGCCCGTCTTAGTATATATTTTTATCGCCATTTTAAGAATTCGTCGGCAGTGTTATTTTACATTTATTTGCCTGAAAATAATTCTTTTAACTCGGGTGCATCGCCGGGTTTAATTTTTCCTGCAAGCAGCAGACCCAATTGCTTTCTTCTTAATGCGTCCTCGTATAGTTCCTTGTCTCTATGCGTTTCAGGCAGAACTGGCGGTACTTCAATGGGTTTTCCAACCTGGTCAACTGCGACAAATACGTACGTTGCATCATTGCATTTCACCTTTTCTCCTGTCATTTTACCCTCTACAAAAACCTCTATAAATATCTCCATGGATGTTGTAAATGCCCTTGAAATACGTGATTCAAGGGTAACTGTATCGCCAAGCGCTATCGGACGACTGAACGAAACATGGTTAACCGACGCGGTGACAACTACTCTGCGGCAGTGTCGATTGGCGGTTATAGCTGCGGTGATATCCATCCAGTGCAGTAACCTCCCTCCCATCAGGTTGCCAAGTACATTTGTGTCATTGGGTAATACTATATGGGTAGAGGTTGTAAAACTTTCTTTGGGCGATTTCGGTTGCATAAATATTTTATATAGCGTTAGATGGAATTGGAGTTGTTTAACTTCCCCAAGATGTTGATTAAGGTGCAAAATTAGAAATTCGCCTCATACTTCTTGCAAGCATCTAAAAATGAATCCCGAAGCGCACCCGACATTGGGTTGCCTTCGTTCATCCTTTCGGGGTGCCATTGTACTAGAACAAAAAAAAGTTCTGATTTTCCGCTTTCCTTTTCTATCCCTTCCGCAATCCCGTCATCGGAGAGAGCGGTGACTATCAGCCCGTTACCAAGTATATCTGCCGCCTGATGGTGGTGCGACCTTACCGCCCATATATGGTCCTCCTTGCCTTCGGTTAATTTGTAAAGCATACTGCCTTTGGTCAAATTCAATGCGTGTGAGGTATCGCCTTTACCGTTTGCCGAACTATGTATGTGTTTATTTATTGAGGGTAGGTCGGGTATCAGGGTTCCGCCTAAAAATACATTAACCACCTGCAGACCTCTGCATATACCAAGTATCGGAATGTCTCTGGCTACAGCTTTTTTTAGCGCTGAAAATTCAAATTCGTCGCGCTTTATATTCAAATCTTTCAGGTTATAACGTGCTACATAATCCGACTTGTTATAATATGACGGGTGAACATCTTCGCCGCCGGTAAGAATAATTCCAGAACACTGTTCAGCAAGCCCTGCATTATTCTCATGGGAGCTTAGTCGAATAACGCTCATCTCTTGCGCGCCTTGTTGAATCCAGTTATTATAGTTCTCCCATTTACTGCAGTCCGTTATACCAATAGTACAAGCCATAGAATTACAGTAAAATTTGTCTTATCTATTAGGTTTCAAAATATAAACCTCGCTGGAAAATGTATTGCCGGTCTTTTTTGCCTGTCTGTTGGAAAAAAAACCATGCACCAGCGCCCTGCCATAATTTACATTTCCTCCCTTATATTTTTCACTCAACATTGAAATATAATAAGCGTCGAAATACATGGGTAATATTTTAGTTAGCTTGAATCCTTTACTCTCAAATAATGCTTGAACATGAGCTGGTGTAAAATGCCATATATGACGGGGTACATCGTAAGCCGCCCAGTATTCCTTATAAAACTGTGCATCAGCGGAAGAACAGTTCGGAAGGGCAACTATAAAAACACCTTCCGCCGTCAAAATTCTTTTAACCTGTTCTATTGTTCCTTTCAGGTCGTAAATATGCTCTAACACGTGCCATGCCGTAACTACATCCATTGAGTTGCTGGTAAATGAATTTAAAGAACCGGCGTCAGCTACTTCCAGACCATACTCTTTTTTTGCGAATTCCCGCGCCATACCGGAGGGCTCTATTCCCTTTACCTTCCAGCCAAACTTAGCACATGTATTCGCAAACTCCCCTGTGCCGCATCCGATATCAAGAAGGTTTCCCGTACTTTTCCCGGAAGCGGATGCTACCAGATGGTACTTATTTTTAAGAGTAATTTTGCGCACTCGCCGATACACCTTGTTTATAATGCCTTTAGTCGTGTTGGAGTGCGAAATATAATCCTCCGACTTATAATAATCGCCGGCAACTCCCTCCTCGGGTCTCGGATTAGTAAAGCGAAAACCGCACGATTCGCATTCTGTAATTTTGAATTTTTCTTTGCTAACCGTGTAATCGGTGCACTCTAAGAATGAAGAGAGTTGAGACGAACCGCATAAAGGACAAGTCGATAATGTTTCCATTTTTGAGTATAATATCGTTCTATTTACAGTACAATTGGGGTACGGCTTACTGAAGTGTTAATATAAATTTCATGATAATCTTTCAGTAAGTAGTCGAATCTCCACCATCGGGGACATTTTTTCATAAAGAATCCTGTACACCGCATCACATATAGGCATTTCAACTTTAAAGGATTGGTTGATAAAGTAAATTGTTTTCACAGCATAATAGCCCTCGGCTATCATGTTCATTTCCAGTTGTGCATTTTTTACCGAATATCCTTTCCCGAGCATACTACCAAGCGTTCTGTTCCTGCTGAACTGGGAGTAAGCAGTTACAAGCAAATCGCCGAGATAAGCCGATTTGGCTGCATCCCGGTGTAATGGATGAGCATGGTCTATGAACCTTTTAATTTCTTGCAAGGCATTTGCAACGAGTACTGCCTGAAAATTATCGCCGTAACCAAGTCCGTGACAAATACCGCTAGCTATAGCATAAATATTTTTAAGTGCAGTGGTATATTCTATTCCCACAAGGTCATCAGATATTCCCGCTTTAATATAGCGGCAAGTCAGAAGTTTAGCTATTTGTGTTGCCTTTTGGATGTCGGGTGATGCCACAGTCAGGTAAGATAATTTTTCCATCGCAACTTCCTCCGCATGACATGGTCCGCCAATTATCCCGATTGAAGTAAAAGGCAGTCCGAATTCGCTTTGCAGGTATTGGCTTACCATCATTTTTTTATCTGGAAGGGTACCCTTAACTGCCGAAAAAATTATTTTCCCTTTCAGGTCGTCCTTTTTCAAACCATTTAATGCCTCACTCATGAAGGCAGAGGGAATGGCGAGGGCTAATATGTCGGATTTGCGGACAATCTCCGTTATTTCGTTATAGAGTGTGATTTTATGGACAGGCAACTCTACATCGCTTAGGTAACTCGGATTATGGCTGTATTTCCGTATATAATCTGCGCTCTCCTTGCGCCTTATCCACCAGTTAATAGAAGAAACGTTATTATCCAGTATCTTTACCAGAGCCGTAGCCCAGCTCCCGGCTCCAAGAATACCTATTTTTTCTTCTGCCACGGTTCTTTGGATTCTCAATATTCGGCGCCGGACTTATCTTATTTCTCGTGGCGCTTGCGCAACATCCTTGAATAAATGGAAAGCCGCCTGTCGAAGATAAAGCGTAGCCAAAGGTATGTCCAGGATGTATGATAATGTATGCTGTGATACCATTTTTCTCCCGCCTTTCTAACTTTGGGCAGGTGGTTCCACGGAATCGATGGAAAATCATGATGTTCATTATGATGACCTACATTAAAAGCTATGGTATTCAGTGGACCATAATAACTGTGGGTTTCCTGCACATCATCGCTGGCAAGGTAATGTTCTTGCACCCACCTTCCGCCCAACGGATGAAAACCGATGGAAAAAAAGAACGATGCCCCGATATATATAAAACCTTTTACGCCGAAAAAGTACCAAATGGCTGCATCGGCTCCTATTACCACAAGCCAGTTTAGCGCCACCCATCTGTCGAATGCCTTTATCTCTCGCATTCGAGGCACGCGCGCAGCTTGTATAACCGGATAAAAAAGAAACCAGAGTGCCTTTCCTATTGTGTAATTTTTGAAAACCTTCGCTTCCCATGCAGATGGGAGATCAGCGTCGTATTCAGGAATACCCTGATGGGCGTGGTGTTTCAGGTGATAACGGGCGAAGGAAACCGAACTGGGAAAAAACATAACCGAATTAGCGAAAATTCCGGCAAGCATATTCGCCTGCTTTTTCTTGAAGAAGAGGTTGTGGCTTAACTCGTGAACCATTACAAACAGTGAGTGAACAAAAAATGCTCCGATAAGCCATGAGGCGGCTATTACCATCCACCAGGGCTTATCGTGTAAAAACCATGCGAGAAATATCTGAAGCGCCACCGCTGTAAGCACTATAAATATAGAATATGGATTTTTTGTACCGATATATTGCTTTAACTCGGGATGTTCCTTTATAATATCAATCGGACGGATAAAGTGTATATCCTTTGCCTCGGTATAAAAAAAATCATTTCTTCGTTCCATCGTATTTATATCGGGATTTATTAGGGTGGCAAATATAATCAATTTTGACTATATTTTTATTTACCTCAACAGAGATAACTTTTACTTAACTTTGCCGTGTGAAAGTAGCAGTAGTAGGCGCCACTGGATTAGTAGGCGGCACAATGATAAAGATATTGGAGGAAAGAAAATTTCCTGTCACCGAGCTATTGCCTGTCGCATCGGATAAATCAGCCGGGCGTAATGTTCATTTTCACGGGAAACCATGTAAGATTATTACTCTGGAAGAATCTGTATCGCGCAATCCCCAACTCGCCTTATTTTCCGCCGGTGGCGCCGTGTCGCTTGAATGGGCGCCGAAGTTTGCGGCAACAGGCACAACGGTAATCGACAATTCATCGGCTTGGAGAATGGATAATTCCAAGAAACTGGTTGTCCCCGAGGTAAATGCCAGCGTTCTTACAAAGGACGACAAGATAATCGCCAATCCGAACTGTTCCACCATTCAAATGGTTGTGGCGCTTAACCCGCTGCATAAGAGATACCGCCTTAAGCGTATTGTTGTAAGCACCTATCAGGCAGTAACAGGAACGGGACAAAAAGGTGTAACGCAACTTCTTAATGAACGCAGAGGCGATAAAAGCAAAGGAACATATCCTCACCCGATAGATTTGAACGTGCTGCCGCATATCGATGTTTTCCTCGAAAACGATTATACAAAGGAGGAAATGAAAATGGTGAACGAAACAATAAAAATAATAGGTGATAAAGCAATTAGGGTAACCGCCACCACCGTCAGGGTACCTGTAACCGGCGGGCATTCGGAGTCGATTAATGCAGAGTTTGAAAAAGATTTTGATTTGGGTGAAGTGCGAAAGCTATTATCGGAATCCGAAGGGATTATTTTAGCGGATGATCCTAAAGAAAATGTCTATCCGATGCCTATACACAGCGAAGGCAGAGACGAGGTGTTTGTGGGTAGAGTAAGAAGAGATGAATCGCAGCCCCGCACCCTAAATATGTGGGTGGTATCAGATAATCTGCGCAAGGGCGCAGCCACAAATGCAGTGCAAATAGCGGAATACCTGTTAAAATCAAAACTGCTTTAACCGGCAATTTGCTTTTAACTCTGTTTACTCTGAATGCAGATTGCAGAAGCGTTTATCCCGCCCGAACATTCCAAGTATTTTTTTAATCGATTCCTGTCTTATCTATGAAATTTTTATGCCTTTTATCAACTCTGAAAATTCAACCCCTAAACCTTGTGCTTGCGAAGCGATAAATGCGGGAGTACCCCAAATAATAATAGGTAATGAAGGGGTAAAAGTTTACCCCAACCCTACCTCTCATCAGATTACCGTACAAATGAATGCAGGACAGAACCAAAACCTTGAGTTAGAAATGTATAATATGCTGGGGCAGCGCGTGTACGACCAAAGCTTAACAGACCAAAATGGTATGATTTATCAGCAAATTGATGTATCTTCGCTGTCGGATGGTATCTATCTATTGAAAGTTAATGAAGGGAATAATTTTTATAGTAAGAAGATTGTTAAGTTGCAATAGAAAAGTAAGAACACCATGAGGTATTATATTTCCTTAATTTTCGCCTTTTGGTTCGATGCGACCAGCATTTGTCAAGGGCAATATACAATTCTGCACTATTTTAATGGTGTGGAAGGTTCCACTCCTGTTGGTAATCTTGTTCGTTCAAACAATCTCTTGTTCGGCATAACGAGAAACGGAGGAACCTATGGAGACGGAACAATTTTTTCGATGGATACGTCGGGCAATGCGTTCAGGAAGTTGCATGATTTTGACAGTATCCATGGCTGTCATCCTTATGGTTCAATAATTCTTAACGGCAAAATACTTTATGGCATGACTATATATGGAGGTAAGGCAAACCATGGTATTATTTTCTCCATGGATACCACCGGTAGTTCATTTAAAATCCTGCTATACTTCAATGACACAAATGGCGCAAACCCATGGGGTTCATTGATTTACCTAAACAATAAATTGTATGGGATGGTTTATAGCGGTGGTCCCTATCATGGCGGTTGTATTTTCTCAATAGACACGGATGGAAGCGCATTTAAGGACATTTATGACTTTTCTATCCCTAATGGGGCTTACCCTACCGGTACATTGATAAATTCAGATAAATATTTTTACGGGATGACGCAGGAAGACGGGATGTATGGAAATGTCTTTTCTGTTGATACTAATGGAAATAATTACAAGGACCTGCACGATTTTCAAGAAATATCAAATGATGGGGTAGATCCCTACGGTGATGTAACCATTTTTGGAGGAAAATTGTTCGGAATGACATCGGAGGGCGGTATCCCCAACCGAGGAGTGGTATTTTCAATTGATACAGACGGAAGTCATTATCGTATTTTGGTTCAATTATTCTCCACACGAATCATTAACGGTAGCACTCCTTACAGCGACCTGACTCTCCTTAACAAAAGATTGTATGGAATGACCTTTACCGGAGGTTGGTATACCGGCGGCGACATTTTTTCTATCGATACAAATGGCTTTAATTTCAGGGACTTGCATGATTTTGATTCCAGCGGTGCTGCTCCCTGGGGGAGCTTGACAGCATCCGGTAACTTGTTTTATGGCACGGCTACAGTAGGAGGAGCAAACAATAATGGAGTAATTTTTAAAATTGACACAAACGCCAACATAACGGGAATAGATTATGCAAAGGCAGGTTTACAGGCGTTGACGGTATATCCCAACCCTGCCTCTCATCAGATTACCGTACAAATGAATGCAGGACAGAACCAAAATATTGAGTTTGAAATGTATAATATGCTGGGGCAGCGCGTGTACGACCAAAGCTTAACAGACCAAAATGGTATGATTTATCAGCAAATTGATGTATCTTCGCTATCGGATGGGATATATCTTTTGAAAGTTAATGAAGGAAATACCTTTTATACCCAAAAGGTTATCAAATTTTGATAAACGCTTTTTGAGATAGATTACAGGGAGCGTTTGTCCCGCAATACCGCCGGACAAAATCAACAGGGGCGCATACAAAGAAATCATCAAAATTTTTATTGCCTCATCCTCAATTAATTGCTTCGCATAATTAAAATAAGTTGTCTTTTTATGTACTATGTAATTAATTATTGTATATATTTGCGCTCTGAAGCTAAAAGCTATGAGTTATAAACGATGAACTATGAGAGATAAGATATAAACTATGAGATATAAGCTATGAGCTATTAACGATAAGCTATGAGATAAACTTCTAACTGAAATAAAATGATTTTGACAACAGAAAATATAGTGCCTGTAAATGATTTTGTGAACGTCAAATTTTTAAAGCTTTATAAATTGATTGTAAATCAATATGTTGCATTAAAATATCTGAAATACATAGTTTGGCGCTCTTCGGAATAAAAGCCATAATTAGCCATAATTAGCCATTTTTAGCCAAATGTTAAAATATTGAAATTATACAGATTGCAGAAGATTTTGCCTCGCAATATTGCTGGGCAAAGTCAAATATAAACGATAGAACATGTCCTCGCAGTCAAACCACTTATTGCATCTCCGTTTTATCAACCGAATAATTACCTCTTTTTGCTAATTTTGCAAATCTTGAGTAAATGGATACTTAAGGGAAACACCATTGAAGAAAACAAGCGGAATGGGAGTCAGTAATAGTCATTTAAGGGAGCTGGAATCAGAATCTATTTATGTACTGCGTGAAGTAGCGGCGCAATTTGAACGGTCGGCGCTTCTTTTTTCGGGCGGTAAGGATTCCATTGTAGTTAGCTATCTGGCGCGGAAAGCTTTTTTTCCCGCAAAAATTCCTTTTCCCTTAATGCACATTGACACAGGGCATAACTTTCCGGAAACCATTGA
This sequence comes from Bacteroidota bacterium, assembly GCA_021823405.1. Taxonomy (GTDB): domain Bacteria; phylum Bacteroidota; class Bacteroidia; order JABEUT01; family JABEUT01; genus JABEUT01. The sequence continues at coordinate 11,084 of JAKAOA010000010.1, read as the reverse complement.
ATACCGCGATAATTGGGTGAAAACCCTTGATGCACGTCTCTTGGTTCGTTACGTCCAGCATTCAATAGACCAGGGCAGAGTGAAAGAAGAAAAAGGATACAATGCAAGTCGTAACCTGCTGCAGACAATTACCCTGCTTGATGCTATAGAAGAGTTAAAACTGGACGCTGCAATTGGCGGCGCGCGCAGGGATGAAGAAAAGGCGAGGGCAAAGGAGAGGTTTTTTTCGCATCGCGATGAATTCGGGCAGTGGAACCCTAAAAACCAGCGACCGGAACTCTGGGACCTTTTTAATGGCAGAAAAAACCAAGGGGAACACTTCCGGATATTCCCATTAAGTAATTGGACTGAACTTGATGTATGGCAATATATTAAGGAGGAGAATATCCCTATACCATCCATCTATTATAGCCACCTGCGCCAGTGCGTTGACAGAAATGGCACTCTCCTGGCGAAATCGGATTACCTGACGGCTAAAGAAGGAGAAGAGTATAAGGAATATAGGGTGCGTTTCAGAACCATCGGCGATATGACTTGTACCGGAGCTATCCTATCCGCAGCATCTAATATCGACGAGGTTATAGAAGAGGTGGCTGCCTCACGGCTAACTGAAAGAGGCACGCGTGCCGACGACCGCCGATCGGAAGCGGCAATGGAAGATCGCAAAAAAGCAGGGTATTTTTGATTTCGCAGAATGAAGGATAAAATCACACACGAACTACATGGCAACAGGGGTCTTCTCCGGTTGTTTACCGCAGGCAGCGTCGACGACGGTAAAAGCACGCTCATCGGACGGCTCCTTTATGACTCTAAATCCATTTTTGACGACCAGTTCGAAGCATTGCAGCGTTCAAGCGAGTCGAGGGGTGAGGAGAGAGTTAATCTGGCGCTGCTCACTGATGGACTGCGTGCAGAACGCGAACAGGGTATAACGATAGATGTGGCATACCGCTATTTTGCCACTCCCAAAAGGAAATTCATAATAGCCGATACTCCCGGTCATATACAATATACCCGAAATATGATAACCGGTTCTTCCACAGCCAACCTTGCCATTATAATTGTAGATGCCCGCAAAGGAATCGGCGAACAAACCTGCCGGCATACCCTTATCACCTCCCTAATGGGAGTGCGGCATATAATAGTGTGTGTAAATAAAATGGACCTTGTTGATTATAAAGAAGAAGTTTTTGAAAAGATTCGAGAGGACTATGAGAGTTTCGCCGCGAAACTGGAGGTGACTGATGTGCAATTCATACCTATTTCGGCGCTAACAGGCGATAATGTTGTGGATAAATCAATAAAAATGCCTTGGTACAAAGGAAGCGCCCTGCTTTATGCACTGGAAAACATACACATATCAAGCGATGAAAACCAAATTGATTGTCGCTTTCCGGTTCAGTATGTAATTCGTCCTCAATCGGATAAATACCATGATTACAGGGGGTATGCCGGGAAGGTAGCAGGAGGTATTTTCCGGAAGGGGGATACCATAGTAATTTTACCGTCCGGACTTCAATCAAAGATTAGAGCGATAAATACCTATAACGGCGAAATTGAAGAGGCGCTGCCAGGTATGTCCGTAACTATTTTGCTTGATGATGATTTAGATATAAGCCGCGGTGATATGTTTGCGCGTCCTCACAACCAACCACGAATAGCGCAGGATATTGAAATGATGCTCTGCTGGATGAATGAAAAAAAACTGACGGTTGGCGGCAGGTATATACTGAAACATACTACGCAGGATTTACAGTGTATTTTAAAGGATATTCTATATAAATTGGACATCACTACATTGCATCGGATAGATGATGATAAGGAGTTAAAAATGAACGATATAGGGAGGGTTACCATCAGAACAACAAAACCCCTTTTTTTCGATGCCTATCGTAAGAACCGTCATACCGGCGGTATCATTCTAATCGACGAATCAACCAACGAAACAATAGGCGCCGGGATGATACTATAACTATCTCGCATTCCTGCGATTAGCTTATCAATGAATCTTAAATATTGGTTTTTCCGATATTACAAATGATACTTTATCCCAATCGTCTCACTTAGAAGGTTCGGTTTAACGTTAATATATGAATCGCCGGCAACCGGTGTAAGGGCACCGAGGTATGTTCCTTCAACATAAGCCGAGAATCCCCTGCTTAATTTGTATTCTGCTCCTATACCTGCCAGATAAGCGTATGTAATATTATTAGTGCCTTCCATGCCGTCAATATTCAGTGTTTTTGAGCCAAATGAATTTCCCCATTCAATATCAGCTCTGTTCATGTCCAGTATATTGACAGCCCCACCGGCGGTCAAATATATTTTAACCTTTTTGTCTTCTACAAAATTCCACTTTAACTGAACCGGAACAGAGATATATGAGCGTATAGCATCACCTTGTGCGGCGGCTGCGCCGCCATTCGGATTGGACCATCCTGGCAACAGAGCAAGATTAACGTTACCCGAACTGGATTCAAATGGATAAAAAGACGCTAAATCGTTCTGGACATTCAATGGGGTAGCTGATATCAGGAACTGGTATTGTTGGTAATTACAACCCGCCTGAACGGTAAACCTGGGCGACAGGTCATAGCCGATACTTATACCGGATGAGAACGAGGTTTCCTTGCGCTCATTGGCTTCCATTTGAGAGGCATTAATGCGCTCAACAGGATTGTATCCACTCATGGCAAATAAAAAGTTATCGATGGAATAGAAGCCCGAAACCGAGAACCTGTGTAACATAACATCAACAAAGTAGTTCTTCGCTCTTTCAGCTGGATTGGGTTCGTCCATAAGCGCTGAATCCGGCATCATGGACTCGGAAGCTTTAATAGCTTCCGGATAGGTCGCGTTCAAAAAAGGTACTAAAGTGGCAGTAACAGGGTTGAAGAGGGTCTTAAAGGCGTTAAATCTGCCGTTAACCGTAGTAAGAACATTTGTATTGTTTTGATTAGTACTTCTTTGCGCGGATATAGTATTAACTGATGCTGAAACTGATGGCATATTACCTGTAACGGCAGCAGGGTAGGCGTTACTTCCATGGGTCAAATCCTGTTGCAGTTTCTGTTCATTTTCGCCTTGTTGTCTACCTGTTGTATGTTGGTTTGCATCAGCATATACAACTCTGCATACGCCGGAAGTACTTTTATTGCCCGTTTGGGAGGTTTTATGAGGTTTAGTGTGTGGATACAAAGCAAATGAAGGCATTGTCGATTTAACGTCTCTCTGGTTATACATATTTCCTGAATTGGTGTTCCCAATGGCAGGAACTGAAACACTATGTAATTTATCTTTTCCAGAAAGAGTTGCATTTGCTTGAAATCTTTGAATAGTTGCGACATCTTTGCGTAAATTCTTCACTTTATCGGTAATATAAAGGTCGTACGCTGTAAGTCCAAGCATTATAAAACCTATCAAAATCGCGGCGCTTCTCCATGCCAGTACTCTTCTCCTGTTCATATTACCTTCCCTCACAATAATGGATTCGTATGCCCTGTTCCAAAATTGTTCGGACGGCTTGGCTTCGGTAGATTCTATTGAATCTCTGAAGAATTTATCCAATGGATTATCCTCAAGCATTTCTGTCATGGTATATTATTTTATTTTCAGTTATCATATTCTCGTTTAGCTTTTTCTTTAATATAGTTCGTGCATCAGAAAGATTTGATTTGGAAGTGCCAATAGCAATATTTAGCGTTTCAGCTATTTCCTGGTGAGACATTCCTTCAAATACATAGAGGTTAAAAACCATCTTATATTTGGGCGGAAGCGAGTGTATCATGTTAAGCAGGTCTTTGGTATCTACACTGCCCGCCACATCATTTGTTCCCACAAACGCATTCTCCATCTCATCTACATTCGTTAACGGAAACAAACGCGCTACTTTTCTGTAATTTTCTATCGACTTGTTAACCATAATTCTCCTAATCCAACCTTCAAATGAACCTTGCATCTTGAACTGACCTAACTTTTCGAACACTGTTATAAAACCCTCCTGCAAAACATCTTCCGCTTCTTCCCTGCTTTTAGCATACCGCAAACAAACCATAAGCATCTTTCCAGCGTACCGCTTATAGAGAATGCGCTGATAGGCAACTTCGCCTTTCAGGCAGCCATTTACCAATTCTTGTTCTGTCGGTTCCAGAAGCATATTTATCAGTAAGATGAATAATTTGGTGAAACAGTTGGGTATATCGGCATTATTTTACCTAAAAACAATAAAATAATACCGCTAAGATAGTAAAAATATTGATAATTAGCCACTTTTCTTGAGAAAGATAACTAAAATCAACAGAAAAAATGGTTTAGTGGGATCTTTGAAGGTTCTATCAAAAAAAATCACAGGTTCAAGTGAATTATTGCAGCTATTATCCCGTACTATCTGCCCTGATATTATTCTACAACGGGTGAATATTCACTATTCTTTCCACCATTCCGAAGCCCAACTGGTAAATCTGTTAAGGCTGTTTTTTTGTGTCTGGAACAGATTATCCACTTGGGAATTGACTGTTTTGGCGAATTTCTCGTTGAATTTAAGGGTTAAATTGGAGTGTTTGTTGAATAAATCCAATATCTCTTTTGTATTGCCCGTTGTTGCATTGCGCGTACGGTCAAAATTTTCATTTATAAGGTCAAGAAACTTATCCGCATTGTCGGGGTCGGATTCTTTTACCAAGTCGACAAGTTTGGTGTTAAAATCCACTATCTGTTCCATCTGTCTGGTGTAGGAATTTATTATAGCATCAAAAGTATCTTCGGCGAGTTCTACTGACTTGTCAAGCGATGGCTTTATATCAGTAGCAGATTCTTTTCCTAAATCACCTAACCCAAAGTTGTTCTTTAAATTTTCAACTGTCTTTGAATTTTCATCCATTGCATCTTCGAGTATTTTCATGCTCGAATTAATCATCTCCTGTATTGTCTCTTTCGATTTCTCGGCGTAACCGCGCATATTCTTCTTTACCTTTTCAGATTTATCGAAGGTATTATCGGCGCTTGGGCTTTTATTTTCCATGGCAGCTTTATTATGAGGGATTATTTAATTAAAGTCAAGGAAGTTGTTTGTAATCATGCGCTAAATTACAAAAAAAAGATAATTGAGATAGACCTTTAACTCTATAGGACACTCTAAACGAGAAGTTGTCCTTAAATTAACTTCCGTCCTGCTTTTTATTAAATAAAATGATAAAGAACCCGGCCTTTATCTCGGCGGTTCCTTATCATTTTCAGACTCACCTTACGGGGTGATTAACCTGTGCAATCTTACGGGACTGTCTATTTATTCTGTGCCTTACGGGGCGCCTAATATCTTAGTTTATGGATACAAAGTAAATTGAAAACGAAGATTTGCCCAATGCAATTCGTCAGAAATAAATATGATTTTTTACATGCTGGTTTATTTTAAAGATTCAAAGGAGAGGGAAGATGGAATTATGGAACCACTTGCTTAATTACAGAACTAAAAATGCCTGTAATGTCGCTAATTGAATCTTGATGAATTTTAAATTTTATCTTTGCAAACGTATAACGGATAAGATTAAGTTATAAAAAATACGCAGACAAATGATAGACCTTTTTGAAAAACTCAAAGAAAGACGCGGTCCATTAGGGCAATATTCTAAACAAACTCATGGTTATTTTATGTTCCCGAAACTGGAAGGCGAAATTGGCGCACACATGAAATTCAGGGGTAAAGAGCTTATTATCTGGAGCCTTAATAACTATTTGGGTCTCGCCAATCACCCAGCGGTTAGAAAGTCCGACGCCGAGGCAGCCGCTATTTATGGATTAGGGAGTCCGATGGGTGCACGTATGATGTCGGGTGACTCTAACTACCATCAGCAGTTAGAAAATGAACTTGCTTCATTTGTCGGTAAGGAAGATGTGGTACTTGTGAACTACGGCTATCAAGGTATGGTTTCAGCTATAGATTGTCTTGTAGACCGACACGATGTTATAGTTTACGACGCCGAGTCCCACGCCTGTATTGTTGATGGGGTTCGGCTTCACCTGGGCAAGAGATTTGCTTATGCCAACAACGACATGGAAAGTTTGGAAAAGCAGTTACAGCACGCTGAATCAGTAGTTAAAGAAACCAACGGTTCAATACTCGTAATTACCGAAGGTGTATTTGGCATGTCAGGGAAACAAGGCAACCTTAAGGGGATTGTCGACCTGAAGAAGAAATATTCATTCCGGCTGCTCGTTGACGATGCCCATGGAATAGGAACTATGGGTAAAACAGGCGCTGGAACAGGCGAGGAGCAGGGCGTACAGGATGGCATTGATATTTATTTCGGAACATTTGCCAAGAGTTTCGCCGCCATAGGAGCATTCTTTGCCGGTAGTGAGAATGTGATGGAGTATCTGCGTTATAATATGCGTTCGCAGATTTATGCCAAATCGTTACCGTTGCCTATGGTATTGGGCGTATTGAAACGTCTGGAACTTATTAGGACTAAACCGGAATTGAAGAGCAAATTGTGGGAAGTGGTAACCAATCTCCAAAATGGTCTTGTGAAGGATGGCTTGACTATCGGAGAAACTAATTCTCCTGTTACGCCGGTATATCTGAACGGCACCATACCCGAAGCCACCAACGTAACTTTCGACCTACGGGAGAATTATGGCATCTTTTGCTCTATAGTAGTGTATCCGGTGGTACCCAAAGGAACCATTCTTCTGCGTCTTATCCCTACAGCCCTGCATAATGACGATGATTGCGTCTTCACCATTAAGGCATTCAGCGAAGTAGCGGTAAAGTTAAAAAAAGGTTACTATTCAAGGGAGAAAATGGCAGTCATCTGATAGGGTTATTGCTGCTTTCAACCTACTTTTTGCATCGCCCTTTAATAGAATTACAGCAGCCCTGTTATGCTAAACTATCTAACAGTGGGTTCTAGTTCTATATTTAAGCATAATGCCCCCTAACCCACACACGGTAATGCAACCGCGGGTTCCATCGCCAATGTGCAGGAATCCAGACAGGCGCGCATCTGTGATGAACAACTAGTACCGTTACCGGACGATATGGTGAATAAATGCCCCAGCCCCAATGCCAGCCATAGAATGGCGGACATGCCTGTAGCGCACCTGCGAACGCCATAACTAATCCGAATGTTATTATTACTGCTATCCTTTTCATGGCTATAGATATATTTGGTTCGTTTTATTAACTTATGACATTCGGAGTTAAGAAAGGTTTAACAGATTTTGTGAACAAATGTTAAGAGCCCAGCTTTCTCCACCCCTTCCAAATTATTTTAAGGTCGGTAAACACCCTGTAATTTCGGGCATAGGTGGCATTCAGATTATCGGTATCCTGACTCTCTGCCGAAGTAGCCAACGCATCCTTTGGGGATATTATGCCCGGTTTAATAACCGGTAATCGTTGTGTATTCTTCATTAAATCACTCTCACTTTGTATTCCGGCGCCAGATGTAGCTGCAGGGCAGTACCCTACCCATGACTTGCCGCCTGATACCACGCTGATAATGTTCACAATAAATCTGCCCGGACTACTTTGAAACCAAATCAATACAGGGCTTAATATAAGTGCGAATACACTGCACGCTATATCCAGCAACCTTTTGGCTCGTATGTTGGGGGCGGTATTGATGGCATGAACATCTATCACATATAGCTCGCCCGAGGTGTGGATGGAATTACTGCCTATAACTGCCCAACTTTCAGGCGGGGCAATTTTAAATTCCAGCTCCGGTTGAGGAATGGACGACATTGCATCCATAATAAGCTGAAGCGGAAGATCTTTAGCACAAAAAATAACCTGATTTATATTATAGATAGACATGGTTTCGCTCCATCCTTCCACCCTCTCTTCTGACGGTGAGGAAGAGGTGTCGTCTGGGTTCAAGTACTTTACGCTTTCTGTTTCAATCCCGCTTTTATTCAACAGATCATTCACACGTCTGCATTCCTCCTCCTTTCCTATAATAAGCACTCGCGCGCTGTTCTTACCAAACCCTTCAATCTTTAAGATTCGGCAAACCTGCCTTACTATGGTAAGCGCCAGCAGCGCCCAGCCGGCTCCCAGAAGAATTAACGCCCTCGAAAATCTGTACTTTTCAGGCAACAACGCATACAGAATTAGCACTATAGCCGCACCCCAAAGTATTCCTCTTATGGATTTCCATATTTTTACCGGACGATCGTATCCTCCGCTTACCCAGATGGAAACCAGCCAAATAATAATGTATGCCGGGAGCAGCATCAAAAAAAGTTCTTTGGAATAGTAACCCGGCTGCGAAAATCTTATATTTCCGTAGGTTACAGATATAAGGTAATACCCGACGTAAATAATAATGAAATCGGCAAGTGGAAGCCAAATTCTGTTAAAAAGGCGGTGAAGCAGGGCGATAGAAGCTCTTATAAAAATCGCCAGGTTTATGAATGAGGAGAACAGCTTTGCATTCCGTTTTGAAAAGTGCTTATGGGCGAAAATCCGCATGGCGTTATAAAATACAAGCACATAGTTAATGCTCCGTTTTTTTGTGCTTTCACCCTTATAATGTATGATTCGTGTTTCGGGGAAATAATAATTCTTATAACCCGCCTGTGTAATGCGATACGAAAGGTCAATATCCTCTCCATACATAAAGAACGATTCATCAAGTAACCCTGCTTTATCGAGAACCGTTTTACGTATAAGCATACAGGCACCTGACAATACTTCCACCTCGTTCACTTCATCCTGCGGGAGGTACGTAAGGTGGTATTTCCCAAATTTTCTTGAATGCGGAAATAATGCTGATAACCCGAAAACCTTGTAGAAAGCCACCGTCGGGGTAGGCAAAGCCCTCTTTGATTCAGGCAAAAATTTGCCTTTCCCGTTAATCATTTTTACCCCGAGAGCGCCTGCTTCGGCATGTTTATCCATAAAGTTAAGCATGCGTGTAAACGATTCTTCCTCAACCACCGTATCGGGGTTAAGAAGCAGGATGTATTCGCCTCTCGACCGCCTTATTGCCTGATTGTTGGCAGCCGAAAAACCAGTGTTTTTTACATTCTCGATAAGTTTCACGGAAGAAAATTTCTTCTTTAACATATCAACAGAACCGTCAACCGAATGGTTATCCACAACCCAGATTTCGGAGGGTATGTCTCTCAATGCCTTGGTAATGGAATGGAGCGATTGTTCCAGAAAATGCTGAACATTGTAATTAACTATAATGATGGAGAGTTTTATCACAGAGGCAGGGGTAATTGGAAGGCGGGTATTAGCGGCAGGGGCTTAAAGATAAACGAACATTTATCCCGGTATTACCGTCTCAACCGTAGGTCTTCTCTTTGGGCATTTATTGTCATTTAATATGTTTAACATCTCAAAATAATCATCTCCGTATAGCTGTTGATTCGTAAGGAACTCTTTGCAAGATTGATTGTCCGAGCGTTACCTCATCTGTATATTCCAGTTCATCACCCACAGGCACGCCCCTTGCAATAGCGCTTACTGAAATATGAAACGGCTTGAGCTTTTTATGCAGATAAAAACTGGTGGTATCGCCTTCCATCGTAGATGGCAGCGCCAGTATTATCTCCTTTACCGTACTTTTTTCCATTCGCTTCATCAACTGTTCAATGTTCAGGTCCACTGGTCCGATGCCGTTCACAGGTGAAATAATACCACCGAGAACGTGGTATGTTCCCCTGTATTGCATGGTGTTTTCAATTGCAATAAGGTCTCTTATATCCTCTACTACGCAAATGGTAGAATGGTCGCGCGAAGGATTGCCGCATATTTCACAGTCGTCATGTTCAGAAATAGCGCAACAGATGCGGCAATATCGGATTCCATCAGCCAGCCGAGAGATGGTATTCGACCATTTCCGTAATTCATCGGGGTTTTGTTTCAGCATATAAAGAACATAACGTAATGCTGTTTTTCTGCCTACTCCGGGTAACCCGGCGAATTCTTCAACCGCCTCTTCAATAAGTCGTGAAGGTAGATTCATTTATTGTTTTGAAGGTTAGAGTCATGTAAATATTTAGATGCAAATAGTTAAGTATGGAGCAAATTTAAGTTTTTTAATCTTATTTTTGAACCCTCGCTTTATTTTGTTTTATATAGCCAAACTGTTATGATTGAAAACCGGATACCTCATATATATGCTGAAATGACACCTAACCCGTTGGCGATGAAATTTGTCGCCGACTATGCGCTTCTGCCGGCTGGAATCCAGTTGGAGTTCATGAGCGCTCCGGCAGCCGCCGACTCCCCGTTAGCCCTCGAATTATTCAGGATGCCTTTTGTAAAGGGCGTATATATTGCAGCCAATTTTGTTACCGTATTGAAGAATGATAAAGCGTCATGGAACGACGTAGTATTTGACGTACGGGATTTCATCAAACAATATATAGCAGGGGGAGGAAAAGTATGGAATGGAACGAATAGTAAAGATGCTGCTAAGACGGCAGCTCCAGAGTCGTCTGTAGCGGAACGTACGGTAGACCATGCCATTCCGGCGAATGAAAAGGAACAGTTGATTATTGACGCCATTGAAACATATATTAAGCCAGCAGTGGAAAGCGACGGAGGTCTTATTTTATTCCGTTCGTTCTTAGACGGCGTAGTAACATTACAGTTGAAAGGTTCCTGCAGCGGGTGTCCTTCCTCGGCGCTCACATTGAAAGCGGGTGTGGAACAATTACTTAAAAGAGTAGTGCCAGGTATCACAGAGGTAAGACAGGAATTATAATTCATTACATAGCCGCTTCCATATATCGAGTGTATGTAAATTTTGGACAGTTTTGCACAGGTTCGGGGTAAAAAGTGTCCAAATTTGCCATTCTTGTTGTTCCCGACAGGGGCATTCTGTATGAAGTGAACCTGCTTAAATCACCACCGGCAGCTATTAAACCGAACGGGTTGACACTTTTTTGCCTTCTAAAAATCATAATATGTTGATTAGCAAGTTTATTCAATTTAAAACAGCCCAAAATCTGTTAACCCGTGTCAACCCGTTAAATTACTCTTCGCTCATAGCTTATCTCTTATAGTTCATCGCTCATAGTTCATCGCTTATAGCTCATACCTTATATCTCATAGTTCATCGCTTATA
>JAKAOA010000103.1 GCA_021823405.1 Bacteroidota bacterium | reverse complement strand
GATTACCGGGTCCCGGCGATAGTATCACCTTATTATATTTCTTTTTTATATCGCCGTATTTTATCTCATCGTTCCTTAAAACATCCAACTCATCACCTTTATCACGCTGCTGCAGAATATCGCCGGCTAACTGGTAGAGGTTGTAAGTAAACGAGTCGTAGTTATCGATTATTAAGATACGCATAAAGCCGGTTGATTACAGGGACGCAAATTTAATATCCTTGACTTAATACCGTAGTTTATCAGGTTAGAAGATACGAATATCATACAAGAAACGGTTCTGCCGCTTTTTGAATTGCGGCGAGTTTATTATGTATTTCACGGTATTCGCCTTCGGGGGTAGAATCCCAAACTATTCCGCCTGACGCCTGCGTATATCCCTCGCCGTCGGCTATAAAAAGGGAACGGATGGGTATAGCCATTTTACAGTTTCCGTCGAATCCGAAATAACCTATCGCGCCGCCGTAAGGACCTCGCGGATTTTTTTCGATCCGTTCAATAATTTTCATTGTTTCTATCTTCGGCGTGCCTGTCAGTGTGCCCGCAGGAAAGGTTGCCGCAAGGGCAGAAAAAACATCATTATCATGAGACATCAGTCCCATAACCTCGCTTGATATATGCTGTACATGGCTGAATCGTTTTACTTCCATCAATCTCGGAATGCGAACTGAACCTATACGAGCTACTTTGCCAAGGTCGTTACGGTGTAAATCAACCAGCATACTATGTTCTGCCAGTTCCTTCGGGTCGGAAAGAAGAAGCTCTGCCAGCCGCATATCTTTTTCGGCGCTGCTACCACGGTGTATTGTGCCTGCCAGCGGATACGTTTCCATTATGCCGTCGTTTGTGTTGAGCAGTAGTTCAGGGCTTGCGCCTATAATCACCCTACCGCCGAACTTCAGGTAGTACATGTGCGGCGAAGGGTTTACCTTTCTCAATTCACTGTAAAACCTTAATGCGTTTCCCTTAATATCAAAATTCCGTTTAAACCCTATCTGACACTGAAAAGTATTTCCTTTGCGTATCTCATTTACAACCTCTTTTACCGCTTCCGTATGTTGTTTTCTTGTCATGGTCTCCCCTTTGCTCCTGAATTGTAATTTTTGCCTTCCGGTCTCTTTCACTCCTTTGATGATCTTTTTTATTATTCCTGAACGGTCCTCGGAGTGATAGAAATAGGATAACACACCTGTAATTTTATCAAATAGCAAGCCATCTTCGTAAAGCCCGAACAGGTATAACGGAAAATTATTATGAGAAGAAATGGATAGAGACGGTTCAAAGAGCGGCATGGCATCGTAGCTGATATAACCGATAAGTCCGCCTGAAAATTTATGAGCGGAAAGATAATTCGGATTTATAAAATCGCGCATAGAATAATAACTGTCAGAATTCGCTCCCTCTGGAGGGCATTCAATTATTTTTTTCGGAGCAAATCCTATGCAGGAATATCTGGCATCCTTAGCATTTTCGCCTTGCGATTCGAGAAAAAAGCAGGAGTCGAATTCCCTTTCAATTAACTCAAAAAGTTCGAAAATCCCGATGCTTGCGGTGATGGATATGTAGAGAGCACTTTTATTCATCTGCCTGCTGCTGAACTCAATTGCCTCAAATAATGATCCATGGTGACTATTGCCGCCATGGCGTCTACAATAGGAACGGCGCGGGGCAGTACGCAAGGGTCGTGCCGCCCTTGTGCTGAAAACAGAACTGTTTTACCCGATTTTGTTACCGTCTTCTGTTGTTTTGCAATAGTCGCCACGGGTTTGAACGCCACACGGAAATATATATCCTGACCGGTGGTAATACCGCCGAGTGTTCCGCCTGCGTCATTCTTGGAAAATGATATTTTTTTGCCTTTTAAGAACAGTCCGTCATTATGGGCGCTACCGCGCATGCTTGCCCCGCCGAAACCCGAACCAAACTCGAAGCCCTTTACCGCATTAATGCTCAACATGGCTTTACCAAGATCCGCCGGCAGCTTGTCGAAAACAGGTTCTCCAATACCCGGCGGCGGGCTTTTTATCAGTCCTTTTATAATGCCGCCGATGGAATCTCCTTCCCTTCTCACCTGTTCAATTAGTTTGAGCATCTTATGCGATATTGCTTTATCGGGGCAGCGGACAATGCTTCCGTCAATCGATTTACGCGTTACTTTGTTCAAATCGATATCTGTTCTTATAGTCCCTGTCTGTTCCACATAGCTTAGAAATTGAGTCCCGCATTTTTCAAAAAGATATTTTTTGGCTATCGCACCTGCCGCCACACGCGCAAGCGTTTCGCGCGCCGAAGCCCTGCCGCTTCCCCGCCAGTCGCGTATGCCGTATTTTAATTCGTAGGTATAATCAGCATGGGAAGGGCGATAAAGTTCTTTCAGTTTATTATAATCGGATGATTTTGCGTCCTTGTTAAAAGCTATCACAAGTATCGGTGTACCGGTAGTAGCGCCCTCCATAACGCCTGACAATATTCTGATATTATCCGCCTCGCTTCGCTGTGTAGTTATAGAACTTTGCCCCGGTTTACGCCGGTCAAGATCGGGCTGTATATCCTCTTCGGACAACTTAAGCCCGGCGGGGCAACCGTCAATTATAGCTCCTACAGCGGCGCCATGCGACTCGCCAAATGTTGTAATGCGAAAGAGTTGTCCGAATGAATTTCCTGGCACGGCAAAAATTTTATAATAAATTGAAAACTGCTTTTAACTGTTCGGCGGTTAAAATTCCAGGCGATATTTCATCTTCCGAAGAGGCATAGGTTAAATATGAACCGAGCATTGGCAATAAAAGGCGCGTTATTTTACCCGCTTCTCCCATACCGATAACTATCAGTTTCTGGCCTTCTCTTTTTTGCTTCAGTGTTTCAATCAGGGTAAAAATGTCCTTCTCGTTTTTCACCATTGTTGCAATTTTAATTATTGAAGGTGAAAATTCCTGCATTCTCTCTATTCTTCCCATTAGTTCTATTGATGACGGTGTTCCTTTAAAATTGTGGTAAGAAAGAAGTAATTTCTTTTCGTTTTCTTTTTTCAGTTCGGTAAGAAACGGGTTATCGCCGGCAATGTCGATATATTTGAATCCGCTTTTAAAGGCAGCCGTAAAAATCGCCGCCTGTTCCGAGTGAGAACCTTTGTATTTTCCGCCTTCTTTAACACTTCGGCAAGTGAATATGGAGGTTATTTTACCGGCGGGCTTCAGCTTCTTTATGTCGCCGGGTTGTAATCCCCTTATAAAATCTGCCCTTATTTCAACCATATCGGCGGTTTTACCCGCCTGTTTAAGGTTTTTGAGGACCGACGGCAAAGTGCCGCCTGATACTACTGTACATATTCTGATACTCTTTTTCATTGCGGATAATTTAAACGGGTTTAATATGTGTTATACAAATGTAATAATTTATATCTCGCGCATTTTCCGAATACCTTTTATTATCGACTTTCGCATTACTTCTTCAGGCGCCTTATGCCCTGTCATCAGTTCAAACTGGAGCAGTCCCTGTTTCAGCAATAACTCCAGACCGTCGATAACTATTACCCCTTTTGCTTTCCAATCATCCTGCTGTATACTGCCGGAAGCAATGTAATTTACATCGAAAATGATATGACCAGCAGACACGATATCATTGGGAATTAGCGGCAGCATGTTTTTGCCGGCGGGCGGCGTTGTATTTATGATTATCTCCGATTCTGCAACCTGGAATCTATCAGTCCAATTCCCTATTCTGCAACCGAAGCGCAGCGCCAGCAGATTGGTTTTTTCCATGTTTCTGCCGTATAAAACAACTTCTGCATTCGCTTTCTTAAGACCATAGATTATTGCCCTTGCTGTACCCCCGGTACCAAGAACTGCAACATGCTTGCCTTTTAACGGTGTATATTGTTTCAGTGCATCCATTGCGCCTCTGCCGTCGGTATTGTATCCTGTAAGCTTTCCCCTATAATTGATGACTGTATTCACAGCTCCAACTGCCTCTGCCTCACTGTCCACCGAGTCGAGAAACTTTATGACCGATTCCTTGTGTGGCATGGTCACCGCAAGAGAGTGGTATTTCAGTCGCGCGCTTTTTATAAAATCTTCAAGGGATCGGGGCTGAATTTGTTTAGCAGTGTAATGATATTCCGTAGCAATATTTAGCGCTTCATAAGCCGCATTGTGCATCGCCGGTGATAAGGAGTGCGCTACCGGCGAACCGATTATTATGCATAATTTCATTTGCCTGATGGTTTGCCCGAATGCGACAAGCGTTGAATGATAGCTGCAGTTATATCAGTTGGGCTGCTATGGTCGGTTATTATTTCCATATCGGCATATTTTTTGTACTTGGGCAATCGGTTTGCATAGAGAAGGATTGCTTTTTCCGTATCCCGGAACAGCGGTCTGGTAACTGTATTATTAAGCCGTTCTATGATGGTTTTAAAGTCGGCATGAAGGAAAACTACTGTTGCATTTTTCTTAAGTATTTCCATCGTTTCGGCAGATGTAACCACCCCGCCTCCGCAAGAGATTACTTGCCCTGTTGCCTTTACCGCATCGCTGATAGCAATCTTTTCCAGTTCCCTGAAATGTTCCTCTCCGCGATTTTCAAATATCTCATTAATGGACGAATATTCAGATAATCTGATTATATCATTGTCCGCTTCTATTAAACGGTAGTTCAGTTTTTCGGCTAAAAGTTTGGCGATAGTTGATTTACCGGAGCCCATGAAACCGATTAAAGCGATGTTTTTCATGCTAAATTAATTTTTATTCCCATTGTTTCAAGCGTCCTCCAGAAGCCGGGAAATGATTTCATAACCACGTCCGGGTTCTGAATGCGGATACCGGGAATTTTGGCGCCGGCAACGGCAAAGGACATCGCCATACGATGATCGCCGTATGTTTGAATCAATGCGCCATGCGGATTACCACCCCTTATAGTAAGGGTATCATCGGTAGCATCGCAGGCAATTCCCATTTTTTTAATCTCGGTTTTCAGGGCGGTAATGCGTTTTGTTTCTTTGTGTTGCAGTGTTTTGAGTCCTTTCAGCACCGTTTCACCTTTTGCAAAGGAAGCAATAACCGCAAGCGTCTGGGCGACATCGGGCATTCCCGACAAATCTGCAGTTATAGCTTTAAGCTGCGAACACCCTCTTACAGTTATTGTCTTGTCTTTAATTACGGAGCATCCCATTTGTTGCAATAGGTCGGCGAACGCTATATCACCCTGCAAACTGTTTGACGGCAGGTTAACAATTTCCACACTGCCGGCTGTAAGCGCGGCTATGGCAAAAGGGTAGGAGGCGGAAGACGCGTCGCCTTCGATAGTAAATTGAACTGGAGAATATTTACTCTGACCTGTAACGTTAAATGTCCCGTGTTCCTTACGCTTTATCTCTAAACCGAACTGCTTCATTACAGCCATTGTCATATCTATATAGGGCAGCGAAGCTATCTCGCTGCCGCAATCAATTTCAGTGTCACCGGAGAAACAGGGAGCAATCATAAGAAGGGCTGATACAAACTGGCTGCTCATCGACGCGTCCATCCGAACTTTACCGCCCTTCATTGAGCCGCCTGTAATCTTCACAGGGGGAAAACCTGCCTTGTTCAGATAGTAAATATTCGCGCCAAGCCGGGTTAATGCTTCCACCAAGCCGTGTATCGGGCGTTCATGCATTCTGTCGGAGCCCGTAAGAACTGTCTCACCCGGTATCATGCAGCATAGGGCGCAGAGGAAGCGCATTACAGTTCCCGCATCTGCGGCGTTTAACGCTCCGTTAAATTCATTAAACCTGCCGCCGTTACCTATTAGCACAATTACATCGCCTCTCTTTTCAATCTTTATACCAAGTTGTTTAAGCAGGTTCGACATTATAACACTGTCACCGGCATCCGAAGCGTTATTTAAAACGGTAGTTCCTTCAGCAAGGGCAGCCATTACCATTGCCCTGTTCGTTATGCTTTTGGAACCGGGCATGGCTAATCTTGCCCTTACCGGTTGCCGTATCGGAATTATTTCGATAACAGAATTCATCGGAGTACGTATTCCAGCGCTTCTTTAATAAGTTGCTTCGGCTGTTCCGAGTCAAATATCGCGTTGCCGATACTTTTCAGCAACACCCATTTAATTTTTTTCCGCTCATTCTTTTTGTCCTGCTCCATACCTGCCATTACTCCGCTTAATAAACGGCGGGGCGCACGCAAGGGCAGCTGTGCCGAAGCGATTATCTTTTCTATTTTCGTGAGTTCGTCTCGGCTTAACAATCCTGCAAGAGTAGAGAGTTTTGCCTCGGCAATCATACCTATTGCCACTGCTTCACCATGCAGCAACGGATTTGCCGTTTTGCCGCTTGCCATTTCAAGGGCATGACCGACAGTGTGCCCGAAATTCAACAGCTTACGGCTTCCCTTTTCAGTAAAATCCGAAGAAACGATTTTGCATTTTATTTCGCAGGATTTAATTAAGATTTTCTGAATCTCCGTTTCCTTTAACTTGTTCAAATCGACGGTGTTCAATTTCCGGAACATGCCGGCGTCGGCTATAAGGGAGTGTTTAATAATCTCCGCAAATCCCGACCTGTATTCCCTCGCCGGAAGGGTGGACAGGAACTCCGTATCGCATACCACAGCGACCGGCTGCGCAAAGACGCCGATAATATTCTTCAATCCGCCGAAGTTTACTCCTGTTTTACCTCCTATGGCAGCATCGGTTTGAGATAGCAGCGTTGTAGGCAACTGTATAAAAGGTATTCCGCGCATATAGGTTGCGGCGGCAAACGCGCCTGTATCGCACACAATGCCGCCTCCTGCATTTATCAGTATCGATTTCCGGTCGAACTTATAGTTCAGCAGGACAGCCCATATATTATGAAGAGTTTCTAGACATTTGGCATTTTCGCCCGGTGGTATTACAATAATCAGGTCGTCTTTATCACATAATATCGCCGACAGCTTTTCCGGCCAGTGACGAAATACATTTTTGTCAGTCAGTATGGCTCGGCGTGTATATGATTGAAGGGAAAAATCCTGTAGCCCCCTGTGTACTATTCCTCTGCCAATATAAATTGGAACATCAGACGGCGGCTTTTGATTCAATTTTAACCGCTTTATGGAATACCCGTTTCCCGCTGCCGAATTAACGTCCAATGCCATAAACCGCTATTATTGCCGGACAGCCGCCGGAAGCTCATTAACGGCAGGTTTACCGGGCGGTGAAGCAAGTATTCTGAACTGCGCCAGTAAACCGGCAAGAGTTTGAAGTTCTTTGTGAGTGATGTGCTGCTCCGTATCAGTTTCCGAGTGACCCGCCTCAATGAGTATTCCGTCATATAAGTATTCGTTTTCCGATACCATCATCTTCATTGCTTCTACAGTTCCATCCACTATCTTGTCTCTTAATTTGGGACCGAAGCTGTGCGAAGGGTCAAAATACATTTTCATTCCCGTGCGCTTCTTCATCTTCATTGCCGACTCATGGGCGGGTGCGTTTCTGTATAAGCCGCTTTCCGGAATATCAACGCCACGTTGTATATATATTACCTTATGAATAAAGGGAACATAGCTTCCCATTCCGAGCCAAGTTTTCTCCATGCTTGTTAACCCGTTCACCTCTTTACCTACCCATTTAGGATTTTTTACACCCAGGGTCCATTTATTTTCTTTGCTCGCTTCGTACATTTCCAGTAAACTCCATCCGAGCTGTACCACAGCAGGCGTCCACAACAATAATTCATAATTGCGGAGCAATTTTGCGCATAGTGGTATCTGTATCAAAGGCGACACAATCTCACTGGCGACCAAAAGACCGGTTTTCTCAATGAACTCCCTTGCCATATCAACGCTCGGAAGCATTTTCATATCTTTAAGTCCGCCGCCTGCTGCAAATATTTCGAGGTTTTCCACAAGCGCCTTACTGTCGTATCCCATCGCTCCTTCGTTATAAGAATAGGATGTTCTTGATTTCACACCGACTATTCTTACTCCGGCTATAGCACGGCGGGCTTTACCTTCGTGGTCTTTTACCTCAAGAGTGGAAAGTTCATAGAGCGCTTTAAAATTCTTTTCGCTTATTGAGCATGGACCTGCTATTATTGATAATTCGCTGTTTTTTACCGATGTATTCATATCCTCCCGATTCGATGTTCTATTTTCTATTTCGGATGCCGTTATT
The DNA here is from genome assembly GCA_021823405.1 of Bacteroidota bacterium. Classification (GTDB taxonomy): domain Bacteria; phylum Bacteroidota; class Bacteroidia; order JABEUT01; family JABEUT01; genus JABEUT01. Next base: position 1,688 of record JAKAOA010000103.1, on the reverse strand, counting down.
CAGCCGTCCTATATTCACTTCAAGCCGGTTTTACCGACAGGGTTTCATAAAGCCCATAAGGGCTGATAAAGCGACGGCAAAATTAGTATAAAATTGCGGTTTGAGTCCGGCAACCTAAAAAGGAGTCCAAAATTATATGAAGAAGCCCTGAATAGTTACCTTTGACCCCCCTAAATCGGTAACTTTTAATCTTCATTCTGCCAAAAATGATGGTTTGGCACAATATTTGGGGTGATATAATTTAACGGGAAACAATTAATTTCCGACTATTGAATTTTTTATGAGCGACCAATCAGAAAAGAACCTTCCAGAACATATTATACACGTTGAACCGGTGAACGACGACCCCGAATTTATACCTTTGCTTACCCACGAGGAGGAGAAGAGGATAAATCAGGAAAAGATTCCCGATGAACTTCCAATCTTGCCGTTGCGTAATACTGTACTATTTCCCGGGGTGGTAATTCCCATCACTGTTGGAAGAGAAAAAAGCATCTCACTGATAAAAGATGCCTATCAGGGCACCAAAACAATAGGTGTTATTGCGCAGAAAAATGATGCGGTTGAAGACCCGGGTATTGAAGAGGTGCATCAGGTTGGAACTATAGCTTTTATTCTTAAAACCCTTAAAATGCCCGATGGCAGCACCACAGCTATTATTCAGGGTAAAAGACGCTTCCGCATAGGCGAGTTAATACAGAAGGAGCCATACCTGAAAGCAAAAGTTAACCTTTTCGAGGAAGTGCATCCTAAAGAAGACGACAGAGAATTTGAAGCCATGGTATCTTCACTGAAAGATATTGCCCTTCAGATAATCAAGCAATCGCCCCAGATACCTTCCGAAACCGGTTTTGCAATAAGGAATATTGAGAGTAACTCATTTCTTATCAATTTCGTATCTTCCAACATGAACGCTAACGTGGCGGAAAAGCAGAGGATACTTGAAATAGCCGACCTGAAGCTACGCACTACCACGCTGCTCGGCATGCTGAATAAGGAATTGCAGATGCTGAAACTTAAAAATCAGATACAGTCGAAGGTAAAGGAAGATATTGACAAGCAGCAGCGCGATTACTTCCTGCATCAGCAGCTGAAAACGATTCAGGAAGAACTTGGCGGCGATACCTTCGACCAGCAATTAAAGGAATACAAGGAAAAAGCCAAAACCAAGAAATGGGGCAAACCAATAAAAGATGCGTTCAACAAAGAACTCAAAAAACTTGAACGGATGAACCCCAATGCGGCAGAATATTCAGTGCAGAGCAATTATCTTGAACTCTTGCTTGAGCTTCCCTGGAACGAATACACAACAGATAATTTTGACCTTAAAAGAGCCGAAAAAATTCTTAACCGTGACCATTACGGATTGGAAAAAATAAAACGGCGCATACTCGAATACCTTGCCGTAATTAAATTGAAAGGCGATATGAAAGCGCCTATATTATGTTTAGCCGGTCCTCCCGGCGTTGGTAAAACATCGTTGGGTAAATCCATTGCCGCATCACTTGGCAGAAAATATGTGCGCATATCACTCGGCGGATTACATGATGAGGCAGAAATACGCGGGCATCGTAAAACCTACATAGGCGCGCTGCCGGGTCGGATTATCCAGAGTTTAAAAAAAGCCAAATCATCCAACCCTGTTTTTGTGTTGGATGAGGTGGATAAGATTGGCAGCGATTAGATCG
>JAKAOA010000102.1 GCA_021823405.1 Bacteroidota bacterium | reverse complement strand
TTATTTTTATCATTGCTCGTTCGGATATCTAGGACAGGATAGCTACGGTTCCGGCGGAGCACTTATCATTTATATAAAAGTTGACAACATGATTGTCGCCATTACAATGTATAACTTTAATGTCTTCGCCTCCTATATCAATAATATCCTTTTCGCCCTGAACATATTGGGAAACGCCGATTGCGGCGCAATTTATTTCTGTTTTTATAAGGTCGCAGCCGGTAAAATGCTTTCTGCCATAGCCAGTGGCGCAACTGTAATTGACTTTAAATGAAGAATGTATCGCCTGAAGAATATCCTTCACGCCGTTCCTGTCCTTGGTCATGGTAGGCAACAGATATCTGAATACGGGTTTTCCTTCTTCATCAATAACAGTGAATTTTGTATAAGCCGAACCCAAATCAATTCCGAGAAAACTGTTTTGATCCTTATATAATGCCGGCGATACTCTTTTCTTCACTAACCCTTTAAGCAGAATCCTTTTGTTCAGCTCGCCGCCTACGCCCGGTACCCTTGCAAGCACATTTTTGTTTGTCATTGCTTTCACCATATTGGTAAACGCCAGATTAAGAGAAGTTTTTACATAGTGCTTTTTACCGTATTCCACAATCTTTCCGTTCAGATAATCTATCTCGGTAGGACGATTGTTAATAAGGTCCACTGCAAGAGACGGGAAATGATCACCCCCGTTTTTAAGGTATTGCAGGCACTTTCTTAGGAAATCATCCGGAAACCTTATTTTTTCCTTTTCCGCAACATCTATACCCTCGTTAATCAATTGCTCTACAAGTTCAACCGTTACGGTATCATTCATGGCTTCGGACATGGTGAGGCGTCCAACTCCGCATAATGCGCTTAACGATGCATTCAGTATGGTTTTCTCCCATGAACGTTTTATAATATCAAAGCTGTCAACATTTTTAGTTGTCATTTTTACGCTGTTCAGTATCTCTGCAAAGAGTTCCGCTTCCTTATACCTTGAGTCGTTAATAGAAGCTACATAATTGGGAGGTGTAAAGAACGTTACCTTTACGCTGTTGGCTGAAATTGTATTGCCCGCGTAATTAATAACCATGCGCAGGGTTTTTGATTCACCGAAGGAGGCAGCCAATATCTGTTCAATATCAATGCCATTTTGGGCAGCTACAACAGTAAGCTTTTCTGACATTAGCAGTTCCGCCTCTTTAATAGCCCCGGGGGTTTGATAAGATTTTAATGAAAATACTAAATAATCCAAGTCAAGGGGTTGCATTTCGGCTACTGTATTGTACACCATGTCAAACCGTACGGTAGAGGCATATACGCCCTCAAGCGTTATCCCGTCTTCCCTTATCTTTTTAAGTTTGAATTCATCCTTATCGCATAAGGCAACCGAGCATCCCGCTTCCTTCAGTTTTACCGCAAGAATTATACCGACGGGACCCAATCCGACTATCCCAACTTTTATCTTTTTAAAATCGCTCATTTGAAATTATTTAATCGAACAACATATACCTCTTTATCTGTCGTTATATTTTCTGCAAACATTTTTTGGAGCCGGGCACGCAGTCCGCTGTTATCGTCTTTGTATTTTACCGGCGGGTCTGTATCTACAATAGCAGTGTACTTTAACCTCGGTTTTAATGCTCCATTTATCTTACCTATGCAGCCGGTCAGGCACTTCCCAAGTTCTTCTATGGTGCGCGGGCAGAAACATCCTTCTTCGGGCGTTAGCTTATAACCGGGTGCGTCAAGTTGTTTTTTATCCGGAAAAATTATCGCCACCGGCTGGTCTTCAGTTTCAGATGATATGATAACATATCTTATATAATGGCAAACCTCACCTATCTGTCTTTCAAGTTCGTCACGGTAAACCGTTTCGCCATTAGACAACCTAAATGCTCCTATATTTTCGGGAAAAGCTGCATTCATGATTTCTTACTGTTTTGAGTTTTAAACTCGTAAACTTTAAATTGTCGTTTAATCAGTTCGCCATTACTTCCTTTGCGCTTTCAATCTGTTCAATAAATGTTTCTATCTTCGTTATGGTCTGCCCTTCGGAATAGAATCGCAAATCAACAAGGTCACCTTCTACAACGAGGCATGGTATTCCTGTTTGTTCGGTTATACGCTGCGGCATTCCGAAGCGACTGTTCGAGTTATTCGCACATGTTTTTGCATCGTGGAAGATGATGCCGTCAGCTCTAAAGTCCTTTACAAGTTCAATCAGTTTGGCTTGTTTCACCCTTTCGCTTCGGTTTATAAATATTTCGGAATATGCTCTGGCAGAGGATTCAAAGGGCTCTTTCTCGTCGAATGCATCAAACACCCAGCTGTTACAGTAGGTGGAAGCCACCACAGCGCTGTGGTTCTGTAAGAACAACTCGGATAAAGGGCGCAGTTTTCCCCATATCGGCATACCGTCCCAGTACAAACGACATCTTTCTTTTTCCAATAAACCGATGCCCATTTTTACATTTTGCTGAAGCTCGGACAATAGCGTAGTATAATAATTTTTGGCTATTTGGGTACCCCGCAGAACCACAATAGGTCCCATGTGTATTGTGGCGTCAAAAAAGCTGATGGGTGAGGGTGAATTTGTAGCCGTCCATAAAACCTTTTTCCACAAGTCAGTCGCTTCTTTGCTCAACCGCAATGTCTCTCTGAATCGGTCAATATCAAATTTTTTGCCGCTGGCTCTTTCGCAGGCGGGTATTATGCTTTTAAACTGATCGGCTACATCGGTTATTACCTCCGGGGTTATTTCATCCAGATGGCGGGGAGGATGAATACCAACAACTGGAACCCCTAATTCTCTTCCGAACCAAGTGAACCAGTCCTGCACCTCCCTGCATTGATTGGTGCTATATACTATCAAATCGGGTTTAGGCGGACCGTTAAGTCCGTAATGAGCAGTAAGCGGCGTCTGCTTTTTTACATAAGAACCGATATCGGCGGTAAGGTAGGAGCAGATATCATCGGAGTAACCAAGCTTTATGGTTTCGGGGATAAAGTCGCCCGCCATGCGCGATGCCCCGAGCAAGGCGCCATGATTTTCGGGGAAATGCACCTCAAAGCCGAAGGAACGCAGTAGTTCTGCCGGTCCTACGCTGGTGCACCATGCTACCTTGCGGGATGTATCCTTCATTCCGAGAAAGTAGTTTCCCATTACTTCCTTAAGCTGCTTGGTCGATTCTATTTTATACATATTGGCTAGCTTTACTTTTATTGTTAAACGCCCTATCTGTTAATGTTTTCGTAAATGCTTATTCGTAACGTCATATTTTTATTCTTGCATCTGCTGTAAACGCTCCGTTTTCAAAGGCAAGTACAGGATTCAAATCTATCTCCTGTATCTGTGGAAAGTCTTTCACGAGCTGTGAGAGACGAAGTATTATATCTATTACCTTGCTTCTGTTAATACCTTTTTCCCCCCTGACGCCGTCAAGCAGTTTTGCCATTTTTATGGACGACAGCATTTCGCGGGCTTCCACTTCCGTTACAGGCGTTATTTTAAATACAACATCTTTTAACGTTTCCACATACACGCCGCCGATCCCGAACATGAGTAAATGCCCCAATCCTTTTTTAACACTTACTCCCACAATTAATTCCTTGCCGCCGGGAAGATATTTCTGGACGAGAAATTGCAATGGTTTCATTCCCTGATTTTCTATTTTCCGTTTCATCTTCTCTACCGCATCGGCTACCTCTTCTTCATTCTTAAGATTGACTGCAACACCGCCCATATCGCTTTTATGTATCAACGATTCCGATTCAGCTTTTACAACAGTCGGGAAACCGATTTTTTTCGCTATACGGGCAGCTTCTTGGGCAGTATCAGCTATCTGCCAGTCGGCTACGGGAATGCCATATAACGAAAGAAGGGTATATACATCGGCTGACGAAAGAAATTCCCTGCCGCTATTTTTGGCGCTGTCGAGCAATTCATGCGCCTTTGCTTTATCAGCATCCTTAAATATTATCGGCGTTCCAATATCCTTTGTTCTTAATTTATGATATTTGTACAATGCGCCCAATGCCTTTGCCGCAGTGGTTGGGAATGCGTAACACGGAATACCGCCATCCTTTAGTATTTTAGCAGTGGTACGGTAACGCTCCATACTCATATTGGTCATAAAGTTGCAAACTATCGGCTTACGCCTCGTCTTGCTTACCTCAACAATCTGACGCGCCACCTCGTCGGTATCGGTAAATGGCGCGGTTACAAAGTTGATGTAGATAGAGTCAATCTGTTCTTCATTCATTAGAACATCCAGCGCACTTCTGAAATGAATCCCGTTGCCGGTTGCTACCACATCCACAGGGTTTCCCAAACTTGCTTCAGGCAACTGGGTTTCTTTCAGTTTCTGTATCGCCCTTTCGGAAAGCGGTGGTATTACAAGTCCCTCGCTCACGAGTTCATCGGTAGCGATGACGGCAGGACCTCCGGTATTTGTGATTATTCCTACCCTGTTTCCTTTTGGGATAGGTTGCGTGGCAAAAGCCATTGATGCCTGGCACATCTCTTCTTCATTGCGGAAGGCAAGTATACCGGTCTTTTCAAAGATAAGTTCTGTTGAAATGTCCACTCCGGCAAGAGAACCGGTATGCGAAGCGGCTGCCTTTGCTCCCGCTTCAGTTCGTCCTGCTTTCATGGCAAGTATGGGCTTTCTCTTCGCAACTGCTTTTGCCGTTTCCATAAATGCACTCGGGTTAGCAAACCCTTCGGTATATAGAATAATCGCCTTAGTACCTTCATCTTCGCCGTAATAGCTGATTATTTCAGGGATTGAGACATCACAGGCATTACCGTTGGATGCATACATTCGCATACCTATTCCCAAATCGAATATGCTTTGCATAATAACTGCACCCACACCACCACTCAATGCAGCTATTGATATAGAGCCCGATTCAGGAAAGGTAAACGTAAAATCGCAGTATGCCTTATAAGCAGGGTCGGTATTGATTATTCCCTGACAGTTCGGTCCGAAAATCCGTATTCCATATTTTTTTGCATTGTCAAGAAATGCCTGTTGCAGCGCCATGCCTTCTTCGCCCATCTCGCTGAAACCGGCAGAATTGATAATAACAGATTTTATTCCGCGCTTACCGCAATCTTCAATAATCTGCGGCACAAACTTGCTCGGAATAATCACATGAGCGAGGTCTATATCGCCATCCACATCAAAAATGGTAGGGTAAGCAGTTAATCCGCGGATGGTACTTTCTTTTGGATTGATGGGGAATATTTTACCGGTATAACCGTAATGTAAAAGGTTTTTAATAATTACGTTCCCTATGGAAAGTTCTTTGGCCGATGCCCCGATAACGGCAATTGCCTTTGGTTTAAACAACGAATCAAGTTCCTTAGCATTTCTTGCCTCATTCGTCTGTTCTACTGTTTTCACCTCCGCTATCATTTCCATAATATTTATTGTTAATTTTTCAGCAATCTCTCTTTCAATTATCAGATTGCCATCGCCTCTTTCTCTTTTATTTTCAGGTGGCGGAAGCCCCCCCACAATGCAGCGCCGATAGCCCCGGCATAGCCCGAATCAGGGTGCGCTTTAATGATGAACTTTTTGCCTGTTTCTGCTAACTGTTCTTCTATCGCCTGAAGCATTCCTGCATTAAGCGCCATACCTCCTGTAAGAACTATGGGCGATTCGGCTTTGAGCGAACTAAGTAACTTTATTATTCTTCCGGCTATTGACAGATGTATCCCTTTAATGATGTTCGGCGTCGTGATTCCGCGGGATACCATATTTATAACATCGGTTTCGGCGAGAACAGCGCATATTCCCGATGAAACTTCCGGTTTGTCAGCTTTAAGCGACACCTCGCCTACCTCTTCAATAGACAAACCGAGATAACGGGAGATATTTTCGACAAATTGTCCGGAGCCGGAGGCGCATTGTCCGGTCATTTTATATTCCTGTACCCGTGCATCTTCCGAAACCCTTATGGCTCGAACGTAAAGCGCACCCATATCCACTACAGTTTTAACGTCGGGATAGAAAAAGTGCGCTCCTCTGGCATGGGTTGTCATTCCATAAAAATGCCCCCTCTTTCGTTTTACCATATCGCCTTCACCGGTGGAAGCCAAATAGGCAATATCCTCGTATTTCAAGCCATTCCTTTCAAGTGCCCCCTGAACCATCTCTTCCGCCAACAGCGAAGGGTCTCGTTTGCGTATCTTTTCAGTTTGTTTGAACAATATATCCGGATTATCGGAGTAGTCCATAATCGCCAACTTTATAAAGTTCGAACCGACGTCTATTCCGAGTGTATGAATGAAGTTTTTCATGGTATTATACATTTACTGCTTTCTTTTTTTCTGATGGCAGATCAATATTCAAATTCCTTCGGGCAAACATAGCGCCGCCCAAAGCGCCCATAAAGATGGAATCGGTGTGAATGTTTATCTTAATGCCTTCGCCATAGTTTTCGGTAATTAACTGTTTAAGATATTTTATCACTGCAGGGTTTCTTGCAACGCCTCCGGTAAAGGTAAACTCGTTGAATACACCCCCGGAACGGGCGATAAGTGACATGGCGCGCATAATGATGGCTTTGTGCAAACCACCCAAAATATCCGCCCGCTTTTCGCCCAGATTGGTTAGCTCGCGTAATTCGGCTCCGGCAAATACCGTGCAGGTAGAACAGATATTTACTTCTTTTTTCGACTCCATCGCCAGCGGTCCCAGTTCATTGAGTGAGATGCTCATCTCGTCGGCTATGTAGCCAAGGTACCTGCCGCATCCTGCTGCACAACGGTCGTTCATCTGAAAGCTGGTAACAAGCCCGTATTTATCTACCTGTATAGCTTTTGTATCCTGTCCGCCAATGTCTAAAACCGTACGGGTGTTCGGAAAAACGGCGTGAGCCCCGAAGGCATGGCACAATATCTCGGAACGGATACAGTCGCCGGGGAATGGGAGAAGTGCGCGCCCATAACCGGTGCCTGTCATATTTGTAATGGTAAAGTCGAGGTCTATCACCTCATCGATATGCTTGCGCAGCGTTTCCGAAACATGGTTAAAATTGCCCTTAAGCAGGTTCATTTCAGCGTCGAAATTCAGGTTCACTTCGGAGATTGTATCAGGCAGGTCGCTGTATTTATTCTTCAGTTCCTCAATCGCCTTATAGATAAGTTCCTTAAAATCAAACTCGATTTTTTGGTTTTCAGCCGGACTGATGCTTTTATCCCACACCGTCATCAGGGGTTCAAACAGTGACATATCCAGTTTGTTTACCTCCTCGTTGTATTTTTCGGAAACTATATCCCTGAAAAATTGATTCTTAGCTCCCAAGTTATTGAACAGGTAATCGTATTTTATTCTTGGCTTGAACGCCTTGCGTATTTTTCGAAGATGCTCAAGTATCTCTTCCTGTTTTTCCTTTTCATGGAAAAATGTTTTGCAGGTTTTTACGAGTTCATCGCCCAGCCGGTCCAGCCGTACTTTAAACTGTTCATACTGGAAAACGCTTTCCAGGTCCGATATGTATTTCTGATATTCAGGACGGGAGAGCGAATCCGCAGTCAGGTTCTTCTTCAGAACTGAAAACCGGGCGTTGTATATCGCCTCGTCTTTCGCAATATCGGCGGCAACGGCATAGTTTGCCCTAGTATTAGTAATACCCTTGCCGACTATTATATCATTCTCGTCTATAATTACGGCTTTGGAGGTGGTTGAACCGAGGTCAACACCGAGATAAAATTTATTCATTGTCTTCTGTTTTTCAACTGTCTGGTTAATCAAATCTGCTTTGTTACCTTTTATGTTGCCGCCACCTCCGAACCGAGTATTATTTTCCGTTGACCGAGCATCTGAAAATAGGACTCCAGCCGGTTTTTAATATTGGCATAAGAGAAATAGCGCGGGTCCACCAAGTCGCTTTCAATAAAACCTACAGGCACTCCGCAACGCTGTTCGATTTCTCTCATTATCATCAGCTGACCTGCGGAAAAGGAGTTACAGCTTTTTATAGAGTTGATAAGAAAACCGTCTGCTTTATATTCCTTCACATAATCAGCAAGCAGGTTCACACGTTGGGGCAGGTTCATATTCGTATAACATCCCATACAGTACTTTGCAAGCGTTTCGAGAGGTTCGGATGGGTCGTGCCGAAAGCCCATATCGTAAACTCCGCCTACTTTTGTGTATGATGACGCTACTATAACCGCACCCACATCATAAAATATCTTCCAGAACTCGCGGAAATTAGTCCAGTTAGGCGGACCTTCCACCACCAGCCGGAACTTTTGCTCCTGCATTTCACCTTCGGGAGTAACCGGTCCGAGTCCTAACGCCATACGTTGCTGAACCTCGCTCCACAGTTCACTGTAATAGTTTACTGCTTCATCTGTTCCCCTGAAGGCGGTAAAAATGGGACCTATATAATAAACTCCGGCAAAATAGGCATCGATTGGGGTCGGAACCTGTTTAGCGCTTTCCAGTATTTTCACCAGTAAATCTTCCGATTTGGCTGATTTGGCAAGCATAGCAGACAGCCGCTTTTCATCATATTTCCGTCCCGATACCTTTTCCATTTTGGGAATTACCTCCTCTCGCATCTGCTTTACCATATAGGTTACCTGTTCCGCAGATATTTTTCCGTCTTCCTGATAAGGGGTATGCAACATGGCTACAGGAACACCGGGATATAAACGCTCCAGATTCTCGAACCATTTAAGGAATGTAAAACAGCCCGTATAACTCAACAGCAGCAAATCGGGAGATGGCAGTTTTTCGCCGGTAGGACCGATATTGCCATTGAGCATGGCGCCTATATCGCATTTTACATAAGTGCATACATCCTCCGAATAACCTATCTTTTCAGCGTCTTTAATATAGTCGCCCGATTTTTTTCTCATACCGTTTTGCAGCGCATTTATTTCGGGATAAACAGGCAGCATGTCAAATGACAGTATAAGTTCTGTAAGGTTACCGGGTACAAAGGTGTACACTACCTTTTTTCCGGTCTCCTTTGCAGTACCGAGTTCATGAAACTGTTTGGCGAGCATGTCCTTCTGGATAAGCATGCTTTTTTCCTTTATTGCTTCTTTCGTGTTTGCCATAAGAAATTATAATTTTATTGTTCCTGTTTTTTTACGCCCACAATTTTATGGAGTCGGAAAAGGTGCCTGCCTGTTCTTTTATTATTTTAAACTGACCGGTATTCTCATGATATTGGAAGTTAATGTGTGGGATGCCTGCTTCATCGCATTCCTTCTGCATCTGGGGACGGTCGAGCAAGGCAGGATCGCAAAAGCTTGCAGCTGCAAATATTATCCCGTCGGCTTTACGCTTTTTTGCGAGTTCAACAAGCCGCTTCCCTTTCGGGTTGCCTACGTCGTAAAAGCATGAGGCGATCGGACTCTTGTATAAATATGCCTCTGTGATAGCGCCTATGGGATCACCGGTGTTCTCTTCCACATCGCCCTGTATCCATCTGGATCCTAACATTAAGTCGTCATCTACTATATAGCATCCCGCCATTTCGATGGATTTTATTAACCCGATGGGCGGCTGCTCGCAGAAAGAGCCGGTTACTACCACACGGATATTATCCATTGGGTTACCCCTCTCGTTCTTTATTTCATTAATTACTTGTTCCAGTAGTTTGTTATGCTCCTCGACAGGAATAGTGATGCCTGCCCTTAATATATGATACGTTTCTATTGCGGTGAGTCGCCACGGATATTCCTGCCTTATGGCATATATATTCTCTATCAGCCGCCTGTTCTTATTATAAAGCCGTATGCCTTCATTCAGTTTTTCTTTAGTAACCACGGCGCCATTTATTTGTACCATCCTGTCTATCAGTTTCTGAATCTCTTCGCGGAAAAAAGCTCCACCAATATGAGGATCGAAGTTTTGCGGATAGTCGAAATACTGCTGAAACACCCCTTTTTTTGATAATTTAAACATACCCGAAAGATTCCTCACACAATCGCAAATAGCGGGAAATAGAAAACCGTCGAAC
>JAKAOA010000009.1 GCA_021823405.1 Bacteroidota bacterium | reverse complement strand
CTTCCTACTATTACACTTAATGCAACATTTAAGCCGGCGGAAAGCAACTCATGATCGCGCAAAAGAGCTATACTTTCGTAAGAGAAAGATGAAAAAGTAGTATATCCGCCGCAAATACCTGTTACAAGAAATACGCGCCATTCCGGAGAAAGCCAGTTAAAGCGCTCTGAAAGTCCGTAAATAATACCGATAATTAAACAGCCCGATACGTTCACCATTAGCGTTCCAAAAGGAAACTCTGATGCGACAAAGAATCGTTGAATAGTTTGGGCGAGAAGAAATCTACATATACTCCCTATTGCCCCGCCTATTCCCGTAAGGGTTATCAGTTTTATCATAAGTAACGTTTTGCAGGAGTTATCAGCTAACCGGTAATGGTAGCGGTTTAGGGCAAACTCCATTGCCACGCACAACAAAGATAATCCTTTTTCGATTGAGGAGGTCGCTTTAGTATCGAAGAGATTTCATGATCACCCTAACCTTATATTTTCTGTAACCATCGGTCAACCTCTTGTTTATAAATAATGGGGTAAAGCGAACTGGAAAACCCCTTGCATGCAAGAACTTTTAACCATTCAATAGTCAACGACAATCGATTCTGTTTACACGATATTGCAATACCCTCTCTATCGAAATAACCGGCAAGGTATTCCTGCTCTGTTTGCCCAGGCGTTGGTACAAAAATAACTCGCTTCCCTCCCAACGCCGCTAAGTCCATTATCGTAGAATAGCCGGGACGGGAAAGTATCACTTTGCAGTTGCCTATTTTTTCTGATAACTCTTTTATACCGAGATGTGCAATCAACTCAATTCTGTCATTCACTTTATAGGATTTACCTCCGGGTATTCCCCGAACAATCAATACGTTTATATTGTCTAATTGGTTAACTTGTCTTATAACCATTTCTTCGAGTATAGACCTCTGCGGTTCCGGTCCGGAAAGTAAAACGAGTAAATCATGCTCCATCGTTAATGTCTGGCATGCGCAATTAAACCTTGATAACAGACCTATATATCTTACATTAATAGCTGTGGGACAGGGATGCGAAAGTGCGCCCGATAAGTTATCGCCTTCCTCATAGTCAGGAATCCAGCATTCGTTAAACTTTGAGAGATGTCTATTCAACTTAAGTCGCAGCAAACCTTGTGCAAAACGAGTACGAATATTCAACTGATGAGTAATAATTATGGATGGGATATGTTCGCTCCATACTCCATATCTGTTATCAGATATGATGGCGTCAATCTTTTTTGTTTTACAGATACTTTCTGTTTCCTTATGTTCACGGGCTATTGACCGGTCTATTTTAGGAAGTTGAAGAGCAATTGCCATCGCCGCCGGCAAAATGGAAGAATACCTGATATCGTATCCCTGAAGTTCTAAATATTCAAGCGCCGGAAATTCCGTTCGCAATATATCTAAAGAATACCCATGGGTGGCAATAATTACTTCGCAATTTCTTTCGAGCAGATGTGATATAATGGGGATACACCTTGTGGCATGACCTAAACCCCAATCCAATGGCGAAACAAGAATACGGGGTTGGTTCACCATCACTGACTTTTGGCGAGACGTTTCAACAATAAACTTGGTCTGTATCTGTCTTCCCCGTAAAGGTTCTGCAATTCTTCCAGTTTTTCAAGCACTTTTAGAAGACCTATCTCTTCACCCCAGCCAATAAGTCCTTTCGGATAATTCACACCTTTAGTCATGGCTATTTCCAGTTCATCACGGGCGGCAATTTGATAATACCATGCGTCGAATGCCTCATTGATTAGCATAACAAGTATTCTAAAAAAAATTTGTTCGCCTAATCCTTTCTCTTTCCTGGGGGCGGGGTGGATGGCACCGTCAGAGTAATCATAATACCCTTTGCCTGTTTTTCTGCCCCAGAATCCGGCATCAAATAATCGCTTCTGTGTGATAGAGGGTTTGTATCTGGGATCGTAAAATAGTTGCTTCCATACCGTCTCTGTGACTTTAAAGTTTACATCATTTCCTATTAGATCCATGAGCTCAAATGGTCCCATTTTAAAGCCGCCAATCTCTTTCATTGTCCAGTCAATAGTTGCAAAATCTGCAATACCCTCCTCAAATATCCTAATTGCTTCGCCGTAAAACGGGCGTGCAACCCTGTTCACAACAAAACCAGGTGTATCTTTAGCCAATATGGTTGTTTTCCCCCATGAATCGATAATTTTACGCGCATCTTGAAGGGTACCGATAGAGGTTGCCATACCTTGTACAATTTCTACCAAGGGCATTATGTGTGCCGGATTAAAGAAATGGATGCCAGCCACCCGTGAAGCATTTTTACAGGCAGAAGCAATAGCAGTTACAGAAATTGAAGATGTATTGGTGGCAAGTATACCCTCTGACGGTATTACACATTCCAGTTTTCTGAACAACTCCTGTTTTACTGATAAATCCTCAATTACCGCTTCAATTACAAGCATACATTCCTTAAAATCAGAAATGGATGGAACAGCGGTAATATTTTGGAGCGCTTCATCTGCTTTTGTTCTGCTTAATTTACCTTTATCAACTTGCAATTTTACAGCATCATTAATCCGAGTAAGAGATCGTTGTAATGTCTGATTATTTGAATCGTATAATAGTACCTGCCGCCCTGCAAAAGCTGCGAGTCGGGCAATATCGGAACCCATTGTTCCTGCACCAATTATTCCTACGGGATTGTCTCCGATAATCATGCTCATTTTACTTATTATTATTCTTGCCTAAAACATTCATTAGCGTTTGCGACCATAGTTCCGGCGTTATTTTCTTTGCCAATTCACGGCTTGCAATGCCCATTTTTATTAGTTCATCATCGCTGGATAAGGTGCATTTAGTTAGCGCCTCCTTTAGCTTCGGGATGTTTCCGGCAGGGTAAATATAACCATTGCGGCTTTCATCCATGAAAATCTCGGCTGCTCCTACCCGTGATGAGCAGATGACAGGTAAGCCGGCAGCGGTAAATTCATGTAAAGCAACTCCCCATGGTTCGAAGCGGCTGGGCATTACAGCTACTCCTGTATCATTTATGAAAGATGCCATATCAGAGGGCTGGATAAAGCCGAAATGCCGGATAAAGGGATGCTCCATTGGGGGAATGGAACCTGTGCCAAGACACCATAATTCCCAGTCATTATCGGTGTCCTTTTTCATACCGATAAATGCTTCCCACAGATCTGTAATGCCTTTAAAATCGTAATATCGTCCGACATATAAAAACCTGTGAGGATATTTTTTCTTCTTTCTGCAAAGCGAATCTTCTCCGATTTGAAAAAAATTGTCGGTATCAGCGCAATAGTAATTTAACATTATATTTTCGTCGTTAAATCCTAACTTAAGTGCATACTGTTTTTGTTTTTTACCCGGTACCCAACAATGAGAGAACAAGGATGTGATAAAAAAGGGACTTGCGATGCATGCGAGGAATTGAGCCGGCTTTGCCTCCCACCATGTATCCAATCCAATTACTACAGGAATTTTTTTCTTGTATCCCTTAACGGCTTTAAGATAATCTTTGTCCATCCAGCCGCTACAATAAATAAAATCGGGCTCCAATGAATAAATTTTTTCCTTTAAACAACTACCCGGTAATGTATTTTTCTCATAAAATAAAACTGGTTCGGGAAACTTGAATATGAAAGGCGCTTCCTTGTTCACTGACCAATGTATAACGTGCACATCCACTTCATTCTGTCTTATTAAATGGTCGAGACAGGCAATGAAATATGAGGCGAGTTCACTGTACAAGAAGAGTAGCCGCGGCTTTTGGCGCAAAAATTTCTTCATTGGTAAGTACGGATAAAATGACAAGAAGCATTATAGTGAACGGATTAAGAGAAGCTGTAAGCCATGATTCAAAAAAAGTAGAGAACAGAACAGCATACATAGCGGGATATGCATAAGCCGATTTTTTTGATGCCTTGACAAAGATACTTATAAGCGCCCATAAAAACGCAAGAAGCCCTAAAAGTCCAGTATCTAACCATAATGTAAGATAAGAATTATGAGCATTTCCCTGATGCCCCAGAGCACTCAAATACTTTACATTTTCGGGCGACATAAACAAGTAATTAGTATAATCGAATCCTTTGCCCATAAAAGGGTTAAGTTTGATATGGTCTATTGCAAAGTTCCAAGCCACGAACCTACCGGAAGCGTCTTCAAGGGTATTCACCCTTAAATAGCTACCGAGCCCTAAAAAATCAACTATCACGGGTAGATTCGCTGTTATAATTGGATAGGAAAATAGAAATAGTATGAATATTAGGAAACCGAGAAAAGTTGACAATCGATGAAAATAAGAGAAGAAGAAGAAAATTAATATAGCGAATAAACTGTTTCTTGAACCGGACCATAAAAGAGACAGAATAATGGCGCCAAAGAAGAGATATTTCTCTTTTGGTGAAAAAATATCGGGAAAAATATCGGATATAACTACAATGACTAATACGAGAAGCGTAAGGAATACGCCTAAGCCATTCGGATTTCCAAATACACCGCAAAAACGGTCTTCACGAAAAACCTGGGTGGGATGAACAAATCTGGCGATAATGCCATAAAGTAAAATACAGAAGCAAAGATATACCAGCGTACGATAGAATTCAGTTCCATAATCCCTGTGGCAACGCATCATATAATTGGGAACCAAGAGAAGTAAAAAAAGATAGGATAATGTTTTTTCTATCGCTGTAATAATATTATCAGATGGAGCTTTAAACAAGCAGAGAAAGGCAATAATAAAAAAAGGTATGAACTTTTGATAAAATAAATTCAGTTCTCCGAAACTTTTACGGCTTAACATCATAAAAAGGAAAAGCAGAACTATGTATTCATATTTAACCTGTGCAGCCCAAGATAGTGAATCTTGAAGGCTATCGGACAGTACTAGTATAAAAATAAAGCCAAGCAATAGTTCCATGTACATCTCGCGGCTTTTGAATGCAAAAAGAGAGAGAGGCACTACCGCATAAACGACAGGACCAAGGTAAACACCTGAAATAACCCATATTATCAGTGTGAACGCAAAACTTTTATTTTTTTGAATAACTTCCACTCTTGTAGTATAGAATTATGATATCGAAAATTAAGAATTGGATTCAGAAAAGCTTTTATGGTACTTGTTATTAAGAGAGCAAAATGTGAAAAGTACAAAAATAATTATTAGATAGCCACGACCATAGACAAATTTACCATCACATTATGAGTGAATAAAGATGTCTTAACGAATGAACTGAACAAAATACATAATTAATATTTCCGGTGATTTTAAGATAATGTTTTTATCTTTGACCTCAAAAAATGATATTCTTATGAGGCAGTTTATTCTATCAGGAGTAACAATGGGTTTTCTCATGCTTGGCAATGCCCTGCGCGCCGGAAATACTCCCTCTGATACGGCGTCACAAACACGGACAATTTCAAATTTTGATGTTTTGAAAGTAGATGGAAATTTCAATGTTGTGCTTGTTCCTGAAAGCAATTGTTCGCTGAAAATAACCGCTGACAAATCAATTATTTCTGATGTACTAAGCACAAACACCGGGACTACTCTCAAAGTTTCAATGAAGACAGGCGTAACCGGCTCGGCAATGATTGAGATTGGAATGAAAGACATCGTACAGATCAGCATAAATACTAATGGGTCAGTAAGTTCCACCAAAGAGATAAAAAGCGATGCGCTTGCATTGAATTTAGATGGAAATACAGGAGGAACCCTGAATTTGGATGTGAAAATGCTCACGTTTAATTCAACGACAGAAAGGGATATGACGTTAAAAGGAAAAGCGAATAAATGCAACGCCAAACTTACCGGAGATGGCAATACCGATATGTCTGAATTAAAAGTTGATGACCTGACGCTTGAAAAAAGCGACGATGGCAATATTAAGATATTTGCCCATCCAAATCTTTCAGCAACCATGGAAGGCACGGGCAGAATAACCTATTATGGAAACCCCCGCAAAAAAATTTTTCACATACATGGCAACGGGCAGATTGTGGAAGGAAAATAATAATATCTTTGTACCGCCATGCAAAACGGCAATTAAAATCTTATTACTATGTATGAAATAACCGGAATACTGAAGCTGAAAAGGGATGAGCAAAAAGTGTCAGATACCTTTAAAAAGCGTGAATTTGTCCTTACCGATAATAATTCATCCAATTATCCGCAACATATACTCTTCCAGCTCACAAATGACAGATGTAGCCGTATTGACGAATTTAATCCGGGCGATGAGATGAAAGTAAGTTTTTTCATTCGCGGACGGGAATGGCAAAGTAAGGAAGGACAGATCAGGTATTTTACTTCGCTCGACGCATGGAAAGTAGAACATACAGGAGAAAAGGCGACACAAACAGGCGGAGGCGTGTCTAAAACTGAATCTGCCCCTGCTGATAATCTTGCCATCGAAGAGCAAGACGATCTGCCATTTTAAGCGAATCGCCAGGTAATTTATAAATTATTACTTAATACCTTTTCAAACTATGAAAAGAAATTTTATCGCAATATGCGTTCTGGGCTACATTGCACTAACGTCATGCCAGCATGCACCAAATAACGCCCCCAAGGGTGGTTACATAATAACCGGAATTATTACAGGCGCCGACACCGGCTGGATATATTTGCAGCATGCCGACACCTCTTCTTCTGTTATTGATTCCATACGGATAAATGGTAAAGAATTCACTTTTACCGGCAAACTCTCCGGTCCTTCCTTCGCCTATATATGGGTAGGACAGATGGAAAGAGGGAAGTTTTTATCGTTCTTCCTAACCGATACTGATATGAACATTGAATTTTATGCTGATTCAGCAACAAAAAGTAAAGTTACTCCTACTCCTGAAGAAAATGTCTATAACGAATATTCTAAATTGCTCCTTCCTAATAAGGATAAGATGAATGTATTGATAGAAGAGGCAGGAAAGTTATCGGCGAATGGACAAAGTGAAGATAGGAAGAAGGAAATTTATGACAGCTTGGGAAAAATTTATATCGGTCTTCAGAATGATAACATAAACCTGATGGGATCATTCGTAAAAAATCATCCTAACTCTGTAGTAAGTGCATGGGCGATTGCCACCAGTAGTTTAATGTATGAACCGGATTTAAATAAACTGAAAGAGCTTTATTCACAGCTAACACAAAGCGCTCTTAACAATCAGTATGCAAACCGTGTTAAAAAATTAATAGAGATGAATGAGCGGTTGGCAGTTGGCAGCATTGCTCCCGACTTTACAGCGAATGATACTATGGATAAACCTGTTTCACTCTCTTCGTTGCGTGGTAAATATCTGCTTCTGGATTTCTGGGCGAGCTGGTGCCATCCTTGCAGAGAGGAAAATCCGAATATTGTTGAAAACTACAAAAAATTCAAGGACAGGAACTTCACCATATTGCAAGTATCTCTGGATGACAATAAGAACAACTGGTTGAAAGCAATTCACGATGATGAACTGACATGGACGCAAGTTTCTGACCTGAAAGGTTGGAGCAGTAATATTGCTGCACTTTATGGCATTCAGTCCATTCCTTCTAATTTCCTTTTAGACCCTTCAGGAAAAATAATAGCTCATAATTTGCGCGCAGAGGCATTGCAGGATACGCTACTAAGAGTTTTGGGCAACAAATAACACCAATTTGATGTTTAAGGACTTACGTTCCGACAAGCTGATTCACTGCTGCTTTGCTGTCCATAGCATCGCGAAGACCGTTACCAAGCATGTAAAATGCGAGAACCATTAACATAATGCAAACTCCGGGAAGAAAAGCGAGATATGCTGAATCGGTAAGTATAAAACTCCTGTTCTGACTGATCATCGCCCCCCATGATGCAATCGGGGGCTGTGCGCCTATACCTAAAAAGCTTAAGCCCGCTTCAATAAGAATAGCTGATGCAAAATTATCCGCTGCAACAACAATAATAGGTCCCATGATATTTGGTAGAATGTGACGGAGTATTATCCTAAAATTTGAAAAACCCATAGCGCGCGCCGCTTCTATGTAATTCTCTTCACGCACTGTCATTACCTGCCCCCTCACAAGCCGCGCTACGTCTACCCACATGGTAAGTCCTACGGCTATAAATACCTGCCAAAAACCTTTGCCTAAAGCAAGTGTAATAGCGATAACAAGAAGAAGGGTGGGAAGAGACCAAACCACATTAATAAGCCACATTACAAAATTATCCCAAGCGCCTTGATAATATCCTGCCGTTGCGCCCAAAAGAATACCAATTGAAAATGCAATAAGTACGGATATAAAGCCCACTGCCAAAGAAATACGCGTACCTATAATAAGCCGGCTTAGCAGGTCTCTGCCTTCTTGGTCAGTGCCGAGCCAGTATCTCATTTCGACGATGTTATGCTTTTTTATCTCTTCGCTTAAATCTTTTACCGTGCGCGTTATAGGGGTTTTCTGCCCGATTATATAACATGTTATTTTACCATTAATAGTATCATTAATCACCGGCTTACTGTAATCCAACGGATAAACTATATCCGCCATGTTATATGAGACAAGAGGTCCATTATTCGGGGAATTACCTGTATATGCTTCACATACAACATCGGTACCTTTAAAACCAAATCTATAAATTGGAATATACCTGAAACGATTCGGTTGACCAAAAAGCATTTTTTCGTACCATGGTTTTTTAGGTATTTTTTGATTCTCCCTATCAAGCAGCATCTCAACTTTGAATCCGGGTGGTTTGACAGATATTTCAAGTATCTGGTTATTCGCATTCGGAGTTGAGTCAGGCGTTATCAGAAAACCCAGTATGGCTAATATAACAGTGAAAATAATGAAGCATAAACTCCAGATGGCAAGTCGATTCTTTTTAAACCGCTTCCAGGCATGACTTTGCAGCGAATACGAATCAATCTCTGTGCGCTTCTTGAATAAAGGGGTAATTATAGGCAATTTCATCTTACGTAGTTAGTCAACTTTCCTTATTCTATTTCTATCTGTCCATCGTTACTAATTAAATGTACTTTAGTGTACTATTCTTGTACCGCCATTCTTATATTTTCTTCCTTTCCAACTATATGGAGCAACATGTGATATAAGTCCAACTATAGATGTATAGAATATTGTGATCATTTCAAAAATAGGAAAGAATGCTAAAAATTTACGTTTATCAAAAAAATTAGCGGCGTAAGTTAGCAATAAAAAGTCAATCCCGAATTTTAAAATAATTGAGATAATGAATAAAATGCAATTAGATTGCATAAAAAGAAACATAATACCAGAGGATAGCGCTAAAAATGAAGACATAAAAACAATCAACCCAATAGCGGTGTTCAAGATGTTACTTCCGCGAAAACCTTTAGACGCCCAGCGAATGCGCTGACTTAAAAATGCTTTCCACCCGGACTGTGCGCGGGTGAATACGATTGCTTGGCGGCTTTTTATAAAATGAATTCCTCCCCGATATCTCTTTTTTATTTTGGACATAAGTAAGGTGTCATCGCCGGAAGGTATGTGGTCTGCTCCGGCATAACCGCCTACGGCAAGAAATACATCTTTTTTATAAGCCATATTGGCGCCATTGCATAACACTGGCATCCCAAGTCCGATTCCAGCACCTGTAATCAGCGATAATCCACAAATTTCTATTGATTGAAATTTATCACATAATGTTTGTTCCTTGTAAATGGCCACCGGTCCGCAAATCATGGAAGCGTGACTCCTTTCATAAACGTATATAATTGCATTAACCCATTGCTTTTGTACATAACAGTCGGCATCGGTCTGAATGATAAGTTCACCGGATGCAATTTTTACCGCGTTTTCAATCGCTTTCTTTTTACCGCTTAATGAATCCGGAACAGCGATTACTTTATGGTTTAATTTAGCAGTACTTAGAACATTAATAGCGATATTCATGGTATTATCAACCGACCGGTCATCGCAAATAATAACCTCCATAAGTTCGTGCGGATAATCCTGTTCGATAATGGACTTAAGGCAACTAGCAATATTTGTTTCTTCATTCCGGGCGGGAATGATTATACTTACCTTTATTGAGCAAGGATGTACCGGTATTGATACCTCACTCATCCTTTGCCATCGTATCAAATGAAGAGTTATAATTAAAGAATACAGAACGATAACAATTAATGTGAAAATATTAAGTGATATAGAGAACACCGAATTATTGATAATTAAATGATTATGAAATGAGGGAAATTAACTTTTTATGGTCGCCTTACTACATAAAGTTAATGATTTGTCTTACCTAATAATTCGGCTTTTTGCTGATTGATGTTATTTATCACCTTTTCATAAACAGAATCGAGCATTTCAGGATGGTGAGTATAAAATGTGACATAGCGGTTATAATCGTTCTGCGTAATGTGGCGTTTCTTCCACAAGTCGGCAAATGCCTGACCGGCAGATATAATAGAATCGTTCTTGGAATAACCGAGTTGTAAAGATGCCTGTAAAGTATGAACTTCAGTGAGCAAAACAGCCATACTGTCCGGCAATATTACATCTGACGGAATAGATACATTACCGGTATGCTTACATGATATAAGCAGTAATGTAATAACGGATACTAACCCTAATCGTTTCATAAATAGATTTGAGTTAAAAATAAGGATAGAGTGTTTGGCATGGAAATATTAATAACGCTAATAGTATAAATTCTTCAAAACTCTTTAAGACGGTTACCCTGAAATTGACTCATACAAAAGTAATATAACTATATTGAGGCGAAGCAGGTTTTTATTCACGTATTCTGGTAACAGATATCACCCCTACCCTACTCGTAATGATAAAAGGACAATAGAAGCCGTTTAACTTCAAGGCAAAAT
The DNA here is from genome assembly GCA_021823405.1 of Bacteroidota bacterium. GTDB lineage: Bacteria > Bacteroidota > Bacteroidia > JABEUT01 > JABEUT01 > JABEUT01. The sequence goes on along the minus strand of JAKAOA010000009.1, from coordinate 31,812 downwards.
ATAATCTTCAAATATCCATCATTTACCGCACTATTCAGGCAAGATACCAACCACAATTGAATCCCACATTCGGTGAAGTTCGCAACTACGTTGAATCATTTATGTAGCTTTAAGCTACCATTTTGATTGGGCGAAGGTGAGGCCCGATAGCTATCGGAACACGGTCGCAAAATCACTTACGAGCATTAGAACACAAATTATTGTATTTTTACCTCTCGAAAATCCACAACCATGAAAAAAATATTTCTTTTTCTTCTATTTGCTGAAATATCTTTGATTTGTAAAGCGCAAATTGACCTTTGCCTTCCTGTAGCAACTGCCAAAGGGGCAGCGGTAACTGCCGTAGTAAGTGACTGGGAGTGCATCGGCATTAATCCTTCCAATTTGGGCTGGGCTGACAATCACCATTTCTCATTCACCATACTTAATGTCGGATTAAGCGTTCAATCAAGCGCATTAAGCTACTCGACCTTGAGAAATCTATTACTTCATCCCGGCGATACGTTTTCTACAGCACAAAAACATCAATTTGCTGATGTACTTTCTAACCCCAACGGATTGAATATGTATGCCGATGTTAACTGGGCGGCATTCTCCTTCAAAATACCTAAAATAGGCGGATTTGCAATCAACTTACGGGACAGGGTTATCGCCCACGTAACCTTAAGCCCCACTGCGGCAGATATATTGTTCAACGGCTTAAATTCCTCCGCCTATCAGGATTCTACTAAAACACTCGCCACTAAAATATCAAATGAACTTGCAGGAACCAACTTTTCGTTATACCAATATAGGGAGCTAAACCTCGATTACGGACGAGAAATATTTAGAATCGGCGGAGGAGGCGGTTCAGTTTCTTCTTTTGATGTGGCAACGAACCAGAAAACCGGAACTGAAGCGGAAACCCAGGATGCTGACTTTAATGCTTTTAAGATATACGCAGGAGGGGGATTGAAGTACCTTTGGGGGCTTGCCAATGTATATGGAGACATTACACCAGGTGGACTTGAGGCACGCTCATCCGTTACCAATTCTTACGGTATAAACTATGGTAATATTCCCGGATTTACCTCAACCAATGTTGGCAATCTTTTTAATAATGTGGGAACGGGAGTTGCGGGTGACCTGGGGCTAAGTGCTGTTTATAAGAACTGGAGATTCGGCGTTGCTGCAACGGATATAGGCGGAATATACTGGAAACACAATACACTTACCGCTATTGATACGAATATGCCTCGTCTCGCTGCCAACAACTACGGTATAACTTCCCTCATAGGAGGTAACTTCGGAATTGCAGATGGCACTTTCTTAAACTTTGCACCTGGTCCGGATTACTGGCTGGCGCTACCTTCCAAATTGAGAACCGGTATGTCTTATATCGCCTCAAAAATAGTAACACTTTCTGCAGATGTAGATTTTCCCCTGAACAATGTTATTGGTAACATACAATACCCCTTTTATGCCGCCGGAGCCCAATTTAATATATGTAAGTCAATTTCAGTATCAGCCGGGCTTTGCGGCAACCAGACCTATGGCATTAATATGCCCCTCGGGATATGCTTAGGCATAGGAGATAAAGTTCAGTTCTATCTTTCCACCAGCGATGTACTTACCTATATCGGAAAACAGAACAACCCCAATATTTCAGCCGCCTTCGGGTTATTGCGCATCAACTTTTAAACCGATATTATAATTCTGCAATTATTTCCTACTCGGAATTCTTATGAAACAGAACTTGACAGGTAAAGTGGTCTGGATAACCGGCGCCTCATCCGGGATTGGTGAATCTTTGGTAAAAGGGTTCGCCAATTTTGGGGCAAAAATAATATTGTCAGCCCGAAGGGAACCCGAACTAAAACGCGTACAAAAAGAAGCAGGTCTTGATGATTCGAATAGCTTAATTGTCCCTATAGACCTGTATCGCCGAGACGAGTTAGATCCCGCACTTGAAAAAATTAAGCAAAAGTTCACGTCCATTGATATTTTGATTTGTAATGCGGGAATAAGTCAACGTTCACAAGTGAAGGATACATTACCCGAAGTGGATAGAAAGATAATGGAGTTAAATTACTTTTCTGTGGTAGAAATGGTAAAAAAAATAGTGCCGGATATGATTAAAAGGCAGCAGGGACATATTGTAGTAATCAGCAGTGTATTGGGAAAAATAAGTGTACCCCTTCGCAGCTCTTACTGTGCCTCAAAACATGCGTTACAGGGTTTTTTCGAAGCATTCCGGGCAGAGGTTTTCAGAGATAACATCAAGGTTACTATTGTTTGTCCGGGTTATATTAAAACAAGTGTATCGGTAAATGCCCTTACGGGAATAGGAACTGCACATGGTAAAATGGAAGATGGACAGGCGAAAGGCATGCCACCTGAAAGGTGCGCCAAAAGAATCATTAACGCCATAAAATGGCAGCGGGAAGAGATATATGTGGGTGGACCGGAAGTAGCTGCCCTGCAGGTTAAAAGATTCTTTCCACGGGTGTTTTCGGCAATAATGAAGCGTATGGAGTTTCACTAACATTTTGAAGTTATAGGCAAAGTTCAAGGACTTTGGTTTTTCTTAATCCCCATAGTTTAATTTTTTGATATTAAACACGGTAAAAGTTAATTCAGATATGGCCAAATGTTGTCAATATTTTTCCTTTATATTTTGACGGCGATTTGTCCTTTTACTTTTTACCGGTTGTTTTGCTAATTCCATGTTGTCAGCGCAATTGGTAGTAAAATTGATACCTGATACTCTTTCGTTTATTATTGATAGTGAAACGAATGACAGCTTAAAATTAAAGGATTACTTAAACTATGCATCAAAACTGAAAGCAAAGGGTGACCTTAATGAATTGTACCTTGTTTTGAAGGCAGGTATTGAGTTTTCAGATTCACTCAAAAATAAGCCCGGTTTAGCTATTTACAGAGGTAAATTGGAGTTGTCTATTGCACAATTTTATTTTTTCAAACTGAATGATATAACTGGAGCCCTTTCTGCTTCAAGTGAAGCATTATTTGTGGCAGATTCAATTAAGTAACCTTATTTATGGAATTTGGAATTACTCTAAATGAAGCTATTTTATTAAATATACATTGACAGTATCGCGGCTATCTTCAAACAATAGATTTTTTTCTACTCTGGCTAAATGAACAACGCTGTCGGGCAACGAAATTCCATCATCAGCTAAAGTATTAAGGTGAAAGGTATGCAATTGATTCGCTTTGGTATAGTAAAGTTCGTCACCTCGTAACTCAAAGTTAGTTAACCCCTTTACGGGAATGGTTCTGTAATAAGTACCAAATTCATCGAACTCGAGAATGCCGAGAGAGGGGTCATTCATGTATATATAGTCGTTATACTCAAGCAAATAATCGGGATTAACCGGGTATCCTAATAATTCCATCAAACTTCCTGTTTCCTGCTTTATGTTCATATTCATATCGAGACGCACCAGTTGCAAATTCTGTGCATCGTAAAGCCATACCCCGTTATCATGTGAAAGACATGCGAGTGAGGTTAAGGGGAAACCTAATCGTGAAGGATTGATGTGAGTTCCATTCACACTTAAGGTGTTATCGATAAAGACAATCTCTGGAAAGTCCTTATAAAATACCATAATTTTCATTGGGTCAGTTACGTCGAGTGAACTTATATCACCATAAGACCTGTCATCATAAATATAAAGCAAATGTCCTTTTGGATCATATTTCTTTAATGAGCAGTGATTCCAGACATACACGTTTTGTAAGTTATCAGTGATATAAGCTCCTCCGTTAAGCGGAATTTTCGTTTCCAGGGTAAATGTCAATGGCACATTATCCGAAGTTCGAACCGACTGCGGTAAAAAATGACTTTCCGGGGCAATTATTGCCAGTAATGGAATAAAGGTGAATAAGCAAAATTTAACTTTCATTGGCAGTACTTAAGGTAAAAATAGATAAAATTTACTTATGAACCCGATACATAAGCACATTTTTAGAAGTGAATTAAAATGCGCATAGCATATTACTATAAAGAAGTATATTTGGGATTTGCAGTACAAACCTTCCCTTTTCATTACTCCGTTTGATTAGAAAACGCTTTTATTCTAATAACCAATGAGAAAATTATTCATCCGATTATCTATTATTATCGTTTTAACCACTGCGATTCTCGGATATTTCTGGCGACCATTCTATTGGTGTTTTATTGTTATTGCACCAATTTTAGCAGTGGGCATCTACGATATGAGCCAATCGGGACACACTATCATGCGGAATTTTCCATTACTTGGCAGAATGCGATATTGGATGGAAGGACTACGCCCGAAAATTTATCAGTACTTCATTGAAAGTGACACTGACGGTACGCCCTTCAACCGACTAAACCGCAGCGTTATATATCAGCGTGCGAAAAAAGTAAATGACACCACGCCATTCGGCACTCAACTTAATGTATATGAAATTGGTTACGAATGGCTAAACCATTCCATAAAGCCAATAGATACGCATAAACTCAATCACGACCCGCGTGTATTAGTAGGCGGTCCCGAGTGCAAGCTGCCCTATTCAGCAAGCGTATTGAATATATCGGCAATGAGCTATGGCTCTCTTAGTCAGAATGCCGTACTTGCGTTGAATTCAGGAGCGAAATTGGGCAATTTTGCACATAATACCGGTGAAGGCGGATTAAGCCCATATCATCTTAAGCCCGGTGGTGATATCATTTGGCAAATCGGTACCGGCTATTTTGGCTGTCGGAATAATGACGGCTCTTTCAACTATGACCTGTTCAGGGAGCGTGCTATTCATCCTGCTGTAAAGATGATAGAAATTAAACTAAGTCAGGGTGCCAAACCAGGACATGGCGGAATTCTGCCCGCTAAAAAAGTTACGGAAGAAATTGCCCGCATTCGACTGGTGGAAATGGGTAAGGATGTTATTTCACCGCCATATCACACTGCATTTGAAACACCGCTTGAAATGCTCTTCTTTATTGCAAAATTACGCGATATGACAGGTGGTAAACCTGTGGGTTTCAAATTATGCGTAGGAATGAAAAGTCAGTTTTTAGCGATTTGTAAGGCGATGATTAAAACGGGGATAAGCCCCGATTTTATTACCGTGGATGGCGGCGAGGGTGGTACGGGTGCGGCTCCTCTCGAATTTTCTAACTCCGTTGGCATGCCCCTCCGCGATGCAGTGGCATTTGTGCACGATGCACTTAACGGTTTTGCACTGCGGCGTCACATCCGCGTTATAGCTTCAGGAAAGGTAGCTACCGGATTCGATATGGTTAAACTCTTTGCACTGGGCGCCGATATGTGTAATAGTGCAAGAGCCATGATGCTTGCTTTGGGCTGCATACAGGCATTGGTATGTAATACCAACCGGTGTCCCACTGGAGTAGCAACCCAGGATAAGGATTTACAAAGAGGTTTAGTAGTGGACGATAAAAAAACAAGGGTGCTAAACTTCCATAAAGAAACTGTAAAAAGCGCAATAGAGTTGATGGGAGCTGCGGGAATTTCAGAGCCCGGTAAGATGCACCGGTCGCTAATCTACCGTAGAGTTAGCGCTTCTGAAATAAAGACGTATGCGGAAACTTATCCATATATATTGCGCGGTTCTTTACTCGAACCCCCATTTCCGGAACAGTACCAGAGTGAACTTGCAAATTGTACAGAGGATACATTCGAACCGGTCATAGGTCGATAAATAAGGTAACTTTATTTTTGTACCACTACATCTTTTACCAACTGTAAAATCTCCTCAACATACCGTCGGTCATTCGACAACCGGGGAACCTTATTCTGCCCGCCCAGTTTGTCCCTCATCTTCATCCACCTGAAAAATGTACCTTCCGGTAATGTTTGTATAATTGGCGCAGTAAGGGTTATGTCCTTATATCGCTTCGCTTCGTAATCTGAATTCTGGCTTTTCAAGGCATTATCAAGTGATTCTTTAAAATAGTTAAGGTTATCTGGCATTTTCTTAAATTCGATGAGCCATTCGTGAGCTCCTTTAGCCCCCTTTTTCATATAAACAGGAGCGACTGAATATTCCTGAACAATGGCGCCGGTGCGCTCGCATGCCGCATTTAACGCCTTTTCTGCATTATCAATAATCAGTTCTTCTCCAAAGGCATTGATAAAGTGCTTTACCCTGCCAGTTATGGTGAACATAAATGGATTAACCGATGAAAACATAATGGTATCTCCAATCAGATAGCGCCATAATCCTCCGCTGGTTGATATTACTAGCGCATAGTTGATACCCGGCTTTACTTCATGTAAGGAGAGGCATGGCTCACGCCTGGCGATATTTTTGACTTCGATAAACTCATAATAAATACCATAGTCAAGCATTAACAATAGATTGCTGTTATTAGCGCTACTTTGCAGCCCGAAAAAGCCCTCCGAGGCATTGTATATTTCCCAGTAATGCACATCAAGCGGTTTGAACATTTCGACAAATTGTTCCCTATAAGGTAAAAAGTTTACCCCTCCATGAAAATAAACTTCAAGATTAGGCCAAAGTGTAGCAATGCTCTGTTTTCCGCTCCCCGAAAGCGTATGATTAAGTAGTACCAACAACCAGGATGGCACCGCGCTTAATACGGTTATATTCTCATTCATTACCGCTTTAGCGAACTTATCCATTTTCTCCTCCCATTCGCTCATAAGCGCTATCGAACGGTCTGGTGCACGAAAGAATTCCGCCCAGAGCGGTAAATTCTCCGTGAGTATGGCTGAAAGATCTCCGGCACGCGCAAATAATGAGTCATCAGGGCTGTTAAAGCTTCCTACCAGTGAGAGCGTTTTACCGTCGAACATGTGCGTATCAGTATAGGTGTTGCAATATAGCGTTAACATATCCTTCCCGCCTTTGTAATGGCAATCATTGAGTGATTCCTCGCTTACCGGGATGTATTTGCTTTTATCGTTTGTTGTACCCGACGACTTAGCAAACCATACAATATCGCTATTCCAAAGAATATTTTGTTCTCCTTTACGTAGCCGGTCAATATATGGCTTGAGGTCGTCGTATTCCTGAACGGGAACGCGACTACGGAATTCTTCCACACTGTTAATGGATGAGTATCCATACATTCTTCCCCATTCGGTATCCTTAGCTGAATCGAGTAGTTTTCTGAACCACTCCTGCTGAACCTCATAAGGATATTTGATGAATAGTTCTATCTGGTGCATACGCTTCTTCATTAACCATGACACTATGGAATTTATAATAGGCATAATACAAAATTAGGAATTCTAAAGTTCATCGCCTGTTTTTCTATGAACTACGAAACGGAAAAAGCAGATTTTAGATAAAATGATAAAACGCAGAAATATGCACTGCTCGTAATTGATTTTACGATCGCGTCCCGATAGCTATCGGGTTCAATTGTGATCGGTATGCCAAAAAAATACTGTGTCCTGTAACAATACGCTTGGCTGTGCTAATAACTATCTGTACCCTCAAATACCGACCGTTCATTATGCAATTATTTGTTTTCAGTATTCGGTGAAGTCAGCCCGGATTTAAAAAATTTCAACATGATGTATCCATCTGCCATTGTTAAAATTAAAACCCCTTCTGAATTAACCGCATTCATTTTTAACTTATATTTCTTAGTTTACTGTGTTTTATTCCATAAGTAAAATAGATAACAAGTCCTATGATGAGCCAGATAAAAAACCTTGCCCAGTTCAAAATTCCCAGTTCGGTCATCAGATAAAAACATGAGAGAAGACCGAGCACAGGTATAAGTGATAGTTTTCGGACAATCGAGAGAATGGTGAAAAATACGCATAGTAAACCAAAGACATAATAAGGTGTGTTTTGCCACAACACAGCTACTACAGTGGTATGGCTTACGGCCGCAGCTTTACGCGGCATCAGAATAGCGGAATAAAATTTTGGATAAACAGAGTTAATGACCATAAAAACAACCGCTAGTATAACCGGGAGCCAAAACCTACCGTTGATATATGGTACGCTGAATTTCGGCTTTGGATTTACGATGTCCTTCGGCAACAGAAGTACCCCACCGCACACAAGAACAAAGGCGAAGAGGGTGCCGATACTCGTGAGGTCGGTTACAAAATCGGAATCAAGAAAAAGCGCCGGAATACCTACCATAAGCCCGGTAACGATGGTGGAAAAAGAGGGAGTCCTGTATTTGGGATGAATTTTCTTAAAAGATGGCGGCAATAAACCGTCCCGGCTCATACTCATCCAAATACGGGGTTGTCCCAGTTGGAAAACTAATAGAACGCTTGTGGTAGCTACAAGAGCGCTTAAAGCAACTATACCCCCAAGCCAGTTCAACCCAATCAGGTTGAAGGCATGAGCTAGAAAATCACCCGTATTCAGGTTGGTATATTTTACCATTCCCGTAAGGGCGAGGGCGATAAATACATATAGAACGGTACAAATAATGAGAGAATAAATCATACCTTTCGGCAGGTCTTGCTGCGGATTTTTGCATTCTTCGGCAGTGGTGGTTATGGCATCAAAACCGATGTATGCGAAGAATACAGCCGATACTCCTTTCATAACGCCCCCCATCCCGTTGGGCAGAAATGGAATCCAGTTAGAGGGAGTTACATAAAAAAAACCAATGGCTATTACCATTATTATTATGATTAACTTAAAGGCAACCATTATGTTCCCACCCGTTCTTGACTCCTTGATTCCTACAAAAACGAGCCATGTTATAAATACCGTTATAAGAAGTGCAGGAATGTTTAAAATTACCGGTATTCCCGCCAGATGTGGCGCATTTATCCAAGTATTATGCATGGTTTGAATATCAGCTGATGCCGTATGGTGCCGTAAGGCGAGAGCCAGAAAGGTGTCATTACCGTTTTTTACATCGAGCATACTGTAACTTAAAAAACCCGGCAGATGAAAGCCCATATTTTGAAGTAAACTATTAAGATTGGCTGACCATGAAATAGCTACTACTATATTCCCAATGGCATATTCCATGAGCAGGTCCCAGCCGATAATCCACGCAACAAATTCGCCAAATGCTACGTATGAATAGGTATAAGCGCTTCCTGAAATTGGGATGCGAGCGGCAAATTCGGCGTAACAGAGGGCTGAAAATGCGCAAACGATAGCCGTGATAATAAAGAGAAATATTACACCCGGACCACCATCATAACATGCTTTACCTACCGTTGAGAATATGCCCGCACCAATAATAGCGGCTATTCCCATCGCAGTCAGGTCTCTTACCGACAATATGCGCCTGAACTGCGGTACAGAATTATTTTTATCATCCTCATCAATTTGCCGGAGAATATCGTGTATGGACTTCTTGCGGCTAAGTCGTTCGGGAAATAACGGCATAATTAAGATTGAGTTCTTTTATAAAAGATTAGCAGCAACAAAATAAGAAGAAAAGGCATGGCAAGCGTTCTGTATCTTTCAATCCCGCCATACAGTGGCGTTACAAGCCCTATAAGAGTGAACATGAGCAAGCAATATGTTAGACAAAAATAAAATGTCCTCCAAAATTCATTCCGGATGATGATTTCGCTCTTTACTGATTTTAAAAATCGCTTTGGTGAAATGAATGCAACTATAACCAACACCCATAATAAAATATTCTCTACAAATTCAAGAAATGCTGTAAGTGAATGAATTTCGCCGGGGAAAGGACGGATTAGTGTTATAGCAAGCGCCTGTGGAACGTGGGATATCAAACCTGCTAAAGTATGTGATATGGGCTCTATTTGTATCCTGCTTTTCGCCGGTTCACCATAAACCTGAAGCCAGTAAAGGGTTTTAGTTTCGGCGGTAAGGCAGGTGGTATCACCATAATGATTGTGGAACTGCTTATATTTTGTTCCCTGCCGGAGTGTGAAGTATGCGAATCTCTTAGTTCTTATCTCAAAACTGGTAAAAGCCGGACAGGACATGAACCCAAAACCTCTATTTCGCAGAATAGAATCGGTATAATTTGAGGCAGGCAACAGTAACAAGGTGTCCTCTGATGGCAGGAAGGCATAAGTATCATTATCGTTTTTTTCTTCAAGATAAATTCCGCTATTTGCAATATGGTTGAAGTCCGTTTGTTTTGCTGCCAGTATTCCCAGCGGACTTATAGGCGCCCCGAACAAATTTATATTAATGCCGAGAAACAAATAACAGGATGTAATTGTAAGATACGTGAGTCCCGGTCTCCTTCTGCAAAAAGAGAGCCCGCCTATAGCCAAATCAGATAGCATACATGGTAATACACAGATGGCTGCATAGGATTTATTCTCAAAGATGATAACAATTCCGAGAAGCGTAAGGATAATATTCTTTAACTTGTTTCCCCGACTCTGCATTAGATTATCAAAATAATATAATAGCAATCCCATTCCGGCAAAAACAATCGGCTCCTTTATTATTCCTGATGACCAGAGTAAAACTGAAGGAAATAAGAATATAGCCGCTAAAAGACCAATACGCGTGTTGCTACATACCCTGTAAAACCTCTTGTAAATCAGAACAAGACCTGTAAGTGAAAGAAAACACATAAAAATTACATGCACCCCGTAATGTCCTAGTGATAATAACATGAATAGGGCGTTCAACCGGATGATAAAATGGCTGTTATCATAAAATAAACTTTGATTGCCATTCGCCCAACTGTTCATCTGTGCGTATATCGCATGGATAGCGGGGTCCGAATCGTGAATGCCCGTAATCATTTTTATAAAGTCGCCGGGACTTTTATGGATACGATTATAGAGGATAACACCATCGTCGAAATGTTTGAATATATCGGAAGTAAAGCGTTGGGCTGATATATGCGAGTATAGATACCAAAGCGCAACAGCACAAATCAATTTGAGATAAAAGAGATAAATAGTGGTATATGGGCCGAATGCCGGTAATCTGAAAAATTCCGCCTTTAAAATGATAATGGAAAAAAGAATAATATAAAAGCTACAAAACGCTATATCTGCCATCGGACAAATTTAGCGATAAACTCTAACAAGGGGATTTTAATCTAATTGACAATTATCGGATAATTCTTAAACCTGATACAAGTAGGTGATATCGCTCTTTTGCTGTACATTTAAATCGGTTTTTCAGGTATCTCTAAATTAATAAGCAGAATGGATTTGCTGAAGTTCAATTATATCGAAAAAAAACATAACTTTGTTTGAGAATTCTAAAATATTGAATAAAAGATATAATCATGTATTTTTAGATACTTATGTATGTATTGGAATAAATTTATAATTACGGTGACTGTATTTCTTATCGGCAAAGTTGGCTTTGGACAGATTGGATGGACGCAGAAGGCGAATTTTTTAGGAACGCCTCGCACGCTGGTCGCAGAGTTTGCCATTAATAATTATGGCTACATTGGTTGCGGTTATGATGGAAGTTATTTAAATGATTTTTATAGATGGAATCAAATAACCAATACTTGGAGTCAAATAGCCAATTATCCTGGTCAAGGGTCGTGGTCGCCTACCCATTTCAGTATGGGTGGTTACGGGTATGTCGGATTAGGACAAACATCATTTAATACGATGGCGACAGACCTTTGGCGTTACGATCCTTTATTAAACACTTGGACTGCAATGGCATCCTTTCCCGCATTAGGATTGTATGACGCTTCATGTTTCGTAATTGGTGAAAAATGTTGGGTTGTTTGCGGTTCAAATGGGGGACCGCCTTATAATCCAAGTGTCTGGATGTACAATGGTGTTACAAATACTTGGACACAGAAGTCAAATTTTCCTGGAGGTCAGTTAGAGGGGCTGCTGACATTTTCGATTGGAAAGACGGGCTATGCCGGCGCTGGTTGGGATGGTTCGAATTATCATAACGCTATGTACAGGTATGATACTGGAACTGATACTTGGACGCCAATAGCTCCAGTCCCGGCACGTCTAAATGGATTGTGCGGTTGTCCGCGATCCTTTGTAATTGGAACAAAGGCTTATGTCTGCGCGGGAAGAGACGGTACAGGAAAGTCCATGCCTCTTGGCTTAATTTACGATACTGTAACCGCATCATGGTGTAAGTTTAGCAAGTTAGGACGGATTGCGCGGTCTTATGGAGCTGCTTTTGCTATAAATGACACTGGATATATTGGTGTCGGTGCAGACAGCACCGGAACCTTTTCCGGTCCCTTTTTAAATGACTTTTGGCAATACTCCCCTACCAGTTCCTTCCTGATTTCCGATACAATTGCCTGCGGAAACGATACTGTGCATTTTACCGGCATTACTACCTACGATTCCACAGATATGTCTGTAAACTGGAATTGGTCATTTGCCGGGGGTAATCCGGCTAGCTCAAACTCACAATACCCAACAGTTGTTTACAGCACATCGGGCACATACATGGTACAGGCGATTATCACTTCCTGCGCCGGTACTGATACTGTAAAAAGAAATATACATGTTACTGCAGGGGCGTTGACTATAACAATGAACGGCGACACCGCCATCTGCAAAGGGAGTAATACTATTCTGACAGCAACAGGCGGCGGAACTTACAGATGGAACAACGGGGCTACATCCGGCAGTATCAATGTTACTCCGAACAACACTACAACATATACTGTAGTTGTACATAACGGTACATGTACCGATAGCGCCTCTATAACCGTTGATGTGTATAATACGCCCACAATAACTGTAAGCCCGAACCGGAATATCTGTACCGGCGATACTGCGGTGCTTTATGCAACCGGTGGCGGTAACTATTTATGGAATACTGGAGCCACCACAAGCGCCATAACCGTGACCCCCAACGGTACCGCTACTTATACGGTGGTTGTGCGTAATGGCAGATGCTCCGATAGTGGAACCGTAAAAGTTACCGTAAATACACTTGCCGTTACCATCAATCCTAATATCACTATTTGCAAAGGGGATTCAGTAACTCTCAATGCCGGAGGCGGTGGAACTTATAGTTGGAGCAATGGCGCCACTACAAGCAGCATAACCGTAACCCCAGCGGCAACCACCACCTTTACAATTGGTATAACCAACGGTTCCTGCAGCAAAGATACTGCCGTAACGGTAACAGTTGCCAACCGCACTGCAGCCACCATAAGTAAACCGCAGACGATATGCGCCGGAGAGCAGGTAACCATCACCGCCACCGGAGGAGGAACCTATAAATGGAGTAACGGTGCAACAACAAGTTCCATAACGATAACACCCTCTAACGATACAGTATTAAGCGTAATTGTATCAGCAGGATGCCCGGACACAGTTCAAACAACAGTCACCTTAAAGAACCTTTCACTCTATGCCGGACGTGATACGACTATTATTCCCGGTGATAGCGCCCAGTTAAGCGCGAGCGGCATTGGCGATACCGGCTTCATCTGGACGCCTGAATACGGATTAAGTTGTATAAGTTGCCCGGATCCCATAGCTACTCCATCGGTTACTACAACCTATACCGTAACCGCATCCGACAGCAGCGGATGTACATCGCAGAGGACGGTAACCATCACAGTAGTAAAACTTTGCAACGATTTATATGTACCTAATGTATTTACCCCGAATAATGATGGCATCAACGATGATTTTGTGGTTTCGGTTGACTCCCTTTATCCAAGTCGCGAACCCTCATCATGGGCGAATTTTACATCGTATTCTATTATAATATACGACCGCTGGGGTAAAGAGGTTTTTATCTCCACCGACCCGACTATGCCATGGAACGGCAGAGTATTAAACACCCAGGATTTGGTACCTGATGGAGTTTATTACTATATTCTTAAAGCGACTTGCTCCAAAGGCGAATTCGACCGTAAGGGATTTGTAGAGGTATTGGGTGAAAAATAGGTTTCTGTTGATTTGATAAAAGATTTAATTCTATCCTAATCAATTATAAAATGTTTTTATGAAAAAAATAGTAGTGTTATTAATTGCTTTTGAACTTTACGCTGCTTTTGTTTACTCCCAACCTTACAAGTATTGGATAGAGTTTACGGATAAAAATGGCAGCCCTTACTCATTGACGAATCCATCCGCATATTTATCGGCAAGGGCATTGGCGAGACGCAGCAAGTATAATATTGCGATACAGATGAACGACTTGCCGCCCAATCCGCAATACATAGACAGCGTAGTGTCAAAAGGAGTCACGCTTTTAAATAGAAGCCGGTGGTTCAACGCCATCAGTATTTATGCCCCGGATACCACTAAATTAGCCCTTATCAGAGCGCTTCCCTTTGTAAAGAACGGAACACTTGTGACCATTAATAAATTGAAGGACGGGAATTATAATTCAAGAGGGCTAAAATCACCCGCAAACGGTTTTGTTGAAAGATACGGAGGGGCTTCAAACATCGGTTCGATTGATTCTTTTAGCCTTGGTTCAGCTTATAACCAGGAACACATGATAGGTGTAGATTGCCTGAATAATAAGGGTTATAGGGGAAAGGGGATGCAGATAGCGCAGATTGACGCCCGCTTCGGTATTGCAAAGTGGCTACCCGCCTACGACTCGCTTTATAACAGGGGCGGAGTGTTGGGAACTTGGGATTTTGTTTGGGAAATACCCTTTGTTTATGATGATACCAATAATATAGATAATCACGGACAAATGGTGCTCGGTTGTATGGCGGGAAACCTCACCGGACAATATTTGGGCGATGCCGCTGATGCTGACTATTATCTACTGCGTACTGAAGATATTGCATCGGAGCATCGTATAGAGGACGATAACTGGACATCAGCTGCCGAGTATGCCGACAGCGCCGGCGCCGATATAATCACCTCTTCACTGGGTTATACCACATTCGATGAAGGTTTTGACAACTATACCTACGCTGAAATGAATGGCAAATTTGCGGTGGCAAGTGAAGCGGCAACAATTGCGTCCGAGAAGGGATTAGTAGTATGTGTGGCTGCAGGTAATAATGGCGGAAGTCCCTGGCAGCATATTGATTCGCCGGCTGATGCTGACAGTATTCTAACCGTAGGGGGAGTTGACGGTTCGGGAAACTACGCTTCCTTCAGCGGAACAGGACCTACTGCTGACGGCAGAATAAAACCTGATGTTGTAGCAGAAGCGTCTGGTATAGCTATCTGTTCGCCTTCCGGAGGCGTCACCAACGGCAGCGGCACCTCCTTTGCGACTCCTATCATTGCGGGCGCAGTAGCTTGCCTGTGGCAGGCGAATCCCAGCGCCACAAATATGCAAATCATTAGAGCAATTAAGCAGAGCGCTACCCTCTATTCACACCCTAATGATTCACTGGGATGGGGCATCCCCGATTTCTGCTTAGCCAATACCATCCTTGGTTCACCTGAAATAAAAACGGCTGGGGTATTGACCAAAGTTTATCCAAACCCCTTTCTGAATATTATTACGGTTGAATTTTACTCCTCCATTCAACAAACCCTGTCGGTAAAATTGGTTGATATGATGGGACGTACAGTTTACCGACAATCGGCAGTTGCGGGTGCAGGCGGCAATTCCCTTATAGAAATTAGCGGTATCAGCCATTTAGCCGGCGGTGTTTACCTCGTTTCAATTACCGACGAGAACGGTAACTTTTATTCGGCAAAGGTAGTTAAGTAGCCCTCCATTTTCATTAAATACCAACCGGTTAATAACATTTTGTAATCAGGCATTTCTATATAAATCTTTCTTAAGTGATGGACTTATGCCTTTCTCGAAATTATGAACCAGAATGACATTAAAATTAGAAATATAGTTAAGAAGCACAACTCAACCCGTATAAACAAAACTTATTAACTTTGTCCTATTCCCAACGAATTACAGGTTAATTTACGATGAATTACATTCTCTTTGACGACCCGAATATAAGACAACAACTTTTGCCCATTACCTTCACCCGTCCGGTTTGTGAAATAAGGATAGGTATAATGACTGTGCGCGAGAAATGGGAATATGAGTTAGGAACTAATTTTTCGGTTCAAACAGAACAATATTTGTCGTACAAATATCCTCTGAATGTGTCAGGAGTACATGATAACATCTGGATAAATGCTTCAGTTCTGCCGGATTCGGACATGGTAAAGGCAATAAAAAATCTTAGGGCTGATAAGATGCTTACCTGCGATAACATCATTATTGCCAAAAATTCGGGAAGACGAACAACTAGAGAGGGGAAATATCAAAGGGTGGAATGGAGAAAAGACGGTTTGTTTAGGATCGGAAGACCATGGGAAATCTTCCTGAAAAACGGAGACGCTCTGGAGCAAGATTTCAAACGACTTTCCCGGGGCAGGAAATCCGCCTCCGTTTCCATCACCAATACATTATTAGGTAAAAATATTTTTATTGAAAAAGGGGCAAAACTGGAATGCGCAATTATAAACTCTGGTTCGGGACCGGTATATATTGGCAGAGATACCGAAATAATGGAAGGTGCAGTGATTAAGGGACCTGTTGCAATATGCGAAGGAGCCGTGGTTAAGGCAGGAGCTAAGATTTACGGACCGACCACCATTGGACCATACTCCAAAGTAGGCGGCGAAGTAAATAATAGCGTAATATTCGGATATTCGAATAAGGGACATGACGGCTTCCTTGGTAATTCGGTGTTAGGCGAATGGTGCAACCTTGGAGCCGATACCAACAATTCCAATCTTAAAAATAATTACTCGGAGGTTAAAATGTGGAGTTATGCAGAAAAACGGGAAATTCCGACGGGACTCACATTTTGTGGTATGATTATGGGCGATCACTCAAAGTGCGGCATTAATACCATGTTCAATACCGGAACAGTTGTAGGTGTAAGCGCGAACATTTTTGGGGCGGGATTTCCGAATAAATTTGTACCATCCTTCAGCTGGGGAGGCGCCGCAGGGATTACGACCTACCGACTACAGGATGCCTGTGAAACAGCAGGCAGGGTGTTTGTACGGAGACACAAGAAATTTGACGCAAAAGAGCGGGATATTCTATCATACGTTTTTTCAATTACTAAAAAGGAGCGTACCTTGAAAGCGTAAGGCAAAGACATGAGTAAGTGAACTTCGTTTCTAACTAACTTCCTTCGAATTATTATTTCTTTCTCTTTTCTTTACACGATAAGGGCAATGCCGGCAGTCGTTTTTGCAGCAGTACCCTCGTTTAGTATGGTATGCTTCCGTGAAGACCTTATAACCATCTTCGCTATAATAAAAGTCGATGCCCTCCTCCAGCTCCTTATTTGAGTAATCCCCAATTGAATCGCAGTTTATTTGTTCAGACATCTTGCCTTCGGTTACAACACTTTTTTAATGCTGAATGCGAGTCGGATTAAATGATTCAGTTTATTGCTTTTAAGCCATTCCAACGCTTTCTTATCGCCTTTTATAAAGTTGGCAACTGCAGCCCATTCAAATTCCTTCATCTTTACCAGTAAACGTATTGCCGATTTGTTGCCCCCTACCCCGGCATCGAACGCTGCAAGAATTTTATCATTCTCAAATAGCCAGTTCATCGCCTCTATATTACCTCGTAATGCCGATTCAAGAACATATAGGTTTTTGTTTTCGCTGGCAAGTACTTCGGCTGCCTGCCGGTTGTCTTCAAGCGCCTCGTATAATAAATTGATATGTCTTACGGAATAAGTCACCTGGCAAATTTAATTTATAAAATTTGTGAACGGATGATAACGCGATTATTGCGTAAATTTACATCATTAAACCGAAACCGGATGCGCCTATTTTGGTCGTTTTGGATTTTTTCATGTTTACATTTCCCTGCCGCGGATGCAAAATCGCTTTCATACTCCGATAATGATACTATGATGCTTTTCAGAGGGTATGAAGATACCCTCAAGACGCTCCAGTACGATAAAATATCGGAACACAGTACCGACAAGGAGAAATTAGATGCGAACAGGCATTTTCTGCATGTTTTAAGGTCAGCCCTTGAACTGCCCGGCTCCATACATTATCCTTTTGATTCACTGACTACCATTGGAAGAATTACGTCACCGGATAATCAATTCAGAATAATAACATGGGACATAGCTAAAAACGACGGCACATTTTTATACTATGGATTTATACAATCCTATAATCATGCCGCACACCGCTACATACTCTATGAACTGAATGATAAAAGCGCAGAGATAACCGATCCTCATGATGCAGTTTACACACCCGACAAGTGGTTTGGAATGCTTTATTATAAAGTTGTACCTGAAAGATATGCCGGTAAAACCATTTACATGATGCTTGCATGGCAGGGATACAGCAGCATTATTACAAGAAAGATAATAGACGTTCTGTCGTTCAACGACAAAGGAGAGCCATCTTTCGGTATGGCTGTATTCAAAAAGCCGCCTCCGGGCAGCAGGGGCAACTTCAGGAGGATAATTTTTCAGTATTCGGCGAATGCATTTATGTCGCTTACCTACAACAGCAAAAAGAACATTATAGTTTTCGATCATCTTGCTCCTATGGAGGCACAACTTGTTGGACAATATCAATATTATGCTCCAAGCTTTATTGTTGATTGCCTTGCCTATAAGGGGTCCGGGTGGCAGTATATGGCTGACATTGATGCCCGCAATCCGTCAAACTCCGAGGATAAAGATTACATAGACCCTTCTAAACACGCGCCGGATATGAACAAAAAAGAACATGATTTCGATGCGCACTCGCTATATAATCCGGATAAATAAAAAGTGCAGAAAAATGATTTGCGCTAAACACAGGTTGATAAATAATCTTTAAAGCGGGGGGCTGAAATATAGTTACCTTTGTACCAAAATTCTGAACCCGTTATGAAGAAAGTACATAATTTCAGTGCAGGTCCCGCTATATTGCCTGCCGAAGTAATTAAAGAATCCGCCGCCGGTATCCTGGATTTTAACAACCTTTCACTCTCCATTCTCGAAATATCGCACCGCAGCAAAGATTTTATAGATGTAATGGAGGAGGCAAGGGCGCTTGTTAAAGAACTGATGGGGTTCGGAAACGACTATCAGGTATTGTTTTTGGGCGGCGGCGCCAGCACGCAATTTGCCATGGTTCCATACAATCTGCTGCCTCAAGGCGGTACGGCAGGATATGTGAATACGGGGGTATGGGCGACAAAGGCGATAAAAGAAGCTAAATTAATCGGCAATGTAAATGTGGTTGCCTCCTCGGAGGATAAAAAGTTCAGCTACATACCCTCCAACTACGCCATACCTGCCGGTTTAAGCTATCTGCACCTTACATCCAATAATACCATTTACGGAACCCAGATGCATAGCTTTCCCAATTCTCCTGTTCCGGCGGTTTGCGATATGTCATCTGATATTTTCAGCCGCAGGACCGATTTCAGTAAATTTGACCTGATTTACGCCGGAGCGCAAAAAAACATAGGAGCGGCAGGCGCTACGCTGGTAGCGGTAAAAGAAAGTTTGCTTGGAAAAACGGGCAGAAAGCTGCTCTCCATGCTGGATTATCAAGTGCACATTAAAGGTGAATCTATGTTCAATACACCGCCGGTATTCCCTATATATGTTTGCCTGCTTACGCTTAAATGGCTTAAGAAAAACGGCGGACTTGCCTGGATAGAGAAGATAAATAAGGCAAAAGCAGACACCATGTATGACGAAATAGACCGTAATTCGCTTTTTACCGGAACATGTGAGAAAAAGGACAGGTCGCTTATGAACGCCTGTTTTCTGCTTACTAAACCCGAACTGGAGGAATCATTCAACAAAATGTGGAAGGAAGCAGGCATATCCGGTATAAAGGGGCATCGCGACGTGGGCGGTTACAGGGCTTCCATGTATAATGCACTGCCGCTTGAAAGTGTAAAAGCGCTGACGGATGTAATGAAGGAATTTGAAAAAAAGCATGCCTGACAGAGTCGCATTTTAAATTGAGAAGAATTCTTAAATGAAGGCGCCTTTATCCGAAACATTTGGCGATACAATATAAATATTGATATGAAGAAAATACTTGCTAATGACGGGATGGAACAGGAAGGAATAAAACTTCTTGAAAATGCCGGATTTATTGTGATAACGGAAAATGTACCGCAGACGGAACTTGCGGATGTCATCAATGAGAACGAATATATAGCGCTTACGGTGCGCAGCGCCACCAAGGTGAATAAGGCGCTGATTGATAAATGCCCGGGACTGCGACTCATAGCTCGCGGCGGCGTGGGTATGGACAACATTGATGTTGATTATGCCAAGAGCAAAAATATTCAGGTGGTAAATACACCGGCCGCTTCGTCGCTCTCGGTAGCAGAGTTGGTGATAGGGCATATTTTCGCAATGGCTCGCTCGCTCGATTATTCGAATAAAAAAATGCCTGAAAACGGACAGAAGGAATTTGCACAACTAAAAAAGACCTGCTCGAAAGGCATAGAGGTAAGCGGCAAGACCCTTGGCATAATCGGCTTTGGGCGAATTGGTCAGACGGCGGCAAAACTTGGTTTGTCACTCGGTATGCAGATTTTGGCTTACGACCCATTTATTTCGGAAGCAAACCTCGAACTAGACATTCCGGTAAATCCGAAGGTTAAGGTTAATATAAAGACCTTATCGCTTGACGAAGTTTTATTGCACAGCGATTTCATATCCATGCACGTACCCGGCGGCGAACTTATAACCGCGAAGGAAATAAAGAAGATGAAAAAAGGCGTTATGCTCGTTAATGCTTCCAGGGGCGGCGTTATAAATGAAGCCGACCTGATAGAAGGACTTAATTCCGGGCATATAGCTCACGCCGCTCTTGATGTATTTAACGGTGAGCCGACTCCCAAAAAGGAGATATTAACCCATCCTAAAATCTCTCTGTCGCCTCATATTGGCGGTTCTACCGAGGAAGCCCAAGGCAGGATTGCCGTGGAGCTTGCCGAAAAGATAATCCACTTTTTACAGTAAATGACCGAAGCCGGAAGAAGGGTTTGGAGATACAAAAAGAGAATACCCTTTTTATTTTTTTTGGCTATTTCGTTCATCTGTCTTACTTATTCCGTTAAAAACCGATGGACCGATAACCGTTGGACGTCCCTTATCACAAGCGATGGAAGTGGTTACTATGCCTATCTGCCCTCCATATTCATTTACCATAACTTTAATTTTGATAAGTTAGAGAAGCTGAACAAGGGGCTGCATGAGTCCTGTTACAGTAAGGATGGTAAAGTTTTCGATAAATACTTTGCAGGCGTAGCGGTTCTACTTACACCCTTCTTTCTGCTTGCTTATTTTATAAGTTATCTTTTCGGCTTCAGCACAAACGGGTATTCTATTTTCTTTCAGTTTGGCGCCTCTATCGGCGGCTTATTTTATCTTATTACAGGGCTGGGATATACCCGCAAGCTCCTTCTTGAATATAAAGTCAGAGATGGCGTTATTTATTTTACAATCTCTATAGTACTTTTTGCCACTAACTTGTTTTACTATGCCACCATAGAGCCGACAATGAGTCATGTTTACTCATTCGCGCTCATAGCAGGGTTCTGTTACTATGCTAAAAAATTGGCGTCTGGCGCACGCAGAGATGGGTTTTGGAAACTCGGCTGTATTCTTGCGCTAGTTGTATTGGTAAGACCGGTTAATATTCTATCTGTTGCGCTAATTCCATTTTTGGCAGGCAGTTCAGCGAATACATTAAAATTCATTCGTAATGGTATCAAACCACTTAATCTGTTAGGCATAGCCGTACCGGCGTTAATAGTTCTGGCGCTTCAAATGATGGTATGGCATGAGGAAACGGGTTCTTATTTTATCCGCAGTTATTCCACCGAAACGTTTTATTTCCTGCATCCGCACTTTTGGTCGATGTTATTTGGATTCCGTAAAGGGTTATTTGTCTATACCCCCGTCATTTTTATAGCCGTTGCAGGAGGATTGATGATTTTTTTAAGAAAGGATATTTACAGTTTCTGGTTGTTTCTCTTCTTTTTCATCCCCTCTACTTATATACTTTCCTGCTGGTGGTGCTGGTATTACGGCGACAGTTACGGCATGCGCGTTTTTATAGATTTTTACGCCATCTTCGCCCTGCTTCTCGCTCTGTTTCTGGATTCAATATTTGTGAAACCTCTCATTACAACTACTGCAATAACAATTGCGCTATTTCTTGTGGCGCTTAACTGCGTCCAGCAATATCAATACATGCATCTGATAATGTCGCGCGACAGCATGAGCAAAGGGAGATATTGGAAAGTATTTTTGAAAACAGGCGACAGGTACAAAGGGATTTTCTATACCGATTCGCTGAACGATATTGGTTACCTTGACAATCTAACTTTTTTCAATGACTTTGAACATAACAGCTGGGGATCCGAGAATAATCTAACTACAAAATATGCCCATAGTGGCAAATATTCAGCGCTCGTTGACTCCCAACATGTCTTCGGACCCGGTATTACCATTCATCCGGAGCAGATTCCTTTTGGCGAAAATCTTTATGCGCATTATTCTATGTGGTTATACAGCAAAGATACTGCCAATAGGGCGGCAATTGTAATAAATAGTATAGAACCCCGCGGGATATCGGATGGGTGGGCGCCATTGCCGTTAAAGACAACATCGGTTCCTGCCCGTTGGGAGTATGTTGAGGGAACTGTCCAATTTCCATTCATCAAAACGGATAAAAACATTTTAAGGATTTTCCTTTACTATTCCGGTGGAAAAGGAGCCGTATATGTTGATGATATAAGTATTAAAATAGGAATAGCCGAATAGTCAGGGCTATTAAAAGCAATAATTATACCTACAGTAAGCACCCCCTTTTTTCCTACAGGACTAAAACAGGCATATTGGTTAGATTTTTGGTTGTTAAAAGTCACTAGGGCTTATATTAGATAGCGGCAAGCATACGTTTAGGAAAAAACCTATTTTAATTACCCGGTGCATGCACCGTTGCAAATCCAACTAATTTGTCGTAAGTCAATCCCACCTCGCGGTTATAAGCGAGTATATAATAGCGGTTTTCAGTTTCGTAATGGTTTCCTTCTATTACTCCGGGCTCCGCTACTTTACCATGTTTAGGTAAAAAGGCGTATTCGTAGTCGTAATAGCCCTGTTTGAGGAAGAGAACAGCTTTATATCCGCCTGCATCGGAGTCGTAGTGCATCTCGAACGATTTGCGGCACTGCCAGTCGGAGAGCAGTCCGAATACGTAAAGATGTCCGGTGGTAAATTCGCTGTCGAGCGGTACAAAAAAATGAACTACTACGTACTCTGCGCTGATAGGAGTGCTGTCGGCATCCTTGGTAAGAATAAGAAACTGACCGTTTATATCCGGATCGGCGGAGTATGGCGCAGCAGGTCTCGGATCGTCATTCTTTAGTTGTATATCTTCATAGAGAGAATCTCTTACCTGGGTAGCAATATTATCGCCGTTGTATTGCAAACTTGTCATATCAAAATGGCGGAACTGGTTGCCACCGTCAAAAACATTTCCGGCGTCTTCCTGAAAGTATTGGAGTGATGTATCTGTAATATTTTCGGGTTGCAGGTTGGTTATTGCGTTGTCCCACCTTCCGTTCTGTAAGATTACTGTTTTAAAAGCATCGGTAGGATCTGCTATCGTGTATCTTGAAGTGTTAATATCGTATTGAATCTCCTGCTTGGTGTACATATCGGACCCTATCGGTTGTTTTTCCCAACCGTGTATGGTTACATCGTTCTCGTACACCATAAAACGGCGTGTGAATGCCACACTGTCGGGGTCGTTTTCGAGGTACACTTTGAGTATATAGTTTCCCGATAGAGTGATATTCATCCCGTTACGAGGAAACAAAAGTCGGTAGTGGGTATATTTTTGCAGGGTATTAAATGAATAGGCGTAATTGGTCATATAGTCCTGTTGATAACCTTGAATATAGTCGTACCGTGTAATATCGGAAGACGGTTTCCAGTCGGCATCGCAATGAATAAATGTATAGTAATAATCTTTGTAATCGCCGTCCAAATCATCAAAATCAAGTTGCAGTTGCTTTATACTGCCTAAGGTTATAATCGGAAGCGAGAATTTCCATGACACTTGGTGCAGTTGAATGCTCTTTATGTTTTTGCGGAAGATATGGTCGGTATAGAGCGGGTTTCCGCCTGAAGTATAATCTTCGTCACTTTGGGCAAAAACGATAGCGGGGATAAAAATGGAGAATACCAAAAGATAAAACGCCGCATTACCGGGATTGAAAATATTACTTCCTCCCTCTATTCTTCTTTCCCTATTCTTTATAAATTCAATACCTTTGCACATTGATTGTATCAATTGGAAAATATCAACAAAGATAGCCATTGTACAGCAACCATGTTTCCTTCCTCCAATTAATTCGTTTATTATGTATATATACTTAGATAACGCTGCCACCACCCCTATCGACCCACTTGTAACAGAGGCGATGCTGCCCGTTTATGGCAAAATATACGGGAATCCATCTTCAATACACAAACCCGGGCGAGAGGCACGGTCGACAGTGGAAACAGCGCGGAAAAACATTGCCGGCATGCTGAACTGTTCTCCCTCCGAAATATTCTTTACATCCGGCGGCACCGAATCGGATAATATGGCGTTACGCTGCGCAGTGGAAGCATATAACATAAAACACATCATCACAAGCCGGCTGGAACATCATGCAGTTCTTCATCCGATAGAACATCTGGTACATAAAGGAATTGTAACTGTAAGCTATCTGAAAATCGAAGAGAACGGACATATAGAAACGGACAATCTTAAACGGTTGTTGGAAAAAAATCCCGGTTCATTGGTGTCGCTCATGCACGCCAATAATGAAATAGGTAATCTCCTTCCGCTTTCCGACGTGGGCGATGTTTGTTCCGGACATAAAGCCCTGTTTCATTCCGATACGGTTCAATCGGTATGCCACTACCCTATCGACCTGCAGAAGACGAAGGTAGATTTCATTACCGGCTCCGCCCACAAGTTTCACGGACCGAAAGGCGCAGGGTTTCTCTTTATTCGCGGTTCGGTTAAAGTGCCGCCCCTGATATACGGCGGTTCACAGGAGAGAAATATGCGCGGAGGGACTGAAAATGTGGCAGGCATTATGGGATTAGCTATAGCGATGGAGATAGCCCACCAAAGAATGGATGAGGATGCGAAGCGAATCGGTGAGTTGAAAAAATATATGATAACCGGACTGGAAAACGAACTGCCTGGAGTTGATTTTATAGGAGACGCGCGCGGAAGGTCTCTTTACACCATACTTAATGTAATGCTGCCGGAGACGGAAGATGCCGAGATGCTCTTACTGAAACTTGATATTCACGGAATAGCGGCATCGGCGGGAAGCGCATGTACATCGGGCAGTAATATGCCATCGCACGTTATAGCGGCATTAGGCAAAAATATACCGAACCGTCCCGTCATCCGTTTCTCTTTCAGCCGCAACAATACTAAAGCGGAAATCGATTATGTTCTCGGGATATTAAAATCGTTTTATCCTATTCACACGGAACAGAGGTTGAATAGATTGGGCAGTAAAAAAGCATAACTTATGTGATACCGCTGTTCTGTGAAACAAAGTAAGTTCGCAACCGGAATATTTATCCCCGGATTTGGAAATTAAGAATTTATTTTATATTTTTGTGTTCAAAATAAATACGAACCTTATAAAATCCATTATCATGAAAAAATTACTACTCACAGTTGCTTCACTCGCAACAGTTCTTGTTAGCTCCCATGCACAGTTCAAAATGTACGGGATGACCTCCTCCGGAGGAGCCAACGGATTAGGCGTTGTTTTTTCCATTACCCCGGGCGGGGCATTTACAAAAGTTGCAGATATGAACCCTACTTATGCCGCTGCACCTTATGGTTCGCTGCTATTCGCATCAGATAATAATTTTTACGGCATGTCTTTTGAAGGCGGGTATAATGACAGTTGCACCATGTTTCAATGTACGCCGGCAGGGGCGCTCACTACTGAAATAAATATGGATACCGTTTGGGGAAGTAGCTCACCAGTGGCAAGTTTGATTCAGGCAAATGACGGCAACCTTTACGGTATGACCAACTTAGGCGGGGATTCGTCGAACGGAGTTATCTTTCAATACGTTATTGCTACTCATAAGTATAAGGCAATTTATAATTTTGGCTATTCAGACGGCGGAAATCCATACGGTGACCTCGTTCAGGCATCAGATGGTTTTCTGTATGGCATGACCTTTTACGGCGGCATTAAAGGCGTTGGAACCATATTCAAATGTTCATTGTCAGGTGTTTTCACCAAACTTTTCGATTTCGATTCCACTTCGGGATATTCACCTTTGGGTTCTCTCATTCAGGCAACCGACGGCTATCTGTACGGAATGACGCAGGGAGGCGGTGCAAATAACTCCGGAACTATCTTTAAGTGCTCTACAGCCGGCGCCTTCACTAAAATATATGATTTTACAAAGGCGGGCGGAGACGCACCTACCGGTTCTCTCATTCAGGCAACCGACGGATACCTGTATGGAATGACCGACTCCGGCGGGGCAAGTAATTTAGGCGTTATTTTCAGATGTTCTACGTCCGGTGTATTTACCAAATTGCTTGACTTTAACGCTGCTAACGGTTCCTATCCCGAGGGTTCTTTAACGCAGGGGTCTGACGGGCTGCTTTATGGCATGACTACATTTGGCGGAAGCGATAGCGCCGGTACAGTATTTAAATGCACCACAGGCGGCTCATTGACCACCCTATTTAATTTTGATAATACCAACGGCGCCAACCCTCTTTATGGGCGCGTTATTGAAGTTACAGACATGGTATTGAATACAAACAACATAAGTTCGCAGCAACCAGCTATATATCCTAACCCATCGAACGGTGATTTTTTTGTACAACTACCTCAAAACACCGGCGGAACTAATTTTATGGAAATTTATAATGAATTAGGTGAAAGAGTATATTCCAACTCTCTTGCAGTAAACTCTACCATACAAAGAATTAACATGGGTAGTCCGGCAAAAGGAGTGTATCTGTACCGCATCCTTGCTGAAAACGGCAATATTTTAGGTACAGGTAAATTACTGGTTCAGTAAATAGTTAATATCCGCCTGATTATTGTTCACCGACACCCATACTCATACCTATCTGGCCGATTTTGCTGCCGACAGGGATGATGCGATAAAGAGGGCGTTGGAAAAGAACGTAAAGCGGCTTTTTCTGCCCAATATAGATACGGGTACGTTTAAGCCGATGATTGACCTTTGCGAGTCCTATCCTGACGTATGCTTCCCTATGGCTGGGCTTCACCCCTGTTCGGTTGCCTCGGACAGTTCAAAGCAAATTACCGTACTGAAAGATTGGCTCTCGAAGAGAAAATTCTACGCTATTGGAGAAATAGGGATAGACCTTTATCATGATGTAACCTTTGCAACGCAACAAAAAGATGTTTTCCGTGAACAGGTAAGGTTGGCGAACGAGATGAACCTGCCTGTGGTTATTCACTGCCGTAATTCGTTTAACGAAGTGATGGAAATAGTGACAGAGGAAAAGCCGAGGGGCATTTTTCACTGCTTTACAGGCACTGAAGCTGATGCGCAGAGGATTATGGAGCTAAAAACCTTTAAAATTGGTATTGGCGGGATGGTGACCTATAAGAACAGCATTCTGCCACAGGTTTTACTTGATGTTCCCTTGTCATTCATTGTGCTGGAAACCGATTCACCTTATTTAAGTCCGGTTCCTTACCGCGGAAAAAGAAACGAGAGCAGCTATATACCCATTATAGCCGAAAAATTAGCTGATATTTATAGAGTGCCTGTTGAACAACTGGCGGAGCAAACTACTGAAAATTCGTTTGAAATATTTGGCATTTAATAATTACTAACCGACAAAAAACAATATTTTTTTTAGCAACTTACTACCTTGATAATTAGGGTATTTATTTTTTCAAAAGCGCCCCTGTATGAATCAAAAGAGTAGTTCATTTTGTTTATTGTAAAATTTGATAGCGTACTACTTTTTAAACCGTTCATTTTGTAATCCGGCTGATTTCACTTTTTTCTGTGCCCCCGGCGGGAATCGAACCCACATCAAAAGTTTAGGAAACTTCTATTCTATCCATTGAACTACGGCGGCGAATTATTTAAATCTATTTTACACTACTCCCGTTTTCGGCATCAGCTTCGGCTGGCGTTACAAAGATAAGTTTACCATCGCTATTTTCTGCCATCAGAATCATTCCGTGAGATTCTATGCCACGTATTTTACGCGGTTCGAGGTTTACAAGAAGGCAAACGCGCTGTCCGATAATTTTTTCAGGGGCGTAATACTTTGCTATTCCCGACACAACCGTTCTTATATCAATACCTGTATCCACTTTAAGTTTAAGGAGTTTATCGGCGCCTGCAACCCTTTCAGCGGTTAAGATAGCACCTATCCTTATATCCATTTTTCCGAATTCGTTGAATGTAACGGGCGTTTTTACAGCTGGTATTGCCTTGTTTGGCATTTGAACGCTCATACTGTTGTGTAATTTATCAATCTGTTTTTGTATCGGTTCATCCTCAATTCTTTCAAAAAGCATAAATGACTTACCAAGCTGGTGATTCTCATTTAATAACTGCGTATTTCCGGCAGCGTCCCATCCCGACTCCGCTATGTTTAGCAGAGTGCGTAATTTTTCCGAAGTGAAGGGCATAAATGGTTTTAAGACCACCGAGAGGTTAGCGCAAATCTGCAAGGATATGTTTAATACGGTTTGCACCCTTTTGGGGTTGTTCAGATTGGCTTTCCATGGTTCATTTTCCGTAAGATACTTGTTACCCGTGCGTGCAAGGTTCATCGCCTCTGTGAGAGCATCACGGAAATGAAACGTTTCAATTGCTTCGGTTATTCTTTGGGGTATCTTTTTTATTTCTTCCAGCGCCGCCAGATCGTTTTTGGTGTATTCTACCGATGCAGGCACTTTACCCTCGAAAAATTTCCAGACAAGAACGTGAGTGCGATGAACAAAATTACCCAATATGGCTACCAGTTCACTATTATTTCTGGATTGGAAATCCTTCCATGTAAAATCATTGTCCTTTGTTTCGGGGGCGTTGGCGCATAAAGTATAGCGCATCACGTCTTGCTTTTCAGGAAAATCGTTCAGGTATTCGTGAAGCCATACCGCCCAATTGCGCGATGTTGATATCTTCTGTCCTTCGAGGTTCAGAAACTCGTTGGCAGGCACATTATCGGGCAATATATACTCGCCGTGCGCCATAAGCATAGCAGGAAAAATGATGCAATGAAAAACGATATTGTCTTTACCGATAAAATGAATGAGTCGTGTTTCCTTATCTTTCCAATACTTTTCCCAGTCGGGAGTCAGTTCCTTGGTGGCGGAGATATAGCCAATCGGGGCATCAAACCAAACATATAACACTTTGTTTCCCGCTCCTTTTAGGGGCACTTTTACCCCCCAGTCAAGGTCTCTGGTCATAGCGCGCGGTTGCAGTTTTTGGGTTAGCCACGATTTACATTGTCCAAGTACATTCGGTTTCCATTCGGGGTGTCCGTTTATGAATTCCTCTATTTTAGGTTGAAGTTTGTCGAGCGGGAGAAACCAGTTTTTTGTCTTGCGTAATACGGGCTTTTCGCCGCTCAACGCTGAAACAGGATTGATAAGATCGGTTGGATTTAAAGATGAACCGCATTTCTCGCATTGGTCGCCATAAGCATTGGTATTTCCGCAATTAGGGCAGGTACCGGTAATATATCTGTCAGCAAGAAACTGCCCCTTTTTCTCGTCGAAATACTGGTCGGTCTCCAGTTCTTCAAATATGCCCCTATTATAAAGATTTAGAAAAAAAGCGGATGCGGTTTCATGATGGGTTTTAGATGAAGTGCGGGAGAAAATGTTGAATGAAATTCCGATTTTCTCGAATGTTTCCTTCATCTGTTCATGATATTTATCTACCACCTGTTGCGGGGTAATACCCTCTTTCTGCGCTTTAATGGTAATAGGCACGCCATGTTCATCAGAACCGCAAATAAAGACCACATCCCTGCCTCGCGCACGGAGATATCTGACATAAATATCGGCAGGCAGATAACATCCCGCAAGATGCCCAATATGAACAGGACCATTGGCATAAGGGAGCGCAGCCGTTACAGTATATCGCTTAAAATGATTCATTAAGGCGGGCAAAGATAAATCAAAATACCATTTCTATCCGATAATAGGGTGATGTGCGCTAAAATATACTGTCCTTATGTGATTTTGCGGCGGCGTCCCGATATCTATCGGGACGCCTGACTCCCAATCTTCGCTAAACTATTCTTAATGGCGTTTGTGTATTTTAACAACCCGATAGCTATCAGGTTCAATTAAAGTTAGAATAGATTAAAAAATAGGGTAGTGGCTCAGTTTGAAAATTAACATTGGGGCAAGTTACAAAAAAGTGGTTTATCTTTGCTCCATGAAACGAAAGAGACCACGAGACCCTGTGCAGCGTGCTGTGTTCATTGCACAGATAGCAACTGGGGAAATAACAGAACCTAATCCCTATGAGGGTAAAAATATGGCTGCCGTCCAATTAGGTAGTTTGGGCGGGAAAGCTCGCAAGAAGAAACTTTCTGCCAAAAAACGCAAAAAAATAGCGATAAAAGCAGTAAAAATTAGATGGAATGCCGTGAAAAAGGCAAAAAAGAAATAAATTTACACATCTATATTGAAGAAATAATATTAAAATATTGCTGTGATTTTATAAAAGTATTAGTTTTGCAGTATTAGTTAGTTAAAAAAATCTCGTATTATGGTTGCGCTTTTTCAGTTGATTACTGAATTAGAGACAATAAGGAAATGCCCTCAGTTTCTATTTAATTCTCCTATTTCTCCACGGTCTGCAATTAGGTTAAGAGAGGCAATCTTATCTTATTTACAAACTGGAGCATCAAAAAAAGAGGTGGATTTTATAATTGATTCACCCGGAGGCAGCCCAGGGGATGCCTATAGAATACTACGAACTCTTCGTAAAAACTTTGATAAGGTAAATATCATTGTTCCGTTTTGGTCAAAGAGCGCATCAACTTTATTGTCGTTAGGCGGGTCAATGATTATTATGGATGAATGGGGAGAATTTGGAGCCTTAGATGCGCAACTTCCTAAGCAAAGAGATGATAGTCCATATTTGGACGACTCAGAAAGCGCATTAATAGACGAAATTTCTTTAGAAACGTTAGAAAATAGGTCGCATCGTTTCTTTATGCAACTTTTTATTTCTATATATAAAAGCGAAGATATTCCTATTCATAAGAACGATATTGCAAATGATGTATTTAATTACTTGTCCAAATTTTACGAGCCTTTATTGAAGCAAATTAATCCGTACAAAATTGGGGATAAAAAGAGAATACTTGAAATTGGGTCGCAATATGCAAATAGGATATTACTGACATGGCAAAAGCAAATTACACCCGAAGAACGAAAGATATTTATTGATTATCTTGTGAACGATTGTCCTGACCACGGATATATTGTGGATTTTGATATGATAAAAGAATTTCTTCCAAACTTAAATCTACTTCAATCCAAAGAATTAGACAAAGATTTTAAGGGATATAGTTCCAAATTATCGAAAGTATCAATGTATCTTTTGAAGAATGCACATAAACAAGAGAATTATGTTGGGTTCGTCAATAAAACATTACTTCCGCCTTCGGATGTAACTGCAAATGGAAATCTCAAATCGAAATCAAAGGATTCAAGTAAAAATAAATCAAAAAAAATAAGAAGTACTCAGAACCCTATTCAATCAAATCAAAATGGACAACCAAAAAATAAAAAACTGCAATCCGCTTCAGAACTCAATTGATTCGTTCCGAATAGTGGACGAAGAAATGGCTAAACGGATTAGGAGGCATATTAAAGATGCCGAAGATTATGTCAGAGAAAAAGAGTTGAAAAATCTTAAGATCGGAA
>JAKAOA010000101.1 GCA_021823405.1 Bacteroidota bacterium | reverse complement strand
TTTTTTGGGGCTGCTCTGCCTCACCCCTCGCCGGTCTTTCCTGTTCTCGCATCATCTCAACTAACCCGTGCCGTTGCTTTTGTGCAGTTGAATCACAATACCCATCATCGCCGTGAACACGGGCAGGGGTGGTGTTCACGTGAACAGAGTATACACAGTTTGGGGTGTACACGGTGTCTCCGTGAGCATTATTCGGGGTGGTGTTCACTAAATTAATTATTTTTTTGGGGCCGCTCTGTCGCACCCTCCCCTCTCCTTGCACAAGGAGAGGGGATAATGGGGTGAGGTCGTGAGGTCGCATAGGTCTTTTTCTTTGCACAGGGGCAGGGGTAGTTTCTCCGTGAACACTATGGGGGGTGGTGTTCACATGAACACAGTATACACGGTTTGGAGTGTACACGGTGCACACGGTGGCTCCGTGAACACGGGTAGGGGTGGTGTTCATTATATTACGTATTTTTTGGGGCTGCTCTGCCTCACCCCTCGCCGGTCTTTCCTGTTCTCGCATCACCTCGACTGTACTATCCGTAAGCGATTTAGCGTATGCAGAATACCTGTACAGGCAGTCATGCCGAAAAGAATGTTTTGTGTTTTCATTAATTGTCGATATAACCTCCCGACGCGATTTTGAAATCGGTTGGGATTGCTTTTGTAAGTTGTATAAAATGGTTTTGGGTGTTCTAATTGTTTTGACTATCCTCCCAAAAAATTGGACACTTTTGCACAGGTTCACGGTAAAAAGTGTCCAATTTCTGTTTTGTTCTGTTAATTTAGGAAAGATTAATCCCATGGATGTTCCGTAAAGGAGACAGCAACCGGGTATTCCCGGAGCCAGATTTTTTACCGCCTGCACTCTATCCGAAATCATTTTACGCTTTTTAGTAATTTACCTTATAATTCATCTCTCTCTTATAACTCATAGCTTATATCTCATAGCTTATATCTTATAGATTATAGTTTATAACTTATCGCTCATATCTCTTAGCTGTGAAACGCAAATATATAAATAATATAATACATAGTGTATAATATATATTTATTATTATCTTTATTCAATATACTGTTCATAACTTCCTCCCTGAAAATTTGGAAATCAGAGAGAAATACCATTGTTTTACTTTTTCAAATTCTTAAAACCTTGCCTATATTGAAACTTTTACCTCCCTTCCCGCATTTTAAATATCTGTTAATCAGTTTTATAACTTTAAGCATTTCTGCTATGGCGCAACACAGACCAAAATGGGCTACATGCGGAAACACACTCTCCGGCGGCGAAGCGCTCGGTTCTACTAACAATTTTCCACTTAACTTTATAGTAAACAGCCAGCAGGAAATGGCTATTCTTATAAACGGTAATATTCAGGTTGCCTCGCTGTATAACGGCAATACTGGAATAGTTACTTACAGTTCCAACGGCACTCTTGTTGCATTAAACTTTACCGGCAATGGCGGACAGGTGCTAAGCGATAACGGAACATGGGTTAATGGCAGTTCATTCAGCCAGTGGATTACAAACGGAAGCAACATCTATTTTACCGGTGGCAATGTGGGATTTGGAAACATTAATCCGCAGGAAACGCTTGATGTTAGAGGGGCAGATGCCAATGGCGTAATTTCAACCTATAGAAATGGAACTAATAATAATAGAGTTTGGGTAACGGCAGGAATGCCTGCACGAGGAGATTGGAATCCATTGTCGCAAGCAGGCGATAAAGGTATTTTTTGGACTGATGACGGGGTTGCAAATAAAACAAGCGGATTCGTGATTACCCCTCAAACAAATTCAACTACCGGTATTAGGATAGACGCCACTGGAAAAGTAAGTATAGGCGTTTTTGCCAATGACATGCCCGGTAATTATCGGCTCTATGTAAAAGGAGGCATACTTACCGAGCATTGCAGGATTGGATTGGATAGTACAGCGGACTGGCAAGATAGTGTGTTTTCTAAAAAATATACGTTGCCTTCGCTTGATTTCTTGAATAGTTACGTGCATCGTTACTATCATTTGCCTTATGTATTCTCCGCTACAGATATTAAGAAGAATGGAATAGATGTTGCCCAGATGGATATCATTTTATTAAAAAAGATAGAGGAGTCGTATCTCTATATTTCGCAACAACAGAAGCAACTTGACAGGCAACAAATAGAAATTGATGAACTGAAGAAAGAGATAACTGAAAATAAGAAATGGCAGACATGAAAAAAGCAGTCGCTAATTGTTCTATTTTTCTTTCTCTTATTCTTAATAACGCGGTCGCACAAAAGGACAGCGGTTTTTTTTCAAATATTGTTTTGAAAATTAATCCTACTCTAATAAGTACAGCGCTTTTTGGATTAGGGGATGCAGGCGCAATTATTCAGTTCCCTGTGCGAGGGAAAAGAAATGCAGATAGCATAATTTTCAAAGGTGGGATAGATGCTTTTATTGGAGCAGGGTGTAATTTTATATCTGATTCCTTAAATACAGGCGGTAATAGCGGCTACACTTTTGTAGCGGGGTTTTACTTCTATTGGAATGCGCTAAGAAATAAATATATATCCATTCAGGTATCATACCGGGATTGGAATCTTATAGACATTAATGACGTGGGAAGCACTGTAGGAGATGACCCGCAAAATTATATTCTTAACCCGCTAAGTGCGGTGTTTAATATTGGCGGGGGTACGGATCCTGAATATCTTGAAAATGCAAAAGTGAATATATACTCATTTGACGTTGTTATAGGGAAACAATATCCTGACAAAAGAAAATTGGGACGAATTTTTTTTGAATGGTATGCAGGCGCTGGGTTACGTATTAAATCAATACTATATGAAGAACTCGGAACTTACCACTTTGGACAATATTATCCAGTAATTTCTCCAGCATATAATATTAGTCAAACCGCAATTGTTCCCGATTTAAAATTGGGAATTATGATTGGAATTATTTTATAAAAGAACGTATGAAGAAGTTTATTTTTCAGTTTGCATTTATTTTTATTTCTTTTATTCCCAGAGCGCAGCAGGGCTGTTACTCAACAGCCGCTCAAAATATGCAAAAATATTGGGAATACAGAGAAGAGAACTATGTATTTAAAAATAACTTCCTGTATTATGCGGTAGTTTGCTTCATTGTGTTTGTTCTAACTCTGCTTTTAAGTAAATTCAGTTTTATCTTTGTTGAATCAAGATTTCTGAAATTGAAGGACAAGTTTACTGCATTGCAAAGTCATATTTAAAACGAGAAAAACAGGATATTATACTTATTTAAAATGAGTTTGCGAATTTAGTGAGATGCTGAAACAAGTTCAGTCCGCTTTAGGCGGATCGTATCAAGCACCTCCGTCATGCCGTAATACTGGCGGATTCGGCATCCCATAACACCAATAATTCGTAATTTCAGACACGATGAGTATATATACCTGTTTATGGTAAAAATTACTCCCGATGCGTATCATTGCGCGTTACTAATCTTTCTGCGAGGTATCCCTATAGCGCTTTATCCGTTTTTTCGGAATAGATCGTCTTCACCAATACGCGCCCTACCATCCTCAAAGTATTTGAGTCGATAATACTCATATTGTCGCTGTGTTTGTGGTGCCAGTAAGGGTAATCGCCTGTTTCCACATGGTAATCCACTATATCAATAGTGGGTATGTTGGCAATTTTATTGATGTAAAGATGGTCATCGATAGTTTCACCGGTTTTGTCATGAGTGAAATAAGCGCCATATCCGAGGTCTGCGGCGATATCCCATACCTTTTTTACAATATCGGGCGCATAATAGAGCGAGGTGCCTTCCATTGGGAATGCGGCGTCTTTGCCACCCACCATATCGAGCAGGATGCCGAAGCGCGGGTTGTATCCCTGTGGCAGGTTTTTAGCCCAGTATTGGGAGCCGAGGCACCAGCTGTCTTCCATGTGCGGGTAATTGTCGTCTGTTTGCTGTCCGTAATCTTCCAGGTCGAAAAAAACCAGGTCAACGCCGACAGCTGCGGGGTATTTTTTCAGGATTGGGGCGAGTTCCATCATAACCGCTGCGCTGCTACCGCCGTCGTCGGCTGCATCGAAGGGCTTATCCGGGTCAATGGTATCCTGGTCGGCGAAGGGGCGCGAATCCCAATGACCGCAAATAAGGATACGCGCGGGGTTGTCAGGTTCGGTGGATGCGAT
Organism: Bacteroidota bacterium; assembly: GCA_021823405.1. GTDB lineage: Bacteria > Bacteroidota > Bacteroidia > JABEUT01 > JABEUT01 > JABEUT01. The sequence continues at coordinate 5,941 of JAKAOA010000101.1, read as the reverse complement.
AACATTTTCAAATTCAAATTTTTTACCGTCGTACGTTTTGGCGGTTGATTTCTCTACCGTTACCTTTAAACTGTCGCCTTTCAGAGTATTAACAATAAACCGGAGGCAACTGTCGTGGGCTTTGGTTCCCGGCACGCGGGGTCCGAAGGCAACTTGTCTTTTTATATACTGATAGGTCTGGCTTGCATTAAAGGCGGTTAGGGCAGGTACTGCCTGTGTTACCGGCTGATTTACGCTTACCGTTTGAGCGGGGGGCGGTTGGGTATTTTTGCAGCCGGGTAGTAATGTTGCAGCCGGTATGACAGCAATGGAAATATGTAGCAAATAGTTTATTTTGCGGATGTTTTTGGAACGTCTGCTCATTTTGTTCTTAGTTTATTCTTAGTTTAAAAACCGGTCCTGTCGGCGTGTCTTTCAATTCACCGAATTGAAGTAAAATATTTCTCAATGAGTCGGCTAATTTATAGTCCTTTTCCTGTTTCGCCTTTTCGCGGGCGTTAGTAAAGGCGGCTATCATTTCGTTGATGCGCTTGTCGCCGTTAGCGTCAGTTATTTCTCTTTTTAAGCCGAGAACATCGGTAAAGAAGGCGATGAAATTTTTCTTAAAGCTGTCGAACGTCTTTTCGCTCACCCCATTTTTAAATCCTTTGTTGCGGAAATCGTTAACTATCCCTGTTACATTGAACATGGCGGCTATTACGCGCGGGGTGTTGAAATCGTCGTTCATGGCGTCGGTGCATTCTTGTTCAAAGCCGGTTAATCTTTTCTCCGATTCGTCATGTATTGCATCCGGTTTCTCCCATTTCATTTCTTGAAGTATGGCAAAGGCATTGCCGAGTTTAGCGAGCGCTTTTTCGGCATCCTGCAATGCGCTGTTTGAAAAATCTAACGGGTTGCGGTAATGCCCCTGAAGCATATAGAAGCGGATGGTCATGGGGCTGTATGGCTTTTCAAGCAGGGGGTGCGTTCCTGTAAAGAGCGCATCGAGGGTGATAAAGTTGTTCAAACTTTTTCCCATTTTCTGCCCGTTGATGGTGAGCATGTTGTTGTGCATCCAATAGCGCACCGGTTCTTTGCCGCAGCTGCCTACCGACTGGGCTATCTCGCATTCGTGATGCGGGAACAGAAGGTCCATACCGCCGCCGTGTATATCAAATACTTCACCGAGATACTTGCGGCTCATGGCGGAACATTCAATGTGCCAGCCGGGAAAGCCGTAGCTCCACGGCGAGGTCCATCTCATAATATGTTCGGGAGCGGCTTTTTTCCAGAGGGCGAAATCATTGGGCGATTTTTTTTCATTCTGCCCTTCCAGCTCCCGCGTTTGGGTAAGCGCGTCTTCGGTGTTTCTGCCTGAAAGCTTTCCGTAGGGATAATGTTTTTTGTATTTGTCTATGTCAAAGTAAACCGAACCGTTTGAAATATAAGCAAACCCGCGTTCGATTATATTTTTTATCATTTCAATCTGCTCAATGATATGCCCTGAAGCAAATGGTTCTATAGAAGGCGTTTTCACATTGAGCATCTCCATATTTCTGTGATAGCTTTCCACATACTTATGCACCAGTTCCATCGGTTCCAGTTTCTCCAGGCGCGCCTTTTTTTCAACTTTATCCTCGCCTTCGTCGGCATCGTTTTCCAGATGACCGACATCGGTGATGTTCCTTACATATCTGACCTTATACCCCGAGAAGAGCAGGTAGCGGTACACAATATCAAACGTAATGGCGGGGCGGGCATGACCCAGGTGTGCATCGCCGTAAACGGTAGGACCGCATACGTACAAGCCGGTGAAGGGAGGATGGAGGGGTTCAAAGGTTTCCTTTTTCCGGGTGAGGGTGTTGTATAATGTTAATCTGTTCATGAAATAGTCGTATGTTTCGGCTATGAATGCTTTATCAGTGCTGACGGTTTTAGCCCTTGGGTTGCTTTATAACTTCAGTCGGATGGTGTTCCTTACTTCTCATCGTTTTTCGCTTTTCCATAGATGCTTTTATGTCTTCTATCCGTCCTTTGGGTATGGCATTAATAAGCCGTTTGGTATATTCCTTCCGGGGATTAAAATATATATCGTCGGCGTCTCCGAGTTCTTCCAGTTTACCATCAAAGAGCACCAGCATACGGTCGGAGATGAACTTTACCACTGAAATATCGTGAGAAATAAAAATATAGGTAAATCCAAAATCTTTACGCAATTCGGTAAGCAAATTAAGGGCTTGCGCCTGAACGGACACGTCGAGGGATGAGACCGATTCGTCGCAGATGATAAATTCGGGGTTCAAAGCCACTGCCCTGGCAATGCAGATGCGCTGCCGTTGTCCGCCTGAAAATTCATGGGGATAGCGGTTAAAATGCGAACTGTTCATATTCACTCGTTCCAATAATTCAATTACTTTCTTCTTGCGCTCCCTGTCTGTGGTGAGTACGTTATGCACTTTCATCGGTTCCATGATTGCTTCACCGATGGTGCAGCGGGGGTCGAGCGATGAGTAGGGGTCCTGAAAGATAATCTGTATTTTTTTTCTGAAGGGTTTTATCTCGGAACTGTTCATTTTGGTAAGGTCATTACCTTTATAAATTATGCTGCCCGATGTGGGTTCGATAAGCCGGAGTATTGTTCTGCCGAGAGTTGTTTTTCCTGAACCCGACTCGCCTACTACGCCAAGCGTTTCGCCCGGATAGACATCGAAACTGATGTCATCCACCGCTTTTATGTATTCCACGCGCCTGCCTAACAGCCCTGAATGTACGGGAAAGTATGTTTTCAGGTTCTGCACCTTAAGTATCGGTTCGCGTGTATAGAGTTGCTGATGCTCTTTTTTTCTTGTTTCGGGGGTTATAACGTATTTATCTATTACATCGCTTAACTTTTTATTTGCTCCGTTCAACGAACTTCCGGATGATTCCGGCTGCATAAAATCGGAGACGGTAGGCAGTATATAAAGCCGTTTGTTAAGCGGCGGACGGCAAGCCAGAAGTCCTTTGGTATAGGGGTGTTGCGGGTTGGAATAAACATCGAGTATATTGCCTTGTTCCACAATTTTACCCTTATACATAACAATTACCTTCTCGGCTATCTCGGCTATTACGCCAAGGTCGTGCGAAATAAATACGATGTTCATATCTGTTTCCGCCTGCAGTTCCTTCATCAGTTCAAGGATGGCCGCCTGCACTGTAACATCGAGCGCAGTGGTAGGTTCATCGGCGATAAGCAGCGAGGGCTTACAACTCATCGCCATGGCAATCATCACCCTTTGCTTTTGCCCGCCGGAAAGCTGATGCGGATATGATTCGAGCATTGTCTCCGGTCGGGGTAACCTTACCTGTTTGAAAAGTTCAATGGTGCGGTTACGGCTTTCGCCTTTGGAAACTTTCTGGTGGAGCATAATGGCTTCCATCACCTGATTGCCACAGGTATAAACAGGGTTTAGCGAGGTCATCGGCTCTTGAAAGACCATACCTATCTCGTTTCCTCTGAAAGAGCGCATATCCTTCTCCTGAAGGGCAGCAAGGTTTACCGTTCCTCTTGTGCGAGAGGCGAAGTTGATTTCGCCCGATGTTATTTTGCCGGCGCGCGGAATAAGGCGCATCAGCGCCAGCGAACTTACCGTTTTTCCCGAACCCGATTCTCCTACAATTCCTACTGATTCGCCTTTACTGACGGTGAAATTTATCCCATCTACGGCTCGTACCGTCTCCTCTTCGGTCTTAAATTCGATTTCAAGATTTTTTACTTCAAGTAGTATTTCGCTCATATCTTTTGCCGCTGCAAGTGCGTTTTACGCCCTTCAGTTTAATTTATAAAAAAGACGAAATATACATTTAAAAATCGAATGTGCGCAAGGTAAGGGGTATATTCTTTGAATTTTGGGGGAGTAAGTCAATCATTTACACCGCTTTTTGTTTATTATACGGTTTGAGGGCTTTTAGGGCGGCAGATGTATGCAAAGGGCAAAGTGGGAGGACGGGCATCATAAAAAGCCGTTAATCTTCGGAGTAAAAAACCAGCGATAATTTACCGTAATCATATTCGGGACTCTGGTCGCTTAAAGATACGTTCAGGTTCTTCCCTTCGCTTTTATAGCTCCATACCATACTGTCTCCCGCCTCATTTCCTTTGCCGTAGCGGGCGGTAAACGCCCCGGACAGACGCGAATACAAATTTGCCGCCATCGAATCAGTGGCAAGGAAAACATCCTCGTCTATCTCTGTCAGCTTTTGCTGTTCAAAGTTATAGGCGATGGTAAAAAAGTTGACCGAATCTATGTCACCGTTTACCGAATCGGGATGAAGGGTGTCCATATTTAAAGTATAAGCCAAATAGTTGGAGTCGGTTTCATCGGGGGCTTTTTTCTCCGATTTTTTAACATCTTCCAGCGATTCTCCCGGACGACTTATGTTACGGAAATAAAAGTTGCCGGAGCCGATAAGCAGCGAAACAAGAGATATATTGCCCTTTTTTTTATCTGCATACCCGCCATTTGAACCGTCGGGTCTGCCATTCCGGCACGAGGAGAGAAAAGTAAGGGTTATAACGTATAGAATTAAGGGTATGGATTTTGGAAGAGGCATAATAGCGTCAATGAGAATTACGAAGATAGCCATATTATTTATCACTGAATATGGCAACAGTCATAATCGGGCGCAATTTTTATCAAAAAAAACTTTTGAATAAATATTTATCTATCTTTGCTTACATTCAAAAGTCAACAAATGGAGAGTTTAAGGCATTTTGTTGTTGCTCGTAAGTATTTAATTTAAACCAGTTCACGGCAGATTGAACAAATGAGGTAAAGAATATGTCGAACGCGAAAGGAAAGCACATATCGGTTGCAGGTAACATAGGAAGCGGCAAAACTACGCTTACGCGGTTGGTTGCCAAACATTATAAATGGAAGCCGCAGTTTGAAGATGCCGACGAAAACCCTTACCTGAATGATTTTTATGAAGATATGCAACGCTGGTCCTTTAACCTCCAGGTTTCGTTCCTGCATTCGCGGCTGACTCGGATACAGGAGATACGCGAAAGCAATAAGACCGTGATACAAGACCGTACAATATATGAAGACGGGTACATTTTCGCCCCAAACCTTCATTCAATGGGGCTTATGACCACGCGCGATTACGAAAATTACATCTCCCTCTTTCATGCCATACAGCATTTTGTTCCGCCGCCCGACCTGCTTATATACCTAAGGGCTTCGGTGCCTACGCTGGTGAAACAGATACAGAAAAGGGGGCGACCTTATGAAGAATCCATCCGGCTCGATTACCTGAAGCGGCTTAATGAACGCTATGAGGCATGGATTGACTCTTATGAAAGCCATAAAACCGGAAAGTTTATCATTATTGATGTGGATGAGAATAATTTTTCTGAAAAAGCGGAGGACCTGGGTAAAGTTTTTAATGTTGTAGAAAGAGAATTGTTCGGAGGACTATTTTAAGAAGCGCTTAACCACTTAAATCCCAATAATTATGAATACTACTCAATTAAATCGGGCTTTTTTTCAGCGTTTTTCATTTTTATTTTTTCCTTTGCCGGCGCCCAAATGCATCTAAGACCGCAGCAGGATACTATAGCGCCCAAACAGCTTAAAGTTCGCAAAAGAGACGTTACTTTCGGTTTCTTCTCACCCATAAATCAGCATCTGTCCTTCGGGTACGAGCAACCTGTAACTAGCGATATCATATTATCGGGGCATATAGGAATAATAGGATTGGGTTTGAATGTAGCCGGTTCGTATCCTACTTCCTTCACCTCAAATCCTACAGGGGCTTATGTAAGTTGCGGCGCTAAAATGTTTTTCAACCCTGATTATTGGATAAATGGGATGTACCGCTATAACAAAATGCAGGGATTGTATTTCATGCCTGAAATAGTGGCGGGGTATTTCAATTATTATTCGTTGAATTATTTTCCAAACCACTACTGTCCGAGATA
>JAKAOA010000100.1 GCA_021823405.1 Bacteroidota bacterium | reverse complement strand
TCCGATCTGTGCCCTCAAGCGTACCTCCGGTGCATTGAGAAAATACGTTCAGGTTAATTAAGAGCAAGACAAGTGCAAAAAATTCAGCCGGTTTCTTTCTCATAGTGAGAAGTTAAATATTTACGCCAATACCGCCTCACGGTCAATGAATAACTCCTCCATTAGTTAAGCGTAGTACAAAACTAAGATTTTTTCAATAGTGTCCGACAAAATTATAAAAGTATTTTTTGAAGAGTTAAGCACGTGATGTTCAGACATAAATTTATCTCGGACAACAGTGATTTTTTTCGTTATCATTACATCCTCCCGCCAATATACATTCGTTCATGGAAAAACCGCCTGTTACATTAATCCGGATAATTGCCGCAAACCCGCCTTGATAAGCTTTTAATCCAAAATTTGAGTTTAATCAGGGCATATTTTACCGGAACGCCTTGCTGAAAATTTATGAACACTTTTTTATTATACCTGCACAACCACAACTTTATGGAAGTTAACTTAAAGCAGGGCGCTTATTATTAGTACTTTCGCAGGATGAAAAGAAAGGACAACAAGAAGAAAGCATACCTCGAAGGCACGGTGGACATGACCAATTCGGGCGCGGCTTATATTATAATTCCGGATTCTGCCAATGATATATATGTAAGTCGCGATAAGACAAAACACGCCCTCAACGGCGACAGGGTAAAAGTGCAGGTAAGAGACATCACCGTCAGCCGCCCCGAAGGCAGAATTGTAGAAATAATTGAAAGGACTAAAAGTACATATAGCGGTACACTTCAGTTAGTTAAAAACTACGGGTTTGTAAAAGCCGATAGTATGAAAATGCCACACGATATTTTTATACCGCGCAATAAAATGAAAGATGCCGCCGACGGATCTAAAGTGCTCGTAGTGATTACCGATTGGGAAGAGAATGAAAAGAATCCGACCGGTGAAATAACACAAGTGCTCGGACAGGCGGGAGAACATAAAGCGGAGATGAATGCCATTATAGAAGAATACGGGTTGCCGCTTTATTTTCCCGAAAAGATATTGCATGAGGCATCGCTTCTGAAAAAAGCCGCTCCGGAAGAGGAGATTTTGAAAAGAAAGGATTTCAGAAATATCCTCACATTCACTATAGACCCCGCCGATGCCAAGGATTTTGACGACGCACTATCCATCCGTAAATTGCATAACGGCAATTACGAAATAGGCGTTCATATTGCCGATGTAAGCCATTATGTGCGCGAAAATTCAGCGCTCGACGAGGAGGCGCTCACCCGAGGAACATCGGTCTATCTTGTAGACCGTGTGATTCCCATGCTCCCCGAAGTGTTGTCGAACGACCTGTGTTCGCTTCGACCTAACGAGGATAAACTCTGCTTTTCAGCGGTGTTTGAAATTACCCCTGAAGCGCTGATAAAAGACGAATGGTTCGGTAAAACCATTATCCATTCGGCAAGAAGATTCAATTACGACGAGGTGCAGGAAATAATTGACGGAAAGCCCGACCCGCTTGCAGGCGATATAAATATATTAAACGACATCGCCCGGAAGCTTCGTAAAATAAGAATGAGACAGGGTTCCATAGCTTTTGAGAAAACAGAAACACGCTTCCGTCTTGATGAAAAGGGCGTGCCTGTGGAGGTTGTCTTTCAATATTCCAACGAAGCCCATGAACTTATCGAGGATTTTATGCTGCTGGCAAACAGAAAGGTCGCCGAACTGATTGGCAAGCAACGGGATGATAAGAATGGGAAAGTGGTTAAACCCGAAGGTGAAAGCAGAAAGAAAATGCCTTTCGTTTATCGTGTGCATGATATCCCCGATTTGGAAAAACTTGAAAAGTTCTCTGCATTCCTTCATAAATCTGGTATAAAGAGTAATTTTCACCTATCGGATGACCTGCCTGCAGAGTTTAACCGCCTTATTGAAAGCGCAAGAACGAAACCCTACGAGAATATTGTGAATATGTTAGCCATCCGCACTATGGCAAAGGCGATTTACACAACAAAAAATATCGGTCATTACGGACTTGGATTTGAGTACTACACCCATTTCACGTCACCCATTCGCCGCTACCCCGACCTGCTGGTTCACAGGTTGCTCCACCGCTACCTGCAAAAGGGCAGAACAGCCGAAGAAAGCCGCAACCTCGAAGAGATGTGCAAGAGCTGTTCGGAACTGGAACGGCGGGCTGAAGAAGCCGAACGGGCGTCGGTGAAATATAAACAGGTTCAATACCTTGCCATGCATAAGAACGAGCAGTTTCAGGGACTTATTTCGGGTGTAACCGAATTCGGGATTTTTGTGGAACTGAAAGCCAATAAGTGCGAAGGGCTGGTGCGCATACGCGATATTAAGGACGATTACTATATATTCGATGAAGCCAACTATTGCCTGAAAGGAAAACGTACCGGCAGGCGTCTCCAGCTTGGCGAGGAGGTTAGCGTAAGGGTAAAAAAAACAGACCTTGTAAGGAAGTATATCGATTTGGAACTTATTTCCCTTCCGCGTTAATGAGCGGCTTTCCGCCAGTCCCTTACATTTAGAATGATACTAACGGCAAAGCTTATAAAAAAGACCGCCGCGGTAGCAATGTCAACGGTATTCTGCGGAAAATCGATACCGGTTAATTTCCGAGCGAGAAAATGGGTATAGGAAATATCGTTATCATAAAACCCGAGATGTTCCCTTACGCGCCAGTGCCAGTCGGTGCAAAAGCAAAATCCCCAGCCGTACCAAATACCCAGTACGAACCACGAAAACGCGGTAAGGCATAAGGTTAGAAGATTCAGCCGGCGCGTCTTTTTGAACAGGTATCCGAAAGAATTGAACGCAATAAGCGCCGTATGAAAAACAAAGAAAAAAAAGTCCAGAAAACGGTACATCCGGCAATTATAGTTTATTCACTTGCCGAATGATTGAATTTCCCGCATTCCTGAATTGCCTTATATCCTCCGTTGATATTGATTAAATTGCGATAACCTCTCGCCTGAAGAATGGAGATGAACGCCATGGAGCGATAGCCGCCGGCGCAATGAATATAATGAGTTTTACTTTTATCGATTAGTCCTTGACGTTCATTGATGAGGTTAAGCGGGATATTCGGAACTCCTGCGATATGCCCGGTATCATATTCGCTTTTATCCCTGATATCAATGAAACTTATCTCTCGGCTTTCGGCTGTTTCAATCAGAGTGCGGGCGTCCACCGTACGGACGGCATCGGTATCTCTCCCTGACTTTTCCCAGGCGGTGTAACCGCCATTCAGATACCCCAGCACATGGTCGTGACCAATTCTTGCAAGCCGCATAACAACCTCCTTCTCTCTGCCGGGAGCGGTTACAATAAGAATTTCCTGTTGAATATCCGGAATCAGAGCGCCTACCCATGGCGCGAAGTTGCCGTCTATCCCGATGTTTACGGAATTGGGTATAAACCCCCCGGCAAAATCTGCGGCGTTACGGGTATCGAGTATTACCGCCCCCTTTGCCTTGGCAATGGCTTCAAACATGTCGGGTTCAAGGGCGTTCATGCCCCTGCTCATCACATCATCTATGCTTGCGCCGCCATTCATGTTCATCATAACGTTCTGCGGAAAATAGGCAGGGGGCGGCGCCAACCCGTCAAGTACCTGCATTATAAATTGTTCCTTGTCCAGCGCGGGATTAAGCGCGTAATTGGTGCGTTTCTGATTGCCGAGTGTATCGCTGGTTTCTTTGCTCATATTTTTACCGCAGGCGCTGCCGGCGCCGTGGCTGGGATATACCATTAATTTATCATCAAGCGGCATTATTTTGTTACGCAGCGAATCGTATAGCTGTCCGGCTAATACTTCCGGCGAAAGCTCTGCCGTCAACTTCTGTGCAAGGTCGGGACGCCCCACGTCTCCTATGAACAATGTATCACCTGTTATTATTCCATGTTCCTGATTGTTCTCATCTATAAGCAAATAAGTGACGCTCTCCAGGGTATGACCGGGGGTATGAATGGCTTTGATGGTTATATCGCCTACCTTGAATTTCTGTCCGTCAATTGCAATAATCGCCCTATATCCGGGAGTAGCGCCCGGACCGAAGACGATTTCGGCGCCGGACTTTTTTGCAAGGTCGAGATGCCCGCTGACGAAGTCGGCGTGAAAATGGGTTTCAAATACATATTTTATGCGGGTGTTATCCCCGGCAGCTTTATCAATATATGGCTGCACTTCGCGAAGCGGGTCGAAGATTGCCGCTTCGCCATTACTTTTAATATAGTAAGCCGCTTGCGCAAGACAGCCGGTGTAAATCTGTTCCACATTCATGGTGTTGTTAAATATAGGTTATTATTTATCTTTACATATACAGTACATTTTACAAATATAAAAGAGAATTCTTAAAGTCCGAAGCATGATTAGATGTACCCGATATTACAGGCGATTTGGAAGCTTGGGGTTCTTCTCGTTTCACGCATTTACCGTTATTTTTTTGGTTGCCGCGCCAGCAGTCGGATGCACATTTATGCAGGTTCACAGTAAAAACTGTCCAATGTTTTATTTTCATAGGCGTTACCATATTCAGTGAGGGCATATACCTGCCACAATTGAACCCGGTAGCTATCTGGTTGTTAAAATACACAAACCCCATTAAGCGCAGTTTAGTGAAGAATGGGAGTCGGGCGTTCCGATAGTTATCGGGACACGGTCGCAAAATCACATACGAGCCCTATAAAATCTTCAGGAAAATGCAGATACAAGGGAGTTGATATACAGCGATTAACAATTTTTAACAATTATGATGATACGCCGGTATTTATTTTTGCGGCAACAAAAGGACAGTTTAAATCCGTATATGGAAGTAGTTGTAAAAAACTTAACAAAACAATACAACGGGCAGAAGGCAATTGACGGTATCGGCTTCAGAGTGAACCAGGGCGAAGTTCTCGGGTTTCTTGGACCGAACGGCGCCGGCAAGAGTACAACTATGAAAATAATTACCTCCTATCTCGCACCCACGGATGGCGATGTGGAGGTTGGCGGATATTCCGTTTTGCAGGATAGTGAAAAAGTCCGGCGCCTTATAGGTTATCTGCCCGAAAACAATCCGTTGTATCTCGACATGACCGTGCTTGATTACCTGAAATTCGCAGCACAGTTGCAGGGTGTGCGTAAGGATTTAATAGAAATACGGGTAAGGCAGATGGTTAAAGTATGCGGACTGATGGGGGAGAAACACAAACTCATCGGAGAACTATCTAAAGGATACCGTCAGCGCGTAGGACTTGCCCAGGCAATGATACACGACCCGCAGGTGCTTATCCTCGACGAACCAACCTCCGGTCTCGACCCGAACCAGATCATAGAGATACGAAAACTAATAAAAGAGATAGGAAAGCAAAAAACAGTAATCCTTTCAACCCATATATTGCCAGAGGTGGAAGCCACATGCGATAGGATACTTATTATAAGCAAAGGGAAAATAGTTGCCGACGGGACCCCGGAAGAATTGCGAAGTCAGCGACAAGGCAGGGAAATAGTGAAAGTAAAGATAGAGGATGGAAGCGCCGATGATATTCTTGCCGCATTGAAGACCATACCGTCTGTGCTTAGGGCGGAACCCATAGGCGGCAAGGAAAATTATTTTGAAATTCAAGCCGACAGGTTCGCTTCCCCTAAAAGGGATATTTTCAAATTATGCGTGAAAAATAACTGGATTATTACCGAAATGATACCAAGTGAAACGCGACTGGAGGACATTTTCCACGACCTTACAATTTAAAACTGAATAACAAGATATAAAACATGAAAATCGCTTGGGTCATAGCGCTTAAAGAAATAAGAACCTTTTTCGACTCCCTTACTGCATATATCCTGCTCATCGTATTCCTGGGGTTCAGCGGATTTTTTACATGGCTCTATGGTTCCGATGTTTTCTATATTAAACAGGCGAGCCTCGGGGCATTCTTCAACATCGCATATTGGACGCTTTTCTTTTTTATACCCGCACTCACTATGAGGTCGCTTGCCGAAGAGAATAAGACCGGTACTCTTGAACTTCTCCTAACCAAACCGATATCAAATCTGGAGGTATTGTGGGGTAAGTTCATGGCCTGCCTCATGTTAATAATTATCGCTCTCCTATGCACCCTGCCATATTATATCACCATCATTAATCTCGGTAAAGTAGATAAGGGAGTCGTGCTTTGCGGATACCTCGGCTTATTGTTTATGAGTTCATCATATATCGCTATTGGTCTTTTCGCCAGCAGTATAACATCAAATCAGGTGGTGGCTTTTCTTGTCGCACTATTTATAGGTATTTTCTTCCAGATTCTTTTTGGTATGGTGGCTCCTAATATGAATGGAGCGCTCGGTGAAACTTTCGACTACTTAAGTTTGTCATCGCATTACGAAGCGGTTACCCGCGGGGTAGTGGACAGCAGAGACCTCGTTTATTTCGCAAGCATTGTATTCCTATCCCTTATGTTTGCGGAATCATCGCTTGCCCGGCGGAACAAAACTCCCTAAATGAATCTATATTAAAGAACAGAACCAAAAGATGAAACAAAGGGAAAACAGCAATATCAGATTACTTCTCATTACGGCGATAGTAGTGGTGGTAAACATCATTTCCTTTTCATGGTTTGTGCGCGTGGATTTCACCAGAGACAAACGTTACACATTAAGCGATGCCACCCTCAACATTTTACACAACCTGAAGAAGCCGGTTACCGTTACCGCTTACTTCTCCGAAAACCTGCCGCCTGCCATATCGCAAGCCCGCTCCGATTTTAAAGACCTGCTTATTGAATACGCTGCCCGCTCCGGCAATAAGGTGGTTTTCAATTTTATCAATCCCAATAAAAATGATACTACGGAACGCCAGGCAATGCAAAATGGCATTAATCCGGTTATGGTGAACATCAGGGATAAGGACCAGGTGAAACAACAAAAGGCATTTCTCGGCGCCATAGTGAAAATAGGCGAAAAAAGCGATGTAATACCCTTCATACAACCCGGCGCATCAATGGAGTATTCACTTTCATCCACAATAAAAAAGCTATCCATTGAAAAGAAACCGGTTATCGGATTTCTGTCAGGCAACGGCGAGCCGCCCGTTGAAAATATGCAGCAGGTAACGCAGGAACTGGATGTATTATATGATATACAACCGATAAAACTTACTGATTCGGCAAAGATACCCGCAACCATTAACACCCTCGCCTTGGTCTCACCCAAAGATACATTTAATACCGCTCAACTCACTCTTCTCGATAATTTTCTTAGCCGGGGCGGGCATCTGCTTATTACTTATAGCGGATTGGAAGGTAACCTACAAACGGCATCCGGCAAATCGCTGAATATAGGATTAAGAAAATGGCTGGCTAACAAACAAATCATAATGGAGCCGAAATTTGTCCTTGACGCTCATTGCGCGGCAGTAGGAGTACGCGAACGCGAAGGGATGCTTATGTTCACAAATAACGTGCCTTTCCCTTTCCTGCCCATGATAAAGAAATTCGCGAACCACCCCATAACCACCGGGCTTGCCTCTGTTATGATGCCTTTCGCTTCCAGTTTTAATTATACAGGCGATACGTTGAAAATAAAATATACCGTTCTGGCGACCACCTCCGATAAAACGGGATTGATGAATGCACCGGTTATGTTCGATGTGCAGCACCAATGGCAACCATCGGAATTTCCTCTCTCGAACCTGCCGGTAGCTGCGGCATTCACCGGACTCGACGGCAATAAAGATTCCCGGATGGTGCTGATTTCGGACGGCGATTTTGCAGTGAACGGCGCCGGACAGGATGCTCAAAAATTAGAGGATGACAATATTAACCTGTTCGTGAACTCCATAGACTGGCTTAACGATGATACCGGACTTATTGAACTGCGAAGCAAAGAGGAGAAAGCCGTTCCTATTAAAGATATTAGTGATTCCACTAAGGCATTTCTAAAATACCTGAACTTTTTCCTGCCTATACTGCTCGTTATCATCTATGGAATATTCCGAATGCAGCGCAGGAGAAGGATAAGATTAAAAAGAATGTCGGAAATATATGAGTAAGCGGGTAGATAACCAAAAACTATTCATCATTCTGGCAGCGCTTATAGCGCTCTATGCCTTAAGTCGCTATATAAACGCCAGGCGAGGCGCTAATACCTTTCACACCACGCTTATCAAACATTTCGACTCCGCAAAGGTTCAAACAGTTTACATTTATACAAAGGAGAACAGGGGACATGCAATCCGGCTCTATTTGCAAAATGGTAAATGGATGGTAGAACAGGATGGCATAACTTCTATAGCGGAAGAACGTTCAGCCAATTATATCATACAGCAATTACAGCAAATTAACCCTGACCGCCTCGCCTCAAACGACCCGCAACAATGGAAGGAATATCAGGTAACCGATACCTCCGGCACGCGCATAGTAATGCTCGGTAATGATAAAGATACCCTACTCGATGTAATAGTTGGTAAATTTGGGTTTATGCCCCAGCAAAGGCAAGGTATCAGCTATGTTCGCATAAATGGACAGAAGGATGTCTATGGCGTTCAGGGTTTTCTCTCTATGAATATTTCAAAGGACTTCGATTCATGGAGAGACCGGAAAATTGTTTTTCCGGAGTATCAAAGTTACTCGTCTTTAACCTTTACTTATCCTAACGACAGCGGCTTTAGGTGTAAGAAGGATTCCTCGGGATTTTGGCGGTTCGAGGACGGCAAAAAAACTGATTCAACCGGAACGGCAAAAAGTTTGACAAACCTTTCCCGTCAAAATTACGGGTTCTTTGTCAATAGATATGATACCAACGGCAAATCGCCCCTCTTCACTCTTAAGATTACTGCAATACCTGCCGGAACCGAAATATTGAAAGCATACCAGGCGGACGATACAGTGAACAAATACGTTATAACCTCCTCCATCGACCCGGGTTCTTATTTCAGCGGGGCTAAGGGAAATTTATTCAAAAACATCTTTTTAGGGCGTAATTCTTTCCTGTACCACGAGGAAACCAAAAAACCGGCAGCGCCACCGATACCCGTAAAGAAGAAAAAATAGGGCTTTATATTTTTGCTTCACCACTGTCAGGTAAAATAATGATTGAATCCTTTGAACGGCTTAATTTTGCTTAGATATTGCCCGTAACAGATTTTGCAAATGTTTACTGTATTTTGCGTGAGGGATAGAAGCGGTTTTACGACCGTCTCCCGATAGCTATCGGGACGCCATCCGGCGGAGAGGACTTGCAGCGGATAGCCCGACCCCTTGCGCAGCTTGGGGGCACGCCCAAAAATGAAATTGAATTAAGAAGCAAGTCAGAATAAACCCAATATACAGCCCGTTAGCGATTTTGCGAATGCGTGCCACCTTAGTTTTAGCGCTGGCGCAACGCAAAACACCTGTACGGGCAGTTACACAGATGCTTTGATTTTGTGCTTTCAAAAACCCGATAGTTACCGGCTTCAATTGTAGCCGGCAGGGTGAGGTTGCAGGGTGTGAAGGGAGGTAAAACATCCCCCCTCATAACGAACAGGCATAGTGAGGTGGATTGTTAATAATTAATTTATCAATATATGTATTATGTAATAAATAATGTATATATTTGCGTTTTATAACTATGAGATATAAGCTATGAGCTATAAGCGATGAACTATGAGATAAACGTCTTATCCGGCAGGCGGCAAAACTTTACGCGAAACATACAGGAAAGATGAACAACAAAACAAGCGCAAAACATAGTGACCACGACAATTATTGTGAACAAAACAAATACTCTCAATTAATTTAACGGGTTGACACGGGTTAACAGATTTTGGGCTGTTTTAAATTGAATAAACTTGCTAATCAACATATTATGGTTTTTAGAAGGCAAAAAAGTGTTAACCCGTTCAGTTCAATAGCTGCAAAGGATGATTTATACAGGTTCAATTCATCCAGAAAAACCCTGCCGGGAACGACAAGAGCGGCAAATTTGGACACTTTTTACCCCGAACCTGTGCAAAACTGTCCAAAATTTACATACACTCGATATATGGAAGCGGATATGAAAGTAAGAGATTTGGACACTTTTTACCTTGAACCTGTGCAAAACTGTCCAAAATTTACATACACTCGATATATGGAAGCGGATATGAAAATAAGAATTTGGACACTTTTTACCTTGAACCTGTGCAAAACTGTCCAAAATTTACATACACTCGATATATGGAAGCGGATATGAAAATAAGAATTTGGACACTTTTTACCTTGAACCTGTGCAAAACTGTCCAAAATTTACATACACTCGATATATGGAAGCGGATATGAAAATAAGAATTTGGACACTTTTTACCCTGAACCTGTGCCTTTGTGTGCCATTTTTCAGGAGGATAGTCAAAGCAATTGGCAAAATCCCAATGTCATTTT
>JAKAOA010000099.1 GCA_021823405.1 Bacteroidota bacterium | reverse complement strand
CAGATCGGCAAACGATACTCCCTTATCTATATAGAGCCCTTCCACCTGATGAAACTGGCAGTGCGCACGCGCTGAAATAGTTTCGTTGCGATAAACGCGCCCCGGAGAAATGGTGCGGATGGGCGGTTTACGGCTTTCCATCACCCTCACCTGTACTGAAGATGTATGGGTGCGCAGCAGATAGGAATTGCGTGCGGGAACGCCTTCGACTGCGAAGTCAATAAAAAAGGTATCCTGCATATCGCGCGCCGGATGGTCTTCAGGAAAGTTAAGCGCACCGAAATTATGCCAGTCATCTTCTATTTCGGGACCCTCCGATATGGTGAATCCAATCTTCAGGAATATATCTGTTATGCGTTTTTTTACTATTGATACGGGGTGTCTTGCTCCCAAATCGAACGGATAGGGCGGCAGTGTAAGATCGGGCGTATAGGAGCTGGGCGCTTGCCGGGTCTTTTCCGTCTCTTCGCGTTCGTGCCACTCCGCAAGTTTAATTTCGGCGGACGTCTTTAATTCGTTAAGTATTTTACCTACCGAACGCCTCTTTTCAGGCGCTATGGTCTTAAATTCTTCAAAAAGTATATGGATAAGTCCCTTTTTGCTCAAAAATTTGAGCCGGAACTGTTCCGCCTCGTCTCTATTTGAGATTTTGTATCTGCTAACCTCGTCGCCTAATGTCTTTATTCTGGTTTCCATATCAATTATTTCACAATCTCCATATTCAGTATTCTGACATCGGTAAGCGGGCGATTATTACCGTCCACGGGAACCGCCGCAATTTTGTCCACCACCTCAATGCCAGCCGTCACCTCGCCGAAAACGGTATAATTCCCGTCGAGATGAGGGGCGCCGCCTACTGTGGTATACGCATTACGCTGTTCCGGTGAGAAACTGAAATGGGGCGTTTTGGCAAAAATAGAATCTGTAAGCGGTTGAAATTTAAGCCAGGTGGCGCGCAAACTATCAATATTACCCTCGTTCTGAAATTGAGTAAACTTTCGTTTCACCTCCGCATTTTCCGGCTTGTCGAGTATCTGAAAAAAAACCTTCTGTTCCAGCCCGCTGTTTGCCGCTTTTTCATACCGGTCAAGTTCTTCATTCGTAAACACTTTACCCTGTACGATATAAAACTGGCACCCCGAAGATGCCTTGGACGGGTTCACATCATCACCCTGACGCGCCATTGCGATTGCTCCCTTTTTATGAATCAGATTAGGAACAAATTCGGCTGGCACGGTATAACCCACGTCACCGTTACCGAGAACGGTACCCTGCGGTGCGCGTTTCGATGCGGGGTCGCCGCCCTGTATCATAAATTCCTTTATTACCCTATGAAACAGGGTGCTGTCGTAAAATTCCTGCCTGACAAGTTTTAAAAAATTATCGCGTGTTTTAGGAGTTTCATTATATAATTTTACTACTATTTTACCCATTGTAGTGTTTATAGCCACCTCTGTTTCCTTTGGGCTACCCGATTGATTTTGGGATGAACAGGGGGCGGAAAGGAGAAGTCCTGAAATAAAAATAAGGGACAAAATTGTTTGCCTCATGTAAAAAAATGTTTATATTTGCAGTTTGTAAAAATACATCAATTTTTAATCATGAAGAAATTGACTACCTTGAAAGTTGTACGTTTGGTTTTATTTACAATCCTTGTTACAGGCGCCGGTTTGTCATGCGAAAAGCCGACTACCTGCACCGCCGTTATTAATGTAATTGATCAGACCACAAAGCTACCTGTTTCCGGATGCAATGTGGTACTTAACTCCACGGTTACGAATGCTGTAGTATCAGGGAATGGGTATACAAACAGCTCCGGCTCCGCTACTTTTACCTTTCAACTGCCTGCCATATTCAATGTTTATTGCAATAACGCCAATCCCCCGAAAAGCGGCAACGGAATTATACAGTTGCAGGTAGGTCAAACCGTTACCCAAACCATTTACGTAACGCCCTGAAGATTAAATACCCCCTAAAGGGAGTTTCAAAGGTTTTTTCACAATAATTCTATACCGCCCGCAAGTGATTTTGCGACCGCGTCCTGATAGCTATCAGGACGCCTAAGCTATAACGATGGCTCAACGCAAAATAACCTGTACGAGCATTCATACCGACCTGACTGTTTTGCATTTTCATTCATTGTTGGTATAGTCACCTTATATTATTTTGTTATAAACGGGAGGGAATAGCGGCTAATTGTACGCTATCATCTTATTAGGGTAACTGTTCCATTACGTTCAAAATACTCCCCTTTGCTGGAGGTGTATTCGATATGGTAAACGTAAACGCCGAGAGGCGCTACTTTGCCTCCGCCTGTGCGACCATCCCATCCCTGATTGAAATCGTTGGTTTCAAAAAGTAACTGCCCCCAACGGTCATAAATAGAGAAATCGTAATTCTGGAGGTTGACGAATACCCCTACCGGAATAAAAATGTTGTTCTTGCCCAGCGGGCTGAACGCATTCGGAATATACATCCGCGGGTTCTGATAGGCATCGGATGTATTGGAGGTGGCAGTATCAATAAAAGGATATGACGACGCATTTTCAACCGCCTGAATATAGTAGGAGAATTGCCCCTGTCCTTGCAGTATGCTTGTAATGTTATCCACATACCTATTCTGACCGGCTCCGATAAAAGGCACTGTGGTTATTTGCGAAAACGGTCCGCCGTCTTCATTACGGTATATTGCATAATATGAAACTCCGTTCTGCCATTGTGAGTAATCGTTCCATACCAAATTATTGGTGCCGGAGTCGTTCCCGGTTGCGGTCAGGAAAATGGATTGGCTTTTCTGCGTTGTGTCGATATTGAAACCGCACTGGTTTTGCGAGATTACCTGATAAAAATAACTTTGCTTATTCGGGTTGACGGAATCGTCATTAAAACTGATAAAAGGGCTTATGGAGGCTGTTATTCCTGCAAATTTAAAAGGACCGTTAATGGAATTCGCCCTTTGTAGTATGTAATGCTGCGCATCGGCTGCCACGTCCACATAAGCGTTCACCTGTATGTATGCATTATTGACTACTGTAACGGTTTGCAGATAGCTGAACTGCGGTACAGGGAGCAACCTCACTTTATAATTGATTTGATTAGATGATGCAGTTACGTTAGGGGTATTGCTGTCAGTTACCTGCACATAATAAATGTATGTACCTATTGAGGTAAGGTTATAATCCGTGAATGTAACTGTTCCAGGTCCGGTTTGCCCTATAATGAGAAATGGTCCGCCGTTGAAATTTCGGTAAACTTTATAATGCCCTACCTGCGGAACAATATTTATAAACGGTGTCCAGCTTAACGTATTGGAATGCTGGCATGAATCGGGCGACTGTGTAAGATAGATGGTGCTTTGTTCCTTGTAGTATGGTCCTACATTCATGCAGCTGTCGTACGCCGCTACCCAGAAATCTTCTGAAGCGCTGTCGCCGCCCATGGTATTGTAAAAGTATTGAAGGGAGTTTTGCCCGTACACTGTATCAATAATCTGGCGGCTATTATTAATCCATTTATAAATGATGTACCCTTTCACATCTCGGGTAGGGCTTTTTGACCATGAAATATTAACTGCCCCGGTAGAGGTTACACTCACCGTGTCCATCACCGGCCATACGGGCTGTGTCTGGTTGTAAAACTTTCCACTGTCGCGGTTGGATGCCGAAAAACAGCCCGATGAGTCCGCTATCTCTACTTTATAAATGAGTTCCGTATCGTGACAAAAGGGGTAGTAAATGGTATCCAAATAAGAAAGCCCTTGAGTGGAATCAATAAGTTTCCATGCATACACGGGATTATTCTGACGATAGATTTTATACCATCCGGTAGAGGTTGACGGCAAGGGGGTATGTAAGGCGTTCCAATTTAGTATTGCAATGCCTGAACCGGAGTTGCTCACCGAAAGATGAACGGTTTCCAGAGTATCGATAGCTGACGACACACCGCCGGAATTGGTAACTATGTAGTAGTATATCGGACCGGCATTGGCGCCGGCGCCAACTATGGTGTAGCTGTTCTGACCGCTCAACGTTATATTGGCACACTGGGTATAAGGACCGTTTTTATTTGGCGATGAGAATATTTCATAGGAGACAAATGTACCGTTAAGGTTGCCGGGTATAACCCAAGACAGGGTAACATTCCCCAGTGAATCGACAGATATACATCGTAATTGAGGTGAGCTTATCGATTGCGCCCAGACAGGAGAAAATATTATGCACCCGAACATAATGTTCAGGATGACAATGATATTGAATTTGCTTTTCAATGAATGAAGGTCAATTAAACTTACAAAGTTAAACTATTTAAAAAAACGGAATAATAGCTGTTTTATTATAGTTTAGACGTAAAATCTGATAAAAAGGTTGGTTTACTCCTAAATCAGATGAGAGGCGGATGAAAATTGCCTTTTAAGGCACCCGCAATAAAAAAGGACTGCCCATTTTCCGGCAATCCTTTAGTATATGTAAAAGTGTTCGCTTTATAATTGCACGAACGGATATTTAGTATTATTATAAATAACCGTATCGCCAAAGTGGCAGTCGTTAGGTCCCAAAGCCGAAGTGCTTCCGAAATTTACTGAAAGAGAATACTGTAATCCGGTAACATTGATGGTAATATATCCGGCTTCTATCCAGGCGCAACCGCCCAACCCCCAAGGCCAGAAGGTTAGGTAGAGCGGCTGGTTTATATTTAAGTTAAAGGTTTTCCCGGTGCGGCTTGTTCCGCTGGCGGTACCGGAAACAGTCCAATAGGAAACCGTATTGGTTACGTTATATCCGACGGTTCTGGTTGAATTCCATTGTGCGGTTCCGCCATTGTTCGGATAGGTTAAATTAAGATTGGCATTATAAGTCCACGATTTGCTGTTGAGCAATGTAACCGATCTGCTTCCGGTAATGCCTATATTGTTCAGGTAGTAGTTATGGAAGAGCAGCCCTATAGTTCCTGTGGTGTCAAAATAGTCGTATGCGGCTGTCCAATAGATAAACAATTGTCCGCGGCGCGTTCTGCCATCTGCGCAGACACAATCCACGTTCCCGAAATTTACCCAGAGGGCGCTGTCATTGTTGCCGTTTAATATGGTATCAAATTTTCCGATGTGATTGCCGTATGTAAAGCTTTCGCAGCTCGACATTAATCGTTCAACCGCCTTACTTTTAGCCGCTCCATCAGCAATATTTTTTGAATCCTGAATTGTAAATTGCCCATTAGCGTCATCCTACGCGGGCGTAATATCGGGAGTAGTGCTTGCAGGTGGTGTTGAACTCTTCTTTTCACAGCCGGTGAAAAGCAATCCTGTAATGGCTAAAGTGCAAATCCCTGCCATTAAATAATGTTTTGTTTTCATGGGAAGATTTTTGTAGGTTTATGATTATGAGATACAAATGTATATAAGATTTATGAATTTTACATGAAGAATATTAAATTTTTTAGCTATTGACAGAAATATCTTGTCATGCCCTTATTCCCATAACCAATATATCATCCGGTTGCTGGTAATCGCCTCTCCATTCAGTTAAATATGACTTTAATTCTTGCTCCTGTTCATGCATACTTTTGTCTTTTATCCGGAGCAATACCTTTTTAAAGCCGAAGTAAGATAATTTTTTCCCGTCGGCGCCTCCGAACTGGTCAGTCATGCCATCGGTAAACATAAAAAAGGTATCGCCCTTTCTTAACTGTACTACATAGGTGGAGTAATCCTGCTCGGCTTCGCTTAACGCCCCAACCGATGCCCTGGTCGGTTCCAGTTCTTCTACCTCTTCTTTACCCTTACGGATTATCCACAACGGGCGGTTGGCACCGGAATAGGTAAGTTTTATCCCGTCAGTAATAGGTGTAACTGCAACCAGGGCTATATCCATTCCATCGTATGCCGATTGTTCGTTTTCCGTCTGCCGCAGGGTTTCCCTCAACCCCTTGTTTACCAATTTCAATATTTCGCCCGGATTATTATTCACTGTAATTGCATCATTCAGTTTCTCGGAACATATCAAACTCATAAAAGCGCCTGGTACACCATGACCGGTGCAATCGGCAGCGGCTATAAATATTTTTCCATGACTGTTGGCGAAAAAATAAAAATCGCCGCTTACCACATCTTTAGGGATTAAAAGCACGAAACTTTCCGGGAAAACATCTCTTATTTGCTGCATTTCGGGCAGGGTTGCCTGCTGAATACGGACCGCATAGTCAATGCTTTCCGAAATTTGTTTGTTTTTAAAAGCGATTATTTCAAGATTCCTTTTCCGGCGGACATTACTGCGGTAGATAAAAAAGGCAAACCCTGCCACAAGCAGCAATATTCCTCCGGTAAAATATATTATTAGCTGCTTTTTTCTTAATTGTTCCTGTTCCTCCAATTCCTTTCTTTTGGCTTCATTCTGTTCCGCCAGCTGTTGTCTCTGAAATTCAAAATTCATTTCCTGACGTATAGCGGCGCCCGTATTTTGTTTATTAAAGGAGCTGTCGCGGGTAATTACATACATTTTAAGGTATTGTAACGACTTTTTGCCGTCACCTGTCTTTTTATATATCGAGCTTAATGAATTTTCGGCATTCAGGATGTCGTCGAGCGACCCGATTGACTTCGCCGTCAACAGTCCGGAATCCTCATAAATGATAGCTTCTTTATACCTCTTCTGTTGCGCCAGAATATTGCCCAAATCTATGTAAATGCTCGCTATCCCCTGCTTGTCATTCAGCCGCTGGAAAATTCCAAATGCCTGTTTCAGGTAAATCGTTGATTCTGTATAGTCGCCCCGCGCAAGGTAGGAATATCCGGCGCACATCATCGCAGTGGCTATACCATCGGAGTTATTCATCTTTTTGAAGAGTTCAAGAACTTTGAAGAAATGCGAAAGCGCCCTTGATGTTTCACCTTGCAATTGGTAAATATTGCCGAGGTTCAGCATACAAGATGCTATATAATTAGTATCTTTAATTTCTGTAAAAATATTCAGGGCTTTGTAGAGATAATCTACCGCTTTATCGTAATCGCCATCCTCGCCGTAAAGTTTTCCTATTGTTTTTGTAGCTATGGCGACTCCCTTCCGGTTGTTCAGCTCCTGATACAGGTTATATGCCCGCAAAAGGTATTCAATGGCATGGGAGTTATCGTGCCGGTGTTCCTTAACTATCCCCAAAGCGTTATAAGCGTTGGCAATGCCAAGCGGATAATTGATTCTTTCAGCCAGTTCAAGTTCGTCCTCCGCCAACGAATCGGCGGTGGGATAGTTGCCCAAAGTTACAAGCGTTTGAACAAAGGCATCGCTCCGGTTTACCCGCATAGTATCGTTAGCCATCAGTTTCAATGCCGCAAGGGCGGAATCGGTTCCTCGGTTAGCTGCTATGCTGCAATAGCCGAATGTAATCCAGCACAAGCCGGTTAACGGTACCCTGAATATACTTCTTATTCCCATAAAAGTATCTGTAAAGATAGCGATTCCTGCGGATTGAAGGATTATTAAAGGCAGTAATCAGCGATATAAACTACTTTTGTATTTTGAAACAAACCATGCTTATTTCATTTATCATATTATTTTCAGGAGTTTTTGCCGGCGGACTAACGGTATTATGGAAGCCACTGCCCAAGATGTTGTTAAAACTTTTACTTGCATTTACCGGCTCGTTACTATTTTCCATCGCTGTTTTAGATCTCATGCCTGAAATATTTCAGGGAATGGGGAAAAATGCAGGAATATTCATTCTAGCCGGTTTCTTCCTGCAGATAGTTCTCGAATTTTGGTCGCACGGCATAGAACACGGCCATATCCACCACCATAGCGGGCGCACTTTTCTGTGGCTGGTGCTGGCAAGCCTTTGCCTGCATTCATTGCTGGAAGGTATGGCAGTATTCTACCTGCCCCGCGGCATTCAGGCAACAGGGCAGGGAATAAATCTGAATAACGGTCTTTTTACAGGCATACTTCTTCACCACATCCCCATTGCAATAGCGCTCATGGCGTTATTCGCCGAGTCAGGTTTAAAAGTGCGCAACCGTATCGCCCTACTCGCCATTTTTGCCCTCATGCCCGGCATTGGCATGTATCTGGGCGCCCATGCCGACAGCTTGACCAATCTACCCGGAGGGAATCTTCTTTTGAATGCGGTTACCGGGGTAGTTACCGGCATACTTCTCCATATTTCAACAACAATACTCTTTGAGAGCGATGAAAATCATAAGTTCAATGTATATAAGTTCATTACAGTTATTTTCGGCGCAGCGCTCGCGTGGGCGATATTATGAAAGTATATTACAGATTACAGAAATGTTGAATTGATGGACAATGACGGAGGAATTTCTTCAATATATTTGGAAACACGCCCTGGCTGGCATTACCGACCTGCGAACATCTGACGGCAAACGAGTTGAAATAATACGCCCTGGCATACATAACAGTGATGCCGGTCCCGACTTTTTCAATGCCCAGCTATCGATTGACGGTATGCGCTGGGCGGGCAACGTGGAAGTACATGTCCGCTCCTCCGCATGGGGACAGCATAAACACCAGCTCGATGACGCCTACAAAAACGTAATACTTCATGCCGTATGGGATGATGACGAACCGGTGTTCGGCGCAGGCGGCTTGCCTATTCCGGCAATAGAACTGAAAAAGTATATACCCAAAGATGTATGCGAAAAATATACAGCGTTGCGCTATTCATCGAAAGATATTTCCTGCGAAAGTGAGATTGGTAATATAGATTTATTGTCGCTCCATTCGTGGATGGAACGGCTTGTCGCCGAGCGCCTTGAAAGAAAAAGCGACCGCATTGCACTGAAACTGAACAATACTATAAACAACTGGGAGGAGGTCTTTTACCATACCTTCTTCGGCAACCTCGGTAACCCGGTTAATTCCCAACCATTTGAAACGCTTGCTTCCGCAGTTCCATACAAATTGCTCCTAAAACAGAAGAATGACATCTTCGGAACCGAGGCGCTGTTATTTGGTCAGGCCGGTTTGCTGGGAGGCGAATTTACCGAAGATTACCCGAAGGAACTGCAAAAGGAATACTTGTATATGAAGCATAAATTTGACCTGACTCCCATGCAGAAATCGGAATGGAAGTTTATGCGCATCCGCCCTTTAAACTTCCCTACCCTGCGTATTGCGCAGGCATCAGCCATCATCAGCGAGCATGCTCCTCTCTTCCGCAAAATTATAGAAGCCGCAGGCATAAACGATATCAAAGGCATACTCTCGGCTGAACCATCGGCATATTGGCAGGGGCATTACAATTTTGGCTCACCGCGAATCAGAAAGAAGGGAATAAACAAATCTTCCGCCGACGAAAAAACAACATCTGCAATTGGCGATTCAACTATTAACATGCTTATTATAAATGCCGTTGTTCCTATATTGTTCATGTATGGCAAACGCTCTTTCAATGAAGAAATGTGCCGGAGAGCTATTGACCTGCTTCATAAACTTAAACCCGAAAAGAACCATATAACCGATGAATGGAAACGGCTCGGCATAACTTCCGCTGACGCTTATGACTCACAAGCGCTTATCGAACTTAGAAAAAGTTATTGCGATGAAAAAAAATGCGTCCGATGCGCCATAGGGCATCGGTTAATGAAGAAAGGGTAAAAAAAAGGGACCGCCCCCCTTTGTAGATTCAGGTATAGCTGAAAATGAGCAGCCATAGATAAGAAATGAATAACTTTGAACAATTTATTCTTCATCAGAAACCTAAAATATTGCCATTCGATTGAAACCCTACCTCCAACTGCTTCAACATATCCTCGATAACGGCGTCCGGAAGGATGACCGCACAGGAACAGGCACCTTAAGCGTATTCGGGTATCAAATGCGTTTTAATCTTGAGGAAGGTTTCCCGGCGCTTACCACAAAAAAAATTCATCTGCGTTCTATAATTTTCGAACTGCTCTGGTTTCTGAAGGGCGAAACAAATATTAAATATCTGAAAGATAACGGCGTTACGATATGGGACGAGTGGGCTGATGCAAATGGAAATCTTGGTCCTGTATATGGTTACCAATGGCGCAGCTGGCCTACAACCGACGGCAGGCATATTGACCAGATAACAAACCTGATAGCGCAGATTAAAGCCAACCCCGACTCAAGAAGATTGATAGTGAGCGCATGGAATGTGGGTGAAATAGAAAAAATGAAACTGCCCCCATGCCACCTGCTTTTCCAGTTTTATGTTTGCAACGGCAGGTTATCGTGCCAGCTTTACCAGCGAAGCGCTGACGTATTTCTTGGCGTTCCTTTTAACATTGCCTCTTATGCACTCCTGACATTGATGATTGCACAGGCATGCGGACTTAAACCCGGCGACTTTGTGCATACTTTAGGCGACACCCACATCTACCTCAACCATCTGGAACAGGCGAAACTGCAACTTACAAGAAGCCCGCGACCACTGCCCCGCATGAAGATAAACCCCGAAGTTAAAGATATATTCGGCTTCCAATATTCCGATTTTCA
>JAKAOA010000008.1 GCA_021823405.1 Bacteroidota bacterium | reverse complement strand
ATCGCAGGCGCCATTACAAACTTGCCGGCTGGATTTAGCAAAAAAAATTCGGGCAGAACCCGGACATCATATTGCTCTAGTACTTTAGCGCCTTCATCATATAAAAACTTCCAGTTGAATGACTTATTCTGCTTAAGAAAGTTTCTTAGTAATTCCAAATTTTTATCTTCTGAAATGCATACAAAATACATTTTTTTGCCATAAATCTTATTAAGCGCTGCCATAACATTTAACTCCCCTAAACATTCCTCGCTTTCGCTCTTTATAAATCCAAGATATATGTATTTACCTTTTAATCCAGATAACGAAACGGAATCGCCTTTTGCATCAGCAAGTGTAAAAGCGGGTGCATCCGCGCCTTCCGTAATCCCTGAAAACGAATGGAGCATGTCGCCGGCGATGGTTCTATCTTCATCAATTTTAGTTTGTGTTTCCAGAAGCTGTAATATCGTTTTAATATTTTCCTTTTTATAATCTCCGTCATAATAGAGCTCATATAACCCTTTTAGCAAAACAAGTTCGCATAGGGAATCATTAGCGCGCAACAAAGGGTTTATCTTTAATAGTTCAAGAAGGTCGGTGTAGTCGTTCTTATCTATATAATCAGCAAGGTCTTTGCCTTCTTTGCCAGCCGATACCTGTTCGAGATAATCTTTGAAATAGTCGTTAAAGAACTTCATATACTCGTAATTATGATAAAGTATCGGTTGGTTTTTCAGATAGCGGTTACCAAGCGTTTTCGTTCCCATTAGAACGCTTAACTGGTAATCTGCAATGGTGTATTCGAGAAATTGATGAAAATAGAGATTATTTATTTGAGCATATCTTTTTTGCATTTGCATAGCAAAAGTGTCGAGACGAGGAGCTGCTTGCTTTCTTATAAAATAGACGTAGTTATACTTCCAGAAATTATAGAATTCGTCATTGAAATCCATTATAAGATTGTTAATATTATCGGTGTCTCTGATGATAAATACGAGGTCGATGCTATGCGATATATAAGGGTTCTGGTAACGGGTAGAATCAGGAATTGGAAAGACCACATGGTAAGTATTTCCCGGTGAAACATAAATAGCCCCATTTAGGTTATCAATATTCAAGTAGAGGTATTCGGTTTGTTTAATGTTATTGAGCGTGAATCGGAATTCTCCACTGTCGTTTACTTTTTGTGCAATCAGCCGGAGGGGAGTATTGGTAATGTAATCCTTATAGGTATAAACCGAGATTAACGAACCCCTATAAGCAGGGGCTCCACCAATGATAACAACCGGCTGCGAATTGGCAGATGAGCCGGTTAGGGCGAAGAATAAAAGATAAATTGTAACAGATAGATAACAGTGGTGACTTGACTTGATACATGATACTTTAAAGGTATCCATGCTTATTTACCCGTTGTAAGATTTATCCCACCGGGAATAAACTGACTTGCATCTCCGCCGTGTTGCACTATATCCCTTACTATGGTCGAACTGATAGCCGTATGCTCGGGAAGCGTAAGCATAAATACCGTTTCTATTTCAGGCGCCATTGCCTTATTCATGAGCGCTACGTTACTCTCATATTCATAATCGCCGGGTGTTCGTATTCCTCTTACAACAAATTTTGCACCATGCCGCCTGCAAAAATCAACAGTCAGCTCTTTATATTCTTCCACTGATACTGCCTTGAAACCTGAAAATGTTTGTTCAAGCCATTTTCTCCTTCTTTCCAAAGGGAACATATTCGCCTTTGTTGAATTATAGCCAATGGCTACAATAATCTTGTCGAATAGAGGCAATGCCCTTTGAACAATGGATTCATGACCCTTGGTTACTGGGTCGAAAGAACCGGGGAAAACTGCAATGCGGGACATTCCTAAAATCAGTAGTTAGAGTTTATTGTCCGGTACGATAAAAGGCAAAGATAGCGATTTCTTCGTCTAATTCTCAATCTCGTTAAAGGTTTATTCTGTGTTGGCTGATATTAAGAATTCTTGAAGTGATTTTCCTAAGATTTTAGTCCAGCCGTTAAGAAAATTCTCTCTTGTAAAATCGCTTGTTTTACTCACAAATGTTTCAATACCTGAATGTATAAGTTTCAATCTGGTGGTGGCGCCACCGGGAAATAGTTCAAAGCTTACCTGTGATTCGCCTATCACACCTTCATATTTCCATGAATATACCAATTTTTTATACCCGGTCGCTTCGGTTATTTTACATATATGAGTAAAGGTCCTATCTTCGTTTCGCACTTTAAAAGTGAACTCAAAATTCACCTTAGGTTTAAAATCGGATACGTTAAAATACCATTTCCGCAACTGGTTCTTGTCTGTAAGCGCTTTCCAAACCTTTTCCACAGTTGAGTTGAAGGTAATTTCTAACGTAACAGGTTCGCTAATCATGATGGTAAGTGGAAAATGTGTTTAACAGAATAAGGGTTTTCCCTTTGGTAATCGTTTAAGGGCTGGAATCTGTTCAATTCTGCTTTTGAAATACCCTTCAGTCGTCTGACTACTGTTTATTTTTCGAATTCTACCGCTCGGCGCGCTATTACCTTTTCAGCGGTTCTGATTATGTCAGGAATATCCAGCCCGTATTTATGCATGAGTTCGTCTGGCGTGCCGCTCTCTCCAAAACTATCATTTACAGCGACCATCTCCATAGGACAAGGGTATTCACGCGCAAGGAGTTGGGCAATACTGTCACCAAGTCCGCCGTTCATCTGATGTTCTTCGGCAGAAACAACGCATCCGGTCTTCTTCACAGAACGGATAATAGCACCATTATCAAGCGGCTTTATGGTATGAATATTAATGACTTCCGCCGATATCCCTTTTGTTTCAAGGGCTACGGCAGCTTCTATAGCTTTCCATACCAAATGTCCTGTAGCAAAGATGGAAACATCCGCACCATCGGTAAGGACGATAGCTTTACCAATCTCAAATCGCTGTGACGGGTCAGTAAATACAGGCACGGCAGGGCGTCCGAAGCGCAGGTAAACAGGACCTTTTATATCCGCAATTGCATGGGTTGCAGCTTTGGTCTGGTTATAGTCGCATGGGTTAATTACAATCATTCCCGGCAACATTTTCATCAAACCGATATCTTCTAATATTTGATGCGTAGCGCCATCTTCGCCAAGGGTAAGCCCTGCGTGAGAGGCACATATTTTTACGTTCTTATCTGAATAGGCGATTGACTGCCTTATCTGGTCATATACTCTGCCGGTGGAAAAATTGGCAAACGTTCCAGTAAAGGGAATGTAGCCGCCTATAGTCAGTCCTGCAGCAATACCCATCATGTTGGCTTCGGCAATACCGACCTCGAAGAAACGATTGGGAAATTCTTTGGCAAATGCATCCATTTTCAGGGAGCCAATAAGGTCGGCGCATAGTGCAACAACCTTATTGTTTTTTCTGCCAATTTCGAGCAGTCCTGTTCCAAAGCCGGAACGGGTATCTTTCAATTCGGTATAACTGTATTTTTTCAAAGCGATGAGGTATGAATTATCCGGAATTTTATCTTTTGCATTTTATCCCAATCCGTAGTTTATCAATAGTCCCCTATGGTCATTTCAAGCTGCGCAAGGGCTTTTTGCAGTTGTTCGTTGTTAGGCGCTACGCCATGCCATTTATAGTTATCTTCCATATAGTCAACGCCCTTACCCATTATTGTTTTCATTAGAATCATTATAGGTTTACCTTTTCCTGTGCGCTCTCTGGCGTTTTTCATGGTCGTTATTACCTCTTCTATATCGTTACCCTTCATTTCAAGAACATCCCAGCCAAATGCCAGCCATTTGGCTTTAAGGTCTCCAAGATTAAGTACATCGGTGGTCTTACCGTCAATTTGCGCATTATTTACATCGATGGTGGAAATAAGGTTATCCACCTTTTTTGCCGCAGCGAACATTGCCGCTTCCCATATCTGTCCTTCCTGTAATTCGCCATCGCCATGTAAACTATAAACTAAAAAGGAATCGTTATTCAGTTTTTTGGCAAGCGCTGCACCGATGGCGACTGAAAGTCCTTGCCCCAGTGAGCCGTATCCCAAACGAACGCCCGGTAATCCTTCGGCAGTAGCAGGATGCCCTTGCAGCCGAGAATCTAACTTACGGAAGGATGCAAGTTCTTTAACAGGGAAAAAACCCTTTCGGGCAAGAACACTATACCAGACAGGTGAAATATGCCCATTGGAGAGGAAAAACAGGTCTTCCTTTATACCATCCATTTCAAAATGTAAAGGATTGCAATGCAATATATCATAATACATTGCTACGAAAAATTCGGTGCATCCCAACGAACCGCCCGGGTGCCCGGATTGGACAGCGTTCGTCATGCGAACAATATCGCGCCGCACCTGTGTGCAGATTTTCTTTAGCTCATCGACATTTGGCATAACTTGAGATAGGATTTGAATTCTTCTTAAAGTTGTATTTTATATGTCGTTTCAAAAGTATTGCAATTTCTTTGAGGTGTATCACACCTGTTGAAAAGAAAAATCGGATTGTTGAAAAATAGTTTTAGGATACTGGAATTTTGAAGAAATTAGTTGGGATTTATAAGTGACCTAAAATTTGGTACTATCTAATCCTTTCCTTTTCATTCGTATTCTAATCCGGATAACCCTCTTATTTAGTATTTTTGCGGAAAACATAAAAAAAGGTGAGTTTAAAGTGTGGTATTGTAGGACTTCCTAATGTTGGCAAGTCAACCCTGTTCAATTGTTTGAGCAGCGCTAAAGCCCAGGCGGCTAATTTTCCGTTCTGCACCATAGAACCAAATTTAGGAGTAATAAACGTTCCGGATGAGCGGCTTTGGAAGTTAGAATCGCTAGTACATCCTAAAAAAGTAGTGCCTGCAACAGTTGAGATAGTGGACATAGCGGGACTGGTGAAGGGTGCAAGTAAAGGCGAAGGTCTGGGAAATCTGTTTCTGGCTAATATCAGAGAAACAGACGCCATACTGCATGTATTAAGGTGTTTTGAAAATGGAAATATTATACACGTAGAAGGTTCCGTTGACCCAATCCGAGATAAAGAAATAGTTGATATAGAACTTCAGTTGAAGGACTTGGAGACCATCGAGAAGGCGCTTCAGAAAGCGGCAAGGGCGGCAAAATCAGGAGCAGACAATAAAGAAGCGAAAAAGCGGCTTGATGTTTTTCAAGAATATCACAAACACCTTTCGCAGCAGAAGAATGCCCGAACCGTCATTATGGCAGATGAAGATAAAGAGTACATAAAGGAGTTGCAATTGCTTACTATGAAACCCGTATTATATGTATGTAATGTAGATCAACCCTCGCTTAAAGGTAACAAATACACTAACTCTGTAAAACAGGCAGTAAGCGCTGAAGCGGCAGGAATGCTGATAATAGATGCTGCAATAGAAGCCGAGATAGCCCAACTTGAAAACCCTGATGACAGGAAAGAATTTCTTAAAGAAATGGGATTGGATGAACCGGGGGTAAGTAAATTAATTAAAGCTGCGTATAAGCTTCTTAATCTATCCACCTACTTTACTGCCGGCGAACCGGAGGTAAGGGCGTGGACCATTATGAATGGAGCAAAAGCGCCGCAGGCAGCAGGAGTAATTCATTCCGACTTCGAAAAGGGATTTATAAAAGCGGAGGTGATAAGTTACAATGACTATATACAATATGGCTCCGAGCAAGCGTGCCGTGAGGCAGGTAGGTTGATGATTCAAGGTAAGGATTATTCGGTACGCGATGGCGATGTGATGCACTTCAGGTTTAATAATTAACTGGGTTATAATGCCGCCTGTCTTTCAAAAAAAATGCCATGAAAAAGATACTTAACTATATAAACGGCGAACTTGTTCCACCCGTCAAAGGAAAGCGCCTCGATAATTACAATCCGTCCACTGGCGAAGTGTATTCCACCCTTCCCGATTCCGACGAAGAAGATGTGCACAGCGCAGTGGAGGCGGCGAAAGCGGCATTTCCCAATTGGAGCGCTTTGAGAAAGGAAGAACGCTCGGCGTTGCTAATGAAAATTTCCGGGCTGCTTGAGAAACGACTTGAGGAGTTCGCTCTTGCCGAAACAATCGATAACGGCAAACCTTTATGGCTCTCACGTTCGGTGGATATTCCCCGCGCAGTGAGCAATATCAATTTTTTTGCTACCGGCGCGCTTCACTACGCTTCGGAGGCACATGACATGGATGGTAAGGCGATCAACTACACATTGCGCAGTCCTATAGGTATTGCAGGGTGCATTTCTCCGTGGAACCTCCCATTATATCTCTTTACCTGGAAAGTAGCCCCCGCCCTTGCCATGGGTAACTGCGTAGTAGCGAAACCATCTGAAGTTACCCCTATGACTGCATTTATGCTATCGGAATTATGCATGGAGGCAGGGCTTCCCAAAGGAGTACTCAATATAGTTCACGGTTTGGGCGGTAAAGCCGGCACAGCAATTGTTACGCACCCGGATATTAAGGCAATCTCATTTACAGGCGGTACAAAAACAGGCGCCGCAATAGCTGCAACAGCTGCTCCTATGTTCAAAAAAATATCGCTCGAACTGGGCGGTAAAAATCCTGTTATTATTTTCGGCGACTGCAACTGGGATGAAATGATGCGTACAACCATCAACTCCTCCTTTACGAACCAGGGAGAGATATGCTTGTGCGGTTCACGTATCCTGGTAGAGAAGCACAGTTACGACCGTTTTAAAAACGAATTTTCAGAGAAGACGAAGAAACTGAAAGTGGGTCCGCCTGCCGATGAAACAAGCAAACTCGGGGCTATTGTTTCCAAACAACATTATGAAAAAATACTTTCATATATAGAACTTGCCAAACATGAGGGCGGGAAGATATTGTGCGGAGGCAACGCGATTAAAATGGGCGGAAAATATGGAGGAGGATGGTATTTAGAACCCACCGTAATTGAAGGACTGCCCTATAACTGCCGCACCAATACAGAAGAAATTTTCGGTCCTGTGGTTACTATAATGCCTTTCGACACGGAAGAGGAAGCGCTTAAAATCGCCAACGGCACTGAATATGGACTTACCTCTATGCTATGGACAGAAAATTTAACCCGCGCCCATAAAATGGCAGCCCAACTGCGTTCGGGTATTGTATGGATAAACTGCTGGCTTCTCCGTGACCTGCGGACACCCTTTGGTGGCGTGAAAAACTCGGGTGTGGGAAGAGAAGGCGGCTGGGAGGCGATGCGCTTTTTCACCGAGCCCAAAAATGTTTGTATAAAATTGTAAGAGAAACTGACAAATGGCGGTTTACATTTTGCTTTTCATCTCCCTAATGTATTCCAGCGCCTTTTCAGCATGAGCCGCGCCATTCACCATCGAATCGTAGGTAAAGACGATTTGTCCCGTTAGGTCAACCACAAAGGTGGCGCGCTCCGAAGCGATACCTCCTTTCAAACCGAACATTTTGAGTACGGCTTTACTAGAATCGCTTAGCAGGAGGAAAGGCAGATTATCCTTCTCGCAGAATTTTTTGTGGCTCTCCACTGTTCCGTAATTCACGCCGATAACGATGGCGCCAAGCTTCTGGAATTCCTTATCCTTATCTCTGAATGCACATGCTTCCTTTGTGCAAATAAAACTTTCATCTTTTGGATAAAAGTAAATGACAAGAATCTTTTTACCAATAAGGTCTGCAATATTGATTATACTGTCATTTTGGTCCTTTAATGTAAAATGCGGACAAGAGTCGCCTACAGATAAAGCCCTTTTCTGTGCGTAGAGATGCGAAAATGATAGGATAAATACTATCATGGCAGGAAGTAAAAGAATCTTTCTCATAGCATTAGGTTAAATAAGAATTAAAGGTCAAAAGTAATATTTTCTTCGGGTGGACAGTCATCCGATTAAGCCAAAGAAGACATATAAATCAGGACCTTGATTCGACTGATTTCCCAGGAAACTAAAATCTTTTTCCGATGCCCTGATGGTATTCTTTAACTTACTGAAATTAAGAATATTATATGTTTGCTTCGTGCTTAAAAATGCGATAAATCATGCCAACAACTGACGAATATCAGTCGCCTCGCTATAAAACCATTACATATTTGTGCTGTTAAATCGTAAATCATTTCATTGGAACAAAAAGTAATAACTTAAAGAACAATCAGATTATGAAAAAGCACAACATCCTTACCTTGGCAATCGGGATAATGGTTTCCTTAGTCCCGAATCTCGAAGTAAGAGCTCAAACGGACAGCACATTACCTGCGCCGAATAAACCTGGCGGAGGGTCCGAAAAGATGCTCCTCGCAGGAGAAATGTTTACCTCCTGGCAGAATGTCAAAATTGACCCTTATCATGGAATGCCGTCTGTTACAACGAACAGTTTCGGAAGTAATCCCGCATATCCTACCGGATTAATGTTAATGCCTCTGATTAAGTTAACCGACCGGCTATTTATAGATGTTCAGGTTCAGGTAAATGCAGGTGTGGGAGCAAGTTTTAACGAAGGTATCATCTATTATCATGTTGGCAACGGGTTGAATATCTTTACAGGGTATTTTCAACCCAGATCCGGAATGTACGAAGGTATTCTGGATGACTTTACCAACAGGTACGCCTCTATTCCGGTAGGGATGGGGATTGGTGTACAATCGGAAGCGGGGCTCGGCATACAGGGGGGTATTCAGTGCGGCTATTCTAAAATAAATTATCAGTTATACGTAGCTAATGGTCCGCAACTGGTGGTTGACAGTACAGGCGCTACCAACGGGCAATTAACCTATGGAAACCTCGCTGCCATCAATATGCCTAAAGCGGTCGGCGGTGAAATAGGATTTCTGCCATTCTCGAACTCCAATCTTGAATTCGGGGTTTCGGGACAATATATGCCCAGCACGGGACCTAATGGCACGCCATTAGCAAATATAAGCACCTCGTCTCTGGCAGGGTATCTTAATTACTATCATGTATTCAATCCGCTTATGATAAGGGTACAGGGACAGTATGAATATACGCAAACCCAAAAATATAACCTATACACCAACACCTCGGACACTGCAATCCTTCAATCTGCATTTAATGATATGTTAAGCGGTTGGTTTGCAGGCATGACCTTCCGGCTTAGCGGTTCATCAAGTACATTCTTGAGCAACCTTGAACTGGGTGCGCGTTATAGCCAACTCACACTTCCACAGGATGTTTTATGCCAGTGGGGGCAAAAACCTTTAAATCAAACCACCATTTCCCTCACTTACTGGTTTACTTGGAAGGCGCCGTTAAGCATTGCTTATGATATTTATACTCAATCGGGTAGTCCGACTGAAAAAGTGTTCACACTTAGAGGTATGTGGTTCTTTTAATCTTCCTAAATTAATAATACTCAAAAAACTTAAGCCATGAAAATGAAAATAAAAATCATAACAACCGTAGCCGGATTTATCATCGCCTTCAGTTCAGTGGTATTCATGAACGGATGCGCGGTACCGGCAAG
The DNA here is from genome assembly GCA_021823405.1 of Bacteroidota bacterium. Classification (GTDB taxonomy): domain Bacteria; phylum Bacteroidota; class Bacteroidia; order JABEUT01; family JABEUT01; genus JABEUT01. Next base: position 34,872 of record JAKAOA010000008.1, on the reverse strand, counting down.
CATAGCCAACAAAACCGGCGCCCAGTTATGGGCTGAAAACTGCAACCGGTGCCACAATGCGCCCGACCCGCATAATTTCAGTGACGACCAATGGGATGCCGCCATAGAACACATGCATCAGAAAGCTATCCTGACCGATACTGAAGCCAAAAAGATTTTGGCTTTTATGAAGTCGGCTGACTAAAAACAGTCGTTAGACGGCATTACGGCTTGCTTGTGTAAATAGTGGTGTGTATGTAAGCGAAAAGTAAAAAGATGGATAACGCTGCCGGACTAACGCACAAAAACCGGGAACCTCAAGGTTCCCGGTTTAGTTTTTTAATTATGCCTGATTATTTTATTAGCGTTACCGACCCTATATATGCGTGTTGTTCATTAAATATATCGGTTACCTGTATTTTATACACATACACATCTTCCAGCGCAATGCTGTTGCCGCCGTTCGCCCTGCCGTCCCAACCTCTGCTAATATCATTGGTTGTGAATATCTGATTTCCCCAGCGGTCGAATATCATCATACTGAACTGCGCTATTCCGATGCCTTTGGCGGTGAAGTAGTCATTCTTGCCGTCACCATTAGGCGTGAACGCACTTGGTATCCATATAGTGAATTCAGGTTCAATTATCACACTATCGGTAACAGTTCCGTTACAACCATAGTCATTATTGGTCGTAAGCGTTACATAGTAAGTTCCGGGTTGGGAGAAAGTATGAGATGGGTTTTTCGCGTTGGAACTATCCCCGTCGCCAAAGTACCAAGTCCAGAAAGTAGCGTCCTGCGACTGGTTAATGAAGTTTATCGTAGGGTTAAATATATTGGCGGTTATAGGATCTGCCGTAAATTGCGCCTGCGCAGCCGGATAAACTGTAATGTTCGCATCCGCGGAAGCGGTAGCTTTGCACCCCATCGAGTTAGTTACCTGTACCGTAACATCATACAATCCGCTCTGGGTATAAGTGTGAGAAGGATTGCTTTGAGTTGAGAATTGGTTATCGCCGAAATTCCAGAGATAAGAGTCGCCGTTATTAGCGAGGTTGGTATCTTTAAACCAGAGCGTTACTCCACTGCATGCTGCTCCGCCTTGCGGAGGAATATTGATAACAGGTGCTGGGGTAACCTGTATATGGATGCTTTTCTTCACAGTATCTCCGCACATGTCTGTAACTGTTACCGTAAAGACAGTGTCGCTGGATATGTTGACCGTATAAGGACCTGCGCCATAATACCCATTACTCCAAGAGATGGTAACCGGACCTGAATTTCCGATATTTACATTTGCATATATGCTAGCGGTATCGCCCTGACAGGCAGTTTGGTTAGGTTTAACAGTAACAGCGGAGGCAACCAATTTCAACGCCTTGATGGTAACTGTCGCCGAATCGCCTTTACAACCGTTACCATCAATAGCGCTAACGGTGTAGGTAGTAGTTATGTAAGGGCTTACTATGCAGCTAGCCGAAGTGCCGTTACCTGCGCTCCATTGGTAGCTGTAATTTCCTATGCCCCCGCTGCCCCAGGCGTTGATAACTACCGGTGAACCTGAACAGGCGCTGTCAGGCGCCGAAGCTCCGGTATGTACCTTTGAAGGTTGTGTAATTGAAGCGTTTGTAGTTGTTGTACAACCGTTATTATCTGTCACTTTAACCGTATAGGAACCCGCTTTCAAACCGGTGGCAGTGGCGCTATATTGAACTACAGGTGGATACCAGTAATAGGAATATGGACCGGTGCCGCCTGAAGGAATTGCCGTAGCGCTGCCATTGGAGTATCCGTAACAGGTGGGGTTTGAAATACTACCTATAATTGTTGTAAGAAGTGTTGGTTGCGAGATGGATGTAACGCCTGAAGTCGGGCAAGCATGGGCGTCATGAATAAGTACCGTATAGGTACCTGCAATAAGGTCGGTAGTCGTTGCAGAGAAACTGCCATTGCTCCACGCATAGTTATAAGGAGCCGTTCCGCCGCTTACATTAGCAGTAGCCCACCCGTTATTCATTCCGTAACATGTTGGCGCTCCTGTAGTGAATGAAGTTGAAAGTTGCGCCGGCTGTTGTATAGTCACCATTGACGAGGATGTACAGGAATGCGCATCGGTTATTACTGCAGTATAGGTGCCGACAGCAAGTCCAACTGCTGTTACGGTTGTATTTCCATTTGACCAGGCATAAGCATAAGGTACGGTTCCTCCGCTTATCGTTACGGTTGCCGTGCCATTATTGCCGCCATAACAGCTTACATTCGTATATGAACCTATTGCCGATGTAAGCAAAGCCGGCTGAATAATGATAACGCTATTATGTCCTGTACACCCGTTAGCATCGGTAACTGTAATGGTATAAGAACCTGCGGAAAGATTGTTTGCCGTAGCAGACGTTGAGCCATTAGACCATAAGTATAGATAAGGCGGGGCGCCACCTGCGGCTATGCCAGTAGCGCTGCCATCACTACCCCCGTAACAAGTAACGTTCTGACCCAGGTTGATTGTAACTGCAACCGGCGACGGCTGGGTAATTGAAACGGATGCCGTTCTGGTGCAACTGTTAGCATCGGTTACTGTTACGGTATAAGACCCGGCAGGGAGGTTGGATGCGGTTGCATTATTGCCTCCTGAAGGCGCCCAGCTAAAGTTATAACCAGGCGTGCCGCCTGTTGCACTTGCAGTAGCTACTCCATTATTTCCGCCGTAACATGATACATTAGCGTTTACACCTATATTTACGTTAAGTTGCGGAGGTTCTGTGATTGTAACATAACCGTTGATAAAGCAACCGTGCGCATCGGTAGCTGTTACTGTGTAACTACCGGCTACAAGATTGCTGGCAACCGCGTTGGTTCCGCCATAAGGCGACCAGATGTAAGAATAGCCGGGAGTGCCTCCTGAAACTGAAATGCTTGCCCTACCGGTGCTGTCGTCGAAACACTTGTCATCAGCTAGTACCAAAGTAGTTACAGATAAAGCAAGGGGCTGTGTAAGCGTAATATGCGCTGTGTCAGGACATCCGTCAGAATCCTTTACGACTACAGTATAAGTTCCTGCAGTCAAATTGCTTATTGAGGAATTTGTATTACCGCCCGGCGACCACAGATATTTATATGGAGGCACACCGCCGCTTGCCGAAACGCTTGCCGTTCCGTTATTACCTCCGTTGCAACTTATATTGGTACCGCTCACTGATAGTTGCATCGGTATATATGGTGGAATAACAATACTAACCGTATCGGCGCAAAGGGGATTTGCCACGCTTGCCAGTGCGCATTTATATGTTCCCGGACAACCTACTATCGCCTTCTGATTATTTGTTGGTCCTATGATGCAGGGACCTGTCCATTTATAGGTTGCTACTCCTGAAGGTGCAACGAGGGTATCGTTCCCCTTGCATAACACCGGTGAGGAAGATATTATTCCTACAGAGCATTTGGCGGCGAAATAAGCATAACCGAAGTGACCTCCAAGTGCGCAGTCGGATGTGTTGATGATGATGGTAACGCACTGCCCGATATAATTCTGAAGCGGAACAAAAACGGTAGTCCACGGTTTGCAATACACCGTATCGCCGTCCGGAGGGTAATATATTGCATGATATCCCGGTAAGCCCGGTCCCGAAACTACTGAATAATTTCCACAGTTTGGAATGGTATCGTTATTCTGGTCGAGCATCACAACGTTAAAGAATGGCTGTTGATAATAATTATGGGCGGGATTCTCCAGTACCACAGCATACATATATACAAAATTCGCATTTTGCTGGGTAATTGTAAATGTTTGCGACAAGGTACCCATTTGGGCATGAGGATTGGGTCCATCTCCTATCATGCAGGAGTAGTTACTGCCCGGGCATACTACCGGTATAAGTGCGCCTGCAATCGGATCGAGTCCGGGTCCGCTGGTAAGCGATACCTGATAGGTATTTGTGTTAGGGTCCCATGCGGAGGCAGTTACAGGACCGCATGCACCTCCTACCGGGGCGGAAAATACATATCCGGTAGGAGTAGATGAGTTTACCCTGTAATATGCGTACCAACCGTTCAGGTTACCGTTCGAGAAATCTATATTATCGCATGCCGGATTGCATGCCTGTGGCACCAGAGGACTATGCTTTCCGCGCCCGCCTTGACTGATAGAACTTGGAAACTCCGCTTTCGCCTGTTCAAAATTCTGATATAAGGTTATGTAATCGCTTACCAATTTACGGGCGTAGTTATGAACATCGGAATCTGACTGTACGCTGCCGTTTTGCACCTGGTTCCAAAAGGTTTGTCTGTCATCGGAAAATATTTTATCCTGATAATAATCTTGGAAAAGGGACATCTCGGCATTGGAAGCGCCGGTGGTTTTCTGCACCGCTTGCAGAATATTGTAAGATTGAAGTTTGATATAGAAGTTTTCTAAATTTTCCCGCCCTGCCCTGCTGGTTGATATTTGCCCGAAAGCTGCAGGAACGCCGCTTAACAGAACCATACAATATATGTATAGTATTCTGCTGTTAAGATTTTTTTTGAAATAAAATGGAGTAGTTGTCTGTTTCATGGTGCCCTCCTTTTAGTATTGATTTGCCTCTGTATTTTAAATTACCTAAACGGTTGTAATTTATTTAGGTTACAAAATATTTACAGAATTAACACAAACCAATATTTACGGGCTATTCAACACATACTAAATGTTATTATGTGCATATTATTTGTTTAGATTAATAGTTATAGCAGATGGCAGTTCATAAAAAATCAAAACTTAATGTAACAATATAAAAAGGCATGCGTATAATCCGTTCCGGATTTCAATTTAGGTAATAAAGACCGCAGTATAGCAGATAGGCGTTAGTGGCAGGCATATATAGCTCACCAAAGCGCAAATAGGCGCATGAAGAATAAAAGTGAAATGTCTGATTAACTTTTACGGGCAGGCGGCTGATTATATTTCAACCGACTCCTTCTGCCTTTCCGTAATTGCAAATTCCTTTCGCAGGGCATCCACGTAGTCGAGTTTTTCCCAAGTGAAGGTTTCGAACTTTTTTCCATTCAGTTCTTTAATGCCCGGTTGGCGTCCCATGTGTCCGTAGGCAGCCGTTTCGGAAAAGATAGGGTTACGCAAACCAAAGCGCTTTACAATAGCGGAAGGACGCATATCGAAAATTTTTGAAATACGGCTCGCTATTTCGCCGTCAGTTAATTTTTTACCATCAGTCCCGCGAACTTTAGTAGTCCCGAAGGTGTCAACATATAACGACACCGGTTCGGCAACGCCTATTGCATACGCAACCTGGACTTCGGCTTCTGATGCAACCCCTGCGGCAACCAGATTTTTGGCAATATGACGCACTGCATAAGCGGCAGACCGGTCAACTTTAGATGAGTCCTTGCCTGAAAAAGCGCCACCGCCATGAGCGCACTTACCGCCATAAGTATCAACAATAATTTTCCGACCTGTTAATCCGGTATCGCCGTGCGGTCCGCCTATCACAAACTTACCTGTTGGGTTTACGTAGTATTTGATATCGTCCTTGAATAGTTTTCTTACCTTGGCAGGAAGTTGTTTTTTTACTCTCGGTATAAGTATATTAATAACATCTTGCCTTATTGTTTCGCTCATTTCCTTTTCGGAGGCAAAGTCATCGTGTTGCGTTGACACAACTATAGTATCAATGCGCTCCGGCTTATCCTTGTCGCTATATTGAATAGTAACCTGACTTTTTGCATCAGGTCGCAGATATTTCATTTTTTTTCCTTCCCTTCGGATAATCGACAACTCCTTTACAAGAAGATGAGCCAGCTCTATAGCCAGAGGCATATAATTATCAGTTTCGGTGCAGGCGTACCCGAACATCATCCCTTGGTCGCCGGCGCCCTGTTCCTCTTCTTTGCTTTTTTCAACACCCTGGTTTATATCGGGCGATTGTTCATGAATAGTGGATATAACGCCGCATGAATCGGCATCGAACATATATTCAGATTTGGTGTAACCGATCTTGCGTATAACCTCGCGCGCTATTTTCTGAACATCTATATATCCTTTGGTTCTTATTTCACCGCCGATTACTGCCAAACCGGTTGTTACAAAAGTTTCGCATGCTACTTTCGATGCTGGGTCTTGGGCAAGTAGGGCATCAAGTACAGCGTCTGAAATTTGGTCGGCAACCTTATCAGGGTGTCCTTCCGATACTGATTCGGAGGTGAAAAAGTATGACATATTTATTGACTTTTTTATGTTAAGGAGTGGCGAATATATGCCTTTTTTGAAAAATAAAGTTATTTATAACCGTTTTGGCTTAAATTTTAACCGATGGCAATAGTTGCTATCTGAATGTTTTATCATTCAGGTTCTAGGCGAATGCCAAGCTCTTTAAGTTGTAAATCACTTATGCCGTCAGGGGTGTCAATCATTGTATCGCGCCCTGCATTATTTTTAGGGAAGGCGATAAAATCACGTATATTTTCCTGATTTGAGACAATCATAGAGCAGAACCTGTCGAAACCGAATGCGATTCCTCCATGCGGCGGAGCGCCATATTCAAACGCATTTAATATGAATGAGAACTTCTGTTCGGCTTCCTCTTTTGAAAGACCTATGGCTTTAAACATCTTTTCTTGCTTTTTGCGGTCGTGTATTCGGATGGAGCCACTGGATAACTCTACTCCGTTAAGTACAAAGTCGTATGCATTAGCCCTTATTTGTCCGGGCGCCGTCTCAAAAAAGCGTTCATCTTCCACCTTCCAGGAGGTAAACGGGTGGTGACAAGCCATCCATCCGCCTGTTTCCTTGTCTCTTTCGAGTAAGGGGAAATCGAGCACCCAAAGTGGTTTATATACATCTTTGTTGCGTAACCCAAGGCGGCTTCCCATTTCGAGCCGTAATTCCGACAGCGCCCGTCGTGCTACGAATAGTTCGCCAGATATAAGAAGGATAAGGTCGCCAGGTTTGGATTCGGTTGCTTCAGCCCATTTCTTCAGGTCAAGTTCTGTATAGAACTTGTCAACCGAGGATTTAAATGAGCCATCCTTAAGGTATTTAATGTATATCAATCCCTTAGCGCCTATCTGCGGGCGTTTTACAAATTCAGTAAGTTCATCGGTTTGCTTTCTGGTGTATTCCGCTGCGCCGGGTACGGCTATGGCTCCCGAATATTCCGCATCGTCCAGCGCTTTAAAGCCCTTGCCTTTAACTAGGTCCGTAACATCGTGAAGCAGCATGTCAAAGCGCATATCGGGTTTGTCATTCCCGTAATATTTCAAAGCATCGGAGTATGTAATCCGAGGGAATGCACCCAGTTCCATATTTCTCACTTTTTTGAATACATGTTTTACCATTCCTTCAAACATTTGAAGTATGTCCTCTTGTTCCACAAATGCCATTTCGCAGTCAATTTGAGTGAATTCCGGCTGACGGTCCGCTCTTAGGTCCTCATCGCGGAAGCAACGCACAATCTGGTAATAGCGGTCGAAACCGGAAACCATGAGTAATTGTTTGAATGTCTGCGGGCTTTGGGGCAGTGCATAAAACTCGCCTTTATTTACGCGTGAAGGCACTACAAAATCGCGCGCACCTTCAGGGGTGCTTTTTATAAGAAAAGGTGTTTCAATATCTGCAAAACCCTGTCCATCTAAATATTCGCGCACTGCCTTAGCAACTTTATGGCGGTTCAGCAAATTGTTTTTTATTACACTGCGCCTCAAATCCAGATACCTGTATTTCATGCGGAGTTCATCGCCCCCGTCTGTCTCATCGTCGAGTGTGAAGGGAGGAGTAATAGAGGCGTTCAAAACCTCGAGCGAAGACGCTATTATCTCAATTTCACCGGTAGGAATTTTAAGATTCTTATTACTTCGTTCCACAACCTTGCCGATAATGCGAATAACGTATTCCCTTCCTAACATTTTGGCTTTATCCCCGAGAGATATATCAGATTCAGAATTGAATACAAGTTGAGTGATACCGTAGCGGTCGCGAAGGTCGACAAAGGTAACGCCACCCATTTCGCGAGTATGGTACACCCATCCGCACAGTGTAACACTCTGGTTTACATTTGCTATGGTAAGCTCTCCGCAGGTATGACTTCGCAACATAATGTTAAGTAAGGTTGCGAAAATACAAAAAATCCTTGCCTGTCTTTTGTATCGAGGCGTATTAGCGCATTTTATGTGATTGTGACATGACTGACAACTCGTCTAAGCTGTCCGATGCAAGCACCATTGCCCTGTTTGTTGTGGTTTATCGAGCAGCGGTGGTTGGGCGTCCCGATAGGTATCGGGACGGGGTGGCAAAATCACTTACGAATAGTGAATAACAAATATTCATTAGGAGATTATGCACTTATGCAGGTAGATCTTTCCAATTCGCATGAAGGCGAAAGTGTTACAAATACAAACAAAGAACAAATAGCAAAGAATTATGGTTGCCATGCACGAAGAGTTTAGGTAACCTTTCATAAGTACATGATATATGAATCCAGAATTGAAATAATTAGCAAAAAGAGTTATGAACAAAAGGCGAAACGCTTGTGTCCGTAGCCCTGTCAAGATGTACTTGGTCGAATGTTTACTTAAAAACTACTTTCCGATCTTTAAATTTTCCCTCAAAAACAATACTTCTTCTCCTGTATTAACTTTCCAGCTATCCTGCGGCGGGCGTCTTTAGAGTTGAACGGTTCGGTTTTGGTGAATCTCTTTAACCCGGAAAGCATTATACGCAGCTCGTCGCCCTCGGCGAATGCGCTGATGGCTTCTTTTCCCGCTTTGTGAATCCGTTCGGCTGATTCATCGAGCCATATACGTAGCATATCTATCAAGAGGGCGCATTCCTTTTCATTTTTCATTCCCGTAAGTTTCTCCACCCGTAATTGCAGCGATTCACCTACATAAACATCTATCAGCATATCGGCTATGTTCATTATTATTTCCTGTTCGGTTTGCAGGCGCGTCATCAGCTTTTGTACTGCGGCTCCGGCAACCATCAGCGTCGCTTTTTTAAAGTTTTTCAGGTATTTCCTCTCCTGTGCGAACTGCCCATCGTCAGTAGTCATATCCGGGATTGACATAAGTTCAGAAGCAACCTTTTGGGCAGGTCCCATCAGGTCCAGTTCGCCTTTTAAAGCCCGTCTCAACATCATGTCAACTGTGAGCAGACGGTTTATTTCATTAGTGCCTTCGAATATCCTGTTTATCCGCGAATCGCGGTATGCCCGTTCCATAGGCGCTTCGGCGGAATAACCCATGCCGCCGTAGATCTGCACGCCCTCATCCACTACAAAGTCCAGTACCTCGGAGCCAAACACCTTCATGATAGCCGCTTCAACGGCAAATTGTTCAATGCCTTTCAGAATGGCTTTGCCTTTATCCATCCCTTGTGCGGCAAGCGAGTCGATGGATTCTTCAATATTGCGGCTCGCCCTGTATAACGCCGATTCGCAGGCGAAAACAAGTAGCGATTGCTGGGCAAGTTTATGTTGTATTGCGCCAAAATTAGCTATCGGCTGACCAAACTGTATGCGCTGGCTGGCATACTCCACAGAGCGTGTTACGGTAGCTTTAGCAGCTCCCAATGCGGCGGCTGCAAGTTTAATACGCCCCACATTCAGAATATTTACAGCTATTTTAAAGCCCTCTTCCCGCGCCGCCAGCATATTGCTTACCGGAACCATGCAATTATTAAAAAACACCTGACAGGTGGAACTGCCCTTTATGCCCATTTTATGTTCTTCGGAGTTTACTTTTATTCCGCCAAAGTTCTTTTCCACTATAAATGCCGAGAGATTTTTATCGTTGTCTATTTTGGCGAATACAATAAAGATATCGGCAAATCCGCTGTTGGTAATCCACATCTTTTGCCCGGTTATCATATAGTTCTTTCCGTCAGTTGTAAGAGTCGCTTTTGTTTTACCAGAATTGGCATCGGAGCCGGCGCCGGGTTCAGTAAGGCAGTAGCATGCCTTCCATTCGCCGGTTGCAAGTTTAGGGAGATATTTAGCTTTTTGTTCTTCATTGCCATAATACAATATAGGCAGGGTACCTATGCCGGTATGTGCGGCTACCGTAACCGCGAATGAATTTCCCGCCCCTATGTATTCGGTTGCAAGCATACCGGTGAGAAAATCCTTCTCAAAACCGCCATATTGTTCCGGTACATTTATTCCGAGTATGCCAAGTTCACCGGCTTTTTCGAGCAGTTTTGCCATCAGCCCTTCCTCTTTATTGTCTATCCGCTCCATATTAGGGAAGACCTCTTTCACCAGATAGTCGTGGCACATATTCGCTATTTCGCGCTGTTCTTCGTTGAATTCTTCGGGGATGAAGATATCATTACATGATGATTCCCTGATGAGGAATTCGCCGCCTTTAAGTGTATGAGACATAATATTAATATTTAGAATCTATTTCTTCAATTCAGGAGGCCAAACGCTCATAGCTGGGTTGTGAAACGGGCGTGTGGCGGGAACTATTGTTGTTAAGATGGAATCGTAGCGTACGGGCTGGTTTAATATCTCTATACCTCTTGCTACGCTGCTGTCGTATTTCAGATTAATTTCTATGCGTCCTTTTTCATAATAATATCTCGACATTATTTCTGCCTCGAGCGTCTGTTTTATTTCTTCTTTATTCCTATAAAAGTCGTTTGACTTGGCTTGTTCTATTTCATCCTTTATTTTGGAGTATGAATCTTCAAGATGATCGTAATACTTCTCGTTCTGGGTGCATTCTTTCAGTTGCTTAAGAAGCGTTTCACTTTTCGTTGTATAGTCGAAGTTGTTATTCTTTACATAATCAACAAAACTGTTGTAGTCCGGGTCGCTTAATGAAAACCTATCGGGTGAATCGACTGTAGGATGTGCGAGGGCATACAAGGTGGCATAGTTGAAGATAAGATACTGCGGCGGCGACAGAAGTTTAATTGTTATCGGACTGTAAGTAAGAGGCGCCATCTTGATATCGGGGTCAATTCCGCCGCCGTCGTAAACAACACGCCCATGCAAGGTACGGAAAGCGCTTTTCAGCGAATCGGGGACTTTGCTTACGCTGCCATCGGCGTTACGGTGGCTGTAATCCAGCGCCTGTATGCACCTGCCGCTGGGAATATAGTATTTGGCGATGGTAAATTTCAGCTGTGCATCGTAGGTAAGGGGGCGCGTTTGCTGTACCAATCCCTTGCCGTAACTACGCGTACCTATTACAACACCACGGTCGAGGTCCTGCACCGTTCCGGTTACAATTTCTGATGCCGATGCCGAACCGCTGTTGATAAGAATAACGAGAGGTATCTTTGTATCTACCGGCTCGGAGGTGGTGAGGTCAGCCCTGTCCATGTCTTTTATTCTGCCAAGGGTATTTACCACTAATACCCCCTTTGGTTCGAAAACATTTACCACGTTCACAGCTTCGTTGAGCAGCCCTCCGGGATTATTTCTCAAATCGAGGATAACACCCTTGAGGTTCTTGTTCTTCTCCAGATTTACTAGAGCATCTTTAACATTATTGCCCGCTTCGTCTGTGAATTCGGTGAGCCGGATATACCCTACATCACTGGATACCATGCCGTAATAAGGAACATTCTTTACTTTAATGTCTTCCCTGATTATTGTCAGATCGGTAGGCGACTGTGTGTTGGGATGTATGATTTGCAAGGTGACTGGAGTACCCGGCTGACCTTTTAAGAGTTTGCCTACATCTGATGTAGATTTGCCCGCCAGCGAAATACCATCCACTTTCAATATTTTGTCTCCGGCTTTAAGACCTGACTTTTGTGCAGGGGAACCCTCATACGGCTCCGATATTTCGATGAAATTACTGTCTTGTTGAATCAACGCCCCTATTCCACCATATTCTCCGGTGGTCATAAAGCGGTAGTCCTCTATTTCCGATTCAGGAATATAATCTGTATAAGGGTCAAGGGAGCTTAACATGGCATCGATACCTGTTTTAACCAGTTCACCCGGTTGTATGGTATCAACATAATAGAGATCGAGTTCGCGCAGTGTTGTGGCGAAAATGTCGAGGTTTTTCGATATTTCGAAATAATTATCAGTGAAACTATAGGAGAAGAAGGCATAGCCGCATATAGCCGTAATCGCTAACGCTAATTTCCACTTTTTTATCGTTGAAAAAACACTTTTCATTGTATCATCTTATCTAACGGGATTATTGCATTATGCCATTTTGCAGGCGTTTTCCAATTTCGGTCGAATACATTTCCGCTCGTTCAAGGAACTGGGTCATATCCATGTTTTTTATTAAACGGATGACACGATAAAATACGTTTTACAGATAAAAGCATTCCTTTAAGTGCGCCATACTTCTGAATTGCTTCAACACTATATTGCGAACAGGTGGGAGTAAAGCGGCATGAAGGCATTTTCCAAGGCGATATGGCATTTTGGTAAAATTTAATCAGCATTATTAATACTTTCTTCATACTCGATTTTTTTCCGTAGATGATGTAAAGTTACTAATAATTTCGATTCGATTTCGGAATAGGGCAATTTGTTTTTTGCTATATAAATGAACATTACAAAGCATTGCAATTTAGCGCCTATGGCGGCATTACGGACTATCTCCTTATTTTGGCGGTAAACTTCCCGCATTCTGCGCTTGAGCTCGTTACGGTCAACCGCCCTTTTAAAGATTTTTGACGGTACGCTGAAAGCCGCTATTACTGGTTCTACTGACTGGGTTGAAGAAGCCGGACTAATCATATAGAACGCTTTTACCGGACCCACAGCAAAACTTCTGCCCTTATCGAACAATGCTTCCATTGTCTTTCTGCCGTACAGCCGTTCCTTTTTGCGCAGGAAATTCCTGCGGATTTCGTTTTGCTTTGCCACGAGATTGTCTGCCTTATCTCTTCCGCTTCGGGGCAACCTTGGCTTTTTTACCGCCGGAACCGCCCTTTTTCGCTTTAACCGGATTTTTAGCTGTGGCTTTCTCTTTTTTTAACGGAGTGGTTTTTTTTACGGAAACCGTGCGGATTTTAGAGGATGCCTTTTGCGGTTTTTGTTTTCTGTCGTTACGCGTTTTATTTGCACCGGTCGATTGCCGTCCCTTTTTCGTCACTTGCGGAGCGGTTTTCAGAGGTGCAGGTTTAATGCTGCTTTTAGGGTGCGCGGTTTGCTTTGCGGCTACCGCCGGTTTTTTGGTTTTATTATCAGGAGCGGACTGTTTTGGCTCCGATACCTTTTCACGCGTTGGCTTATGAACCGTTTTATTCTTATTTTGTTTATCACTTTGATGGCTTGCCGTCGGTTTTTTACTAAAGGGAATCTGCTGCCAAGGTTGGTTGGACTGTTCTCCTTTAAGGTACATTTCAAGCGCCATCGCCATTGACGGTGCGTGCGGTTGCGGTGCATGTATATGCAGGTTTAAGCCAGCATCCAATATAGCTTCGGCGGTTTGTTCGCCGAATGCCGCTATCTTAATATTATTTTTACGGAATTCGGGATGGCTGTGCAATAAGGAGGATAAGCCCGCACTGCTGAACAACACCAAAAGGTCGTACTCCGAAAAGTTAATATCTGTAAGTTCGGAATAGATTGCCTTATACATAGGCGCTTTTACATACCGTATACCTTCTTTATCCAACATTTCCGTATATTCTTCCGAAGAGTCAACGGCGCATGGTAATAAGAATTTCTCCTCCTTATGTTTCTTCTTTATTATTTCCACCAGTTCGGCAAAGGAGTAATTGCCGGAGAATATTTTTCTTTTCCTGAACTGGATATACTTTTGGAGGTAATAAGCAGTGGCATCCGAAATACAGAAGTACTTCATGGTTTCAGGTACTATAATGCGCAACTCGCCGCACATTCTAAAGTAATGGTCGACTGCGTTTTTACTGGTAAGAATAACCGCCCCATAAGAGAGTATATCTATCCGGTTTTTCCTAAATTCTCTGCTCGGTATAGGTTCAATCTGTATAAAAGAACGGAAATCTATTTCTACGCCATAGTTCCGGACTATTTCAAAATAAGGAGAACGTTCCAACTCCGGCTTGGGTTGGGAAACCATTATTCTTTTTATTCTCATCTTGTAATGTTTTCCCTTAAATTATTGTAAATGAATTATTAACCCGTATTTAATAAACAAAGCCAAGGGGACAATTTCGAGACAGCAAATATACAAAATTAAATAGAACGGTCTTAAACCTTTAGCTATCATTAAAATGAACATTCTTGCGGTGCGGTATAGTACGAGTAATCCGGTAAGGGTGAGTAAGATTTCGCCTGTTAACTTTAGATTTATACCATATGTAAATAGTACTATTGCCGCCAACGGAAGCAGGATAATACCCGAAAAATGAGTAAAAATGTATATTTCGGATATATAATCCCATACCGCTGACTGCACTTCAAAAATAAAGCCGGTAATTAGTAAGAGCAGGGTTTCGCCAAGATAATATACCAGAAGAATGGCGAAGAAAAGAAGAAACTCGTTCCACCAGCCAGATAAGTTAAATTTGATAAAATAGGGCGCTATCCGCATGATTAAAAGCGACAAACAGGTAAGATAAATAAAGAATAAAAGGATAGAAGGCAGCGTAATTCCTTTTTCCTTAATTGCGAGCTCTCCGGTAAATACTTCTCTGAACAGTACAGGTATTTTGCGCGGGTATTCTGTTTTCACCCATACCAGCAAGAGCAGGCATACGAAGAGCATCAGAGCCGCCCAGTGTTCTGTTCCCTCTATACGTATATGCGGTTCTATTTTCATTTCTACCTAGGCGGATGACTACCGTTTGCTTACTTCTCCATTTCAATCTCAACCCTTCTGTTTGCTATCTGCTGTTCAGCTGTCTGGGGGTTGGGATAAAGCATGTCTTTATTGCCATAGCCCTTCCAATCCATTCTGTTTTTATTAATACCATGGTCGGTTAAATATTTCATCACCGCCTTTGCCCGCTTCTCTGACAGGTCCATGTCCCACTTGCCCGAATTTTGAGTAAAAGGGTCATTTACATATCCTTTAATAAGAATATGTATCCCAGGATTATTCTGCATAAATGCAAGTAACTCGGATAGGGGCTCGGCGGCGGCGGCGAGAAAAATATCCTGCTCCGGTTCAAATTCTATATCTTGCAATACGATAGTCCGATGTTCTTTGATAGATGCAAGCCGCACAGTATCGAAAATTACCATGGGGCTATCGGCAATTCGTAATTCCGATTGATATAACAGGTAACCCTCGCCGATGCATATAACTTTGAGTAACTGACGCGGTACAACGGTTCCCGTATATGCAGAAATGCCTGTGGTGTCAGCAATAATTACAGCACGTCGCTTTGCGAACTCCTTTACCAGTTTTATTCTCGCTTTTACCGGAGTTCCGGCACTGTCCGTTATCACAATATTAAGAGTAATGGCAGATGCCTTAGTCCTTACAGTTGCGGGCGCTATAACCTTCGGTCGCTGCTCAATAGTAGGTTTAACAGGTTCAGGGAAGTGCAGATTCACCGAGAGTTCAAAAGTACCTGTTGCCCTTGTGTAGTCATCTACGGCGAGATAATACCGTTCGCCCTTTTTCACTTTCAGCGACTTGCTGAAGGCAGGATGCCTGCCGGGGGGTTCCACGTCATGCAGGGCTGAATCTGAAAGCCCGGTACTTCCCGAAGTGGTAAATGCATTACTGGCTATGTTCGCCCTTATGGCAACAGGGCGTTTATTCTTCATGATACTGTTGCACAAATTGCCCGACAGGTCTTTGAACAGGAGGAAATCGAGGTCGTCAGTATGATTTTCAGGCATTAGCTCGAAGGTAAGAGAGGTGTCGTAAGGAACAAGAAAGGTGAACCATACTACGGTATGGGGTTTTTCGAAATATCTGCCCTTTGCATGAGGCATTGAAAGCAACGGATTGGCGGTTCCGCCGGCGTGCACCCTTAAATGTTGAGCATTCGTATAGTTAATCTCTATCGCACTGTCGCAAACATAGGGAGATTGCGCCTTTAGCAACGAAATGTTAATAGCGACAGATAAAAATATCAACAGCTGTAAGCTGACTGACCGATGGCGGAAGAGGATATTCGTACGCGCTTTCATGCTTTGTTAACCAATTATGCAAAGTTACGAAAGTATAGCGTTGATGAAAAAATCGTAATGGTAGAGCAATTAACTAAACCGGGTATACACTTTTAGGCGTATTTTTTAGTTATATGATTGATTTACAGGTTGTTGATTGTATACACTGGGTATACGAATGTATACCACCCGTATACCTTAAATAAGGTCTGCAATAGCCGAGTTATTCGCCGTATATTAACTGAATAACCTAAAAACCGCTCAAAAAACTTAAGTGAAGTGTGAACTATTTTTATTCTGATAATCAAGCTATTCATATCAGAGGTGTTCTCACTGTTTGGTGTGGTATCTCTCATTACTTGTTGCACCGGAATACCGTTTAGACACTTTGGGACAGGTTCCCTATATAAAGTGTCTAATTTTTCTCTTTTTGAGCATGTAAGAGATAAATTAATGCAGGGCGATGATTTAAAAAATGACATATAACGACAAATAATGAATTTGAGAAAATTCTTTATCGCTATAACTGACTGTAGGGTATCTTTGCTCATATTCAATTCGCAAATTTATCCACATTCAGTATAATTGCCCGATAACGCAGTACTCCTTCCTTTGCCAATTTTTCTGTTGTCAAACTCATTTTCTATAATTTAAACCTTTCCCAAGCCCCATCGCACATAGCTTGTAGTTACAAAACGCAAATATATACATTATATGTTACATAGTACATATATTGATAATTTATTTAATAACAATCTACCTCACCCTGCCCTCTCCTTGCACAAGGAGAGGGTTCACTTGAACTCAAACGACCATTACTCTACCTCACCCTGCCCTCTCCTTGTGCAAGGAGAGGGTTCACTTGAACTCAAAAGACCATTACTCTACCTCACCTTGCCCTCTCCTTGTGCAAGGAGAGGGTTCACTTGAACTCAAAAGACCATTACTCTACCTCACCCTGCCCTCTCCTTGTGCAAGGAGAGGGTTCACTTGAACTCAAAAGACCATTACTCTACCTCACCCTACCCTCTCCTTGTGCAAGGAGAGGGTGAGAGGCAAAGAAGATTAACTTTGGTTTATTGTAGATGTTGTCATTTTATTTTGTGCTTAATTTTCTTGCTAAAATGATGCTGTAATTGGGATTAGGCAGCGCAAATGAATAAAGCCAATAAAAATTGATGAAAGGATTTGATTAGAAATCAAAAGTTAAGCTGGCACTGATTACATCCCGATTGTTATCGGGACAGCGCCTACGGGAGCCATGAGAATGCAACTTATATGCAGTATTTACAACTTGGAACTAACAAAATGAATTATGCAAGAGGTCTACTATTTCCCGTTCAATGGTAATTCATAAATACGGAAGGTTTTATAGATATGTGCATTCAACGATTCCAGTCCCCTGTTCATCTGCAAATTGTTTTCCAATATCCAAGAGGCATCAGCGGTTACATACCCATTTTTCAGCCCGTTTTCGAGTGTCCGTGCATAAAAGATTGCTTCTATGCCATGCCGGCGGTATTCCTCAACAATTCCCAAAGTGATAATTCTTATATTTTTTATTTTTTTTCTAAGCAGGAGTAGTTTGAATATCCCGGAAGGCAGCAGCCGTCCACGGGGTATCTTCCGTAAAATAAAATTGATGTCGGGCAGCGACAGTGAAAACCCGATAGGCGTTCCGTTGTGTTCCGCTATAAATGCGAGGTCAGGGTCAAGCACCATCTTCATATCCTTTGCCATGTAGTCGAATTCGGTGTCTGTCATAGGTACAAACCCCCAGTTTTTATCCCATGCCTTGTTATAAACCTCTTTTACCTTTTTTGTTTCCTCTTTAAAATTTTTCAACTCAAGTTTACGCAGTATTATACCACGTTTTTTCAACCTTTCTTCAAGGGCTCCCGATGCTTCGGAGAACCTTTTAGGAACTTCTTTACCGAGCATGGTATAAGCAAAGAGGTCCATTTTTTTGCGGAAACCGTATTTTTCCAGAAATTCGGGGTAGTATGGTTTGTTGTAGGTAAGCATTACCGGCGAAGGAACGTCGAATCCTTTTATAAGCGCGCCGCATGTCTCATTGGTTGAGGGGTTTACCGGACCCAGTATGGAGTCGAGTTGTTCCATTTTTATCCATTCCTTTGCGGTATCGAGCAGGGCTTGAGCTATGGAATAATCATTTATTACATCAAAGAACCCGAAAAAGCCATCTTTCTTACCCGTATATGTTATATGATTGCCATTCTTTATGGCGGCAATGCGCCCTATGGTTTTGTTGCCTTCTTTTGCAAGGTAATATGATGCCTTGGAGTGTTGAAAAAAAGGATGGGTATCTTTCAGCAGGTCGCGCTGCCCTATAAAAAGTTCAGGGGTAAAGTTCGGATCTCCCTTATATAAATCATAAGGGAAATCGATAAATTCTTTAAGGTCATTTCTTGATATTACCTGTTTGATTGTTGCCATGGAGATTTAATAATATATTATGAGAGTTACCGTAAAATCGAGCGAGCGTATAAAGATACAAATTTTCTAAAAATCAGGAATCTGATACACGGTTATAAGGTAGTTTACTGTAACTGCCGCATATAGAGCCGCACAGTGTTCTCCAAGCCAAGGTAAAGGGCGTCGGATATAAGTGCATGACCGATGGAAACTTCTGCAAGGTGGGCTATATTTTTGTTAAAGAATGATAGGTTGTGCAGGTTCAAGTCGTGCCCGGCATTTATGCCAAGACCATATTTATGAGCCCTGTGCGCTGCTTTCCGATATGGTTCAACAGCGACTTCGGGGTTTAATGGATAAGCTGCCGCATAATTCTCGGTGTATAACTCCACACGGTCGGTTCCGGTAGCTGCTGCGCCTTCTATCTGGTCGAGGTCGGTGTCAACAAAAATGGAAGTACGGATATTATCTTTTTTAAGGCGTTCAATAACCTCCTTGAGAAGCGCTTTGTTTTTTATTGTATCCCAGCCCGCATTGGAAGTTAAGGCATCGGGCGCATCTGGTACAAGGGTAACCTGGTGCGGTTTAACTTCATGCACAAGGTCAAGGAATTTCTCCGAAGGGTAGCCCTCAATATTGAATTCGGTTGAGAGAATGGGTTTAAGTTCCCTTACGTCGCTGTAGCGTATATGCCTTTCATCGGGGCGCGGATGTACAGTAATACCCTGGGCACCGAACCGTTCGCAGTCGAGGGCTGCTTTCAGTACATCAGGCAGGTTACCGCCGCGCGAATTCCGCAACAGGGCTATTTTGTTGATATTTACGCTAAGCTTTGTCATACATGCAGAATACACAAAGCCATCGTTGGCAGTGATTAATCCCTCACCTTTTCAAATACCATCCTATAGTGCTCGAATATCTTTCGTTCAAATATGATGAGGTTGGCGTCGGTATTCCATCGCTGAATGAAGTCGCGGAAGGACTTTTTAGTCAGGTAGCGTGGTATAAGTGTGGCAAAATACAGGTATTTCTTCAGATTCGGTTTTAAAAATGCTTCCGACCATCTTTCTATTGTCTCCATATAATCGAGCCGTCCGCTGTCAATATGAACGAGTTTGAAATACTTGCTTGCGGGTTCGGTCAAGCCCTCGCTTCCGTATGGCAGCCATGAGCCGGGGAACACATCACAGATAATAGCCATCAGCTCCTCGTTGGTAAATTCTTTCTTATAAATATCTACCTTACCGAAGGGAATGTCTTCAAATTTAACCATAGCGGGACCAAAGACCATAGTTTGGCAATAAAAGCGGCCTCCTATGGGCAACAAACTGGCAACCTGTTTCATGTATGTTTCATATACTTCCTTTTGTTTGCCTGCCTTATATTCTTCCACGGAACAAAGGTGTTCGGGACTGCCCATTGCTGTTACCGCATCAAACTTGCCGAATGTTTCCGGTGTTATCAGTTTGGTATCCATGTGTTTCACGTTCAAGCCGTTTTTAATACATGCATCAGCTTGTCCTTTTGCCAATACTGCTCCATAGGTATTCACACCCATCTTGTTCATGTAATTGATAAAAGCGCCCCATCCGCAGCCCATATCAAGCACTTTAGAACCTTTTTTAATATTGCAATTATCAACAATGAATTTGTGTTTTTTCTCCTGTGCCGCTGCAAGCGTCATAGAGAAATCGCCGTCGAAACGGGCGGCGCTGTAAGCCCCCATTTCTCCAAGGCTCAAGCGGAATATTTCATCCATTACCGTGTAGTGCGCATCTAAATCGCTCTGTACTGCCATGTTTTATTTATTTGAAGTTTAGGCGCAAACATAAGTAAAATAATCGGAATGCATCAAATGATTTCACCAACTGTTTATTTATCGGACTATCCGGGCGGCGCTTCTCCTTTACCGGTTAGTTTCCCGAAGCTACATAAGTTTGGTAATACATAACTCCGCCGCGCATAGGCGAATCGATGCCGGGAGCCGTAAGGTCGATAATCTGTTTATATATCAAACCGGTGTTGCGGGCGTATTGTTCTTCATAAAATTGATTCTGTAACAGGTTCACATTGCTGAACTGTAGTACAGTTAGGGTGGAATCGAAGAAGATATTGTTTAATGTAATAGGCACATCCACAGCGGTATATTGATACTGCCATGCCGGCAGGGTATTGAACTCATTGCCATTCCATTCCGAGGCGTTCATCTGTGCCGGAAAGGTTAGTTTTACATAACGAATATTGTCTTCTACTCTTTCAGCATCGGTGTTGGTAAGATTCGCTGTCCATATTTTCTTAAGTTGCCAATTTGCGGTAGGGGTATCTCTGTAATACCGGTAAACGAGTTGTGTCTGCCTCCCTGAATTATCGGTAATATATGAATTAATTACCTCTTCGAGATAATAGGAATATGAATAAATGTTATCATTAAAAGCATCATATACAATGGAATCGCAATGGTAAACTACCCAATGCCCTATGTTATTGGGGAAATAATTATAGCCATAATTGATAGGTGGAACAGGTTGGTCCTTTTTGCAGCCGGCAATGTAAAACAACAATAGCGGAATGGATATTATACTGCCCGTAAGTGATTTTGCGAAAGCAAAATACCTGTACGAGAATTTATACCGATGCTTTGAATTTGTGAATTTTCTCAAATACAATTGTGGTCGGCATAACTGCAAGCGCAGATATCGGAATCTCATAATCTTGACAATATTTGGCAGTTGCTAAGCATTGTTCTCATTTTTAACGGTTGTACCCCGTTCGATAAAACCTCCCCCTATTATATCATCGCCTTCGTAAAATACGGCGGACTGCCCGGGCGTTATGGCGCTTACTTTTCGGTGAAAGTCAACCTGAATTTTATCCCCGCATTCTGTGATGGTTGCCGGCGCACCCGCGTCCTTGTAACGTATTTTAGCGTGCGCCTCCATCGGAAACGGCAGCTTTGAATATTTTATCAGATTATACCTTACCACTGTCATCGAATCGTTTTGAAGTTCCTCCTTCCGACCGAGCACCACAACATTTTTACCGGGTATTACCTCTTTAACGAACATGGGTTCGCCAAGCGCTATTTCAAGCCCTTTTCTTTGTCCGATTGTGTAGAAGGGGTAGCCCTTGTGACTGCCTACCTCGGTACCGTCGGCAAGAACAAATTTGCCGTCGTTCACTTTTTCTTCCAGTCCCTGCACTCTGTTTTTCAGAAAGGCACGGTAATCATTATCGGGGATGAAACATATTTCGTAACTCTCCTTTTTTTGCGCCAGGTTTTTAAAGCCGCTATCAAGCGCTACCTTTCTCACTTCGGGCTTCCGGTACTCGCCGAGCGGGAAAATTGTTCTTTTGATACTTTCCTGTGTAAGCCCCCAGAGCACATAGGACTGGTCTTTATTCTCATCAACACCCTTCGACACTATATATCTGCCGCTACCGGATGAAGGATCGTGTTTTTCCTCATATCTCACTTTGGCATAATGACCTGTAGCAATATACTCGCATTCGAGCTGGTCGGCGCGTTTCAGCAGGGCTTCCCATTTTATATGAGTGTTGCATAAAATACACGGGTTTGGGGTCCTGCCTGCAAGGTACTCATCCACAAAATTATTTATTATACTGTCGCCGAATTCGCCGCGCAGGTCGAGAATATAGTGTGGAAATCCGAACTTTACCGCCATGCTGCGGGCGTCGTTTATGGAATCCAAACTGCAGCAGCCCGTTTCTTTTTTAACGCCGCCTGAAGAGGCGTAGTCCCATGTTTTCATGGTAATGCCTATCACCTCATAGCCCTGCTCATGAAGCAGCAATGCGGCAACGGAACTGTCCACTCCTCCGCTCATAGCTACCAGTATTCTTCCTTTTTTACTCATCTGCATTTATCTTCATAATGTAAAGATAAGCTATTTCAACTTTACCCGCATGTAGGTATTCATTTGTCTGGACTATCCTCCCTACAATGCCGCAGTCGGAAATTTCGTAAAATCAGATGGAAAAATTCTCCCTACTTCCTTAAAGTAAGGCATACTCTTTATTCTCAAAATTATAAAATACATTTATACTGCTCCCAGGTGATTTTGCGATCGCTTCCCGATAGATACCGGGGCGCCCAACTTCCACTCTTCACTAAACTACGCTGTACAGGGTTTGTGAATTTTTAGCAACCCGATAGCTATCGGGTTCGATTGTGGTCGGTATATTTTCTATCTTTGACCGTTATTCTTCAAATTAAACTTATGAAAAAAGTAGTACTTATCACCGGAGCATCATCGGGTTTTGGCAAACAAATAGCCACGCTTCTTTCGCAGGAAGGGCATCAGGTTTACGGAACCAGCAGGAAAACTGTAAACGAAAAACTTCCTTACCAGATGCTGGTGATGGATGTTACCAGCAGCGAATCAATAAAAAAAGCGGTAGAGACCGTTTACAAGAAAGAAAATAGGATAGATGTGCTGGTTAATAATGCCGGTATGGGCATAGCAGGCGAAACCGAAATGACAACCGAAGCGGAGATTCATAAAATATTTGATACCAACTTTTTCGGAATGGTCAATTTAACCCACGAGGTACTGCCCATCATGCGAAAACAAAAAGAGGGGTTAATCATCAATATGAGCTCTTTAGCCGGAATTTTCAGCATTCCCTTTCAAACCTTTTACAGCGCCACCAAATTCGCCATAGAGGGCTATTCGCAGGGGCTGCGGTTTGAACTGCAGGGCAGCGGTATAAAACTTGTTCTGGTAAACCCCGGCGACTATAAAACCGGATTTACAGGAAGCCGCATATTCAATGAAAGAATGGGGGAAAACTACGAAAAGTTTAAGGACTGTCTGAAGATAATTGAGAAGGATGAAACGGGCGGCGCCGACCCCAAAAAGGTAGCGGAATTAATTTCTAAAATAATCAGAAATCCTAATCCCAAACACCGGTACCTTACCGGAAAATTTGACCAGAAACTTGCAGTTACCGTAAAAAATATTGTTTCTCCAAAAATGTTTTTCGGGATAATTAAAGGACACTACGGAATGTAAGGACGGCTTCGTCGGGGGCAGCTACTCGAATAACCTGACAGGTAGGTATTCTCCTGTCAGGTTTAAGAATAAAAAACTAATGAAAGGAAATAAGCACAGTTTAACCGATAATTGTCCAACTAAGCACAGCTTAGCGGGTACGGGTAAGTAATTTGCTAACGATTCAGATTTAGAATGACTAAAGAAAAAATTGCAAGGTGGTTAAGTGGAATTGCATTTATCTTAAATTTATTGACCATCGCTTATATGGTTTTCCACGTGAACTTTTCAATGCTTTTTCGTATTGCATTTTGGTTAGTGTATAGCTGCTCAACAATAGTTATTCAAGGGATAATCTTCTTTTGGTCTTTCAATATTAGTAGCAGAATTAAAACAATTCAAATATTAATCATTTCAATAGCTTCAATACTATTCATTGGTTGGGATATATGGATTCTAATAATAAACATAAAAGATGTGTTATAATCTTGCGGCAAAGCAGCGAATAAAGGCATTACAGGAAAAATACCCCGTAAAACAAGAGGACGTTTATTTATCGCATGGTTATTATCAGGTGTCAGGCTTTACACACCCTAAGTGGCCTGTTTTTACAGAAGAAAATCCGTATGAATCAGTATTAATGCAATGGGGGTTAACACCCTCATGGGTAAAAGATGAGGCACAGGCAAAAGAGATTGGCAAACCGGACACTTAACGCTGTCGGTGAAACTATCTTTTCAAAACCTTCATTCAGGACCATACTAAAGAAACGGTGTTTGGTAATATCAGACGGCTTTTATGAATGGCACCACCAACCGAAATCAACGGGCAAAGGAGAGATTAAAATAAAATACCTTATAACATCAAAAGACGAAAAGCCTTATTCTTAAGGTGGCCTATATGATGAATGGGTAAACCCCAACACCGGAGAGATAATAAAAGGCTTTAGTATTATTACGGTCCCCGCTAACCCATTAATGACAGTCATACACAATACAAAAAAACGTATGCCCTTAATAATCCCGAAAGAAAAGGAGCATGAATGGTTAGATACCCGACTAACAAAGGAGCAAGTGGCTGAAATGATTATGCCCTTCCTCGATGATTTAATGGAAGCAAATGCTGCTTAGGATGCCATTTAAGGGCAATTTTGTTACTATTTTGTTACCCGAAAATATAACAGCCCTATATTATTAGGGCTTTCAGGCTGTAATTAGTAGCGAGGGAGGGAATTGAACCCTCGACCTCCGGGTTATGAATCCGACGCTCTTACCAACTGAGCTACCTCGCCATTATAAATTTGGGGTGCAAATGTAACATTTAATAAAATAGGATGCGGGGGAGATTGTCTGCAATAATCGGCGGTAACCTATCGCGATAAAGCTACCTAAAGAAACGGGTGCAAAGGCGTCCGGCAAATGCAATAATTTGTTAAGTCCTATTAAAAAAAGGTCCTTGCTAAAGGAATTTTTATATTATTGCCATACTTTATTAGCGAATGGCGATGAAAAAAATTAAGAAAACTGTTGAAAAAAAGCATAAAAAGGTTACTCCCGTGAAGGCAATACCAAAGAAAAAGTTACCGGTTCAAGAGAAAAGGAAACAGGTAACTGCATCACCGAAACTCCAAAAAAGCAAAGCGACGGCGACAACATCTTCAAAACCTGCTATTATAGGGAAAGCTGCTGCGACTGCAAATCAGGTGAAAACTAAACTAAACCTCGCCTTAAAATCGGGCTTGAAGCCACTACCCAAACCTTTACCCAGCGAAGTAAAGGAGGATAAGAAGCCCAAAGAGTTATACTCAATAGAATATATGGTCGGTTCAAGCCCTGACATATTATTTGAATTTATTTCGACAGCCGCCGGTTTAGAGAAATGGTTCGCCAGAAAGGTAAACGTACATGAAAACGTTTTTACCTTTATTTGGGACAAGAACGAAGAAGAGCAGGCGCGATTAATAGCAATAAAAGACAAGGAGTTTGCTCGATTTCACTGGCTCGAGCAATCGGAAAAGCGTTATTTTGAGTTCAGAATACAGATAGACGACCTTACCGGTGAAGTAGGGCTTATAGTAAGTGATTTTGCAGATAATCAGCAGGAACGTGAATCAGCGCGGCGCGAATGGGATTTGCAAATTCACAACTTGCAACACGCACTGGGTTCCCCATAATTTTTGCCCTAAACTGATAGCTGACCGGTGAGTGAACGGCAAAACGATATGACTGTATTCCGGGGTTTTAAAGCCAATTACGCATTCTTTATTCCCTACCTGATATTTCTGCTCGGCGGCGGCTTTGTATTAGTTATATGGAATAAGCCCGAAATCCATCTCTTCATTAACAATTACCATAGTCCGGGTTTCGATATTTTTTTCCGCTATTGCACGCTTATCGGGTTGGGATGGCTGATTATACCTGTTGTCCTTGGTGTTTCTTTTTTGCGTTTGCGATACGTTATTTCATCACTTGCGGCATTTTTGTTATCAACCATTATAAACGATACGATAAAACAAGTTGTAGGCGCCGCTCGCCCTGCGGAGTATTTCGGAGAGATGCACCAGTCGTTATACTATGTTCCGGGAGTGGAGATATATCATTGGAACAGTTTTCCTTCCGGACATAGCGCCACAGCATTTTGCCTATTTTGTATTCTTGCACTTGTAATGCGCAGTAATATAGCGAAATTTGCATGGTTTGTAATTGCCTTACTGGTGGCATATTCGCGTATGTATTTGTCGGAACACTTTTTAATAGATGTGTATGCCGGCTCCATAGTAGGAGTGCTGTCAACCATTATCTGTTACTATACCGCAATGAAAATGGAATGGCTTAATAAATTTCCTGCGATGGATAAGCCGCTCCTGAAACTTTAATTTACCTTAATGCATATCCATGTCGGAATCACTTCATGTAACCGGAAATACGAGAGAAGAGCAGTATCTTTCGCTGTTACCTCAAATAGAGGCGCTTGCAAAAGATAAAGCGGCTAAATGGGCGGTATTAGGCAATATAATGGCAGCCCTTAAATATGGAATGAACTTTTTCTGGGTAGGTCTTTATCTTGTAAAAGATGAGCATCTTATTCTCGGTCCATTTCAAGGTCCGGTTGCCTGCACCCAAATACCTTTTGGCAAAGGAGTATGCGGAGCGGCATGGAAAAATAAGAAGACCTTTATAGTGCAGGATGTAAATGACTTTGAGGGGCATATAGCATGCAGTAGTGCAACTAAATCGGAAATAGTTCTGCCCATTTTCGATAAAAATGGAGAGGTGATTATGACGCTTGATATTGACAGCGAACTGCTAACTAATTTTAACGAAACCGATGAAAAATATCTGATGCAGGTAGCCGGAATTATTGAACAAGTAGTATTGGGGGAATAAAAAAATGGCAAGTGCAGGAGACGATAAACTAAAAATATCTTTTTACCGGATAGTTTTCCGCGCAACGGCACCTTTTATTTTTATTCTGCTGCTTTACGGTTGCGCCCAGATTGTAAAACCGACAGGGGGACCAAAAGATACCACTCCTCCCAAAGCGCTTAATTTCTTGCCGGAAAATAAAAGCATATTATTTAATTCAAAAAAAATAGTCATAAGGTTCAACAAGTATATTCAACTGAAAGACATTCAAAATCAGTTGGTAATTTCTCCTCCTTTAAAGAATTTTCCCAAAGTAACGGTAGTAGGTGGCAAATCGATGGAAATAACAATAAAAGATACGCTTCACGACAGCACCACATATACATTTAACTTTGGTAATTCAATCGCCGACATTACTGAAGGCAACATACTTCACAATTTCCGTTACGTATTTTCTACCGGCGCCTATTTAGATTCGTTATCGCTTACCGGAAAAATTATAGATGCTTTTACCCAAACACCCATAAAGGACGGTATAATTATGCTTTATTCAAGTGCAAATGATTCAGCGCCGTATAAAATGCTGCCTTACTATTATGCACGTTCCGATGAAAAAGGCGCTTATAAGATTGAAAACATTAAGGAGGGAACATACAGGGTTATAGCTCTTTCCAAAACCGGGACGGACTATTTCTATCATCCTTATACCGAGGAAATCGGCTTTATAAACAAACCTATAAAGATAAAAGCAAACGATACAGCGAATTTGTCGCTTTTTACCGAAATAAACGCAAAAGTCCACGTTCTGAAAACCAAGGCACTAGAACAGAACCGGATACTTATTGTATTCAATGCTCCCGCCGATAGTACATCTATAAAGCCGCTTAACCTGGCCTCCGATACCATTTATTATTCGTACCTGCAATATTCTCAAACTGCCGATACAGTTAATTATTGGCTATATACCCCGCGGCTCGATTCGTTAAAGTTTATTGTTAAGAGAAATAATAAAGTTTTGGATACATCCGTTATTAGTTACTTTCCGGGTAAGGTACATAAAAAGGTGAGTGAAAAACCACCGTTGAACCTGATACTGAATGTTCATAATAACCAGCAGGACTTTGATTACCATTCCGCAATTACAATTCAATCTCCATATCCCATTGCGAAGATAAAACGCGGATTAATCTATTTAACCAAAAGAAAAGATACGCTTCGTTTTACCGAAGATACATCTGGTTTGCCGTTTTCTATAGCTCTGCATTCTGTGCTCGAAGGCGATTCCGCCTATCAGTTATTCATTGCCCCGGGTGTTTTTACCGATTATTCAGGCAGAGTGAACGATACCATAAAATATCATTTTATTACAGATATGCCAACCTTTTTCGGAACGTTAAAGCTCAACCTGAAGGTTACCCGTACTATACCCTATATAGTGCAATTGCTTGACGCGCATGGCAATGTGGCAAGGCAAGATAATATAACTGACAGTTCCGCCATGTCTCCTTCAGGCGGTAAAGGGGTAACCCTTAACTACGATGCACTTCCGCCAGCCAATTACACAATAAGAGTGATAGATAATGTAAAAGGAACAGGCAAGTGGACTACAGGAAATTACATGAAAGGCATACAACCGGCGAAGGTCTATTATTTCCCCCAAACGATAACGATACGTTCGGATTGGGATGTAGTGCAAAATTGGCAGGTGCCGTAACAAATACACCTCCGGGTGGTTCATTCCCTTTTTCACCCAAAACGCAGGAGTTAGGTATGCTTTCCGGGGCGCAGTAACTTTCTTATAACGCGAGAATTGACTACACGTGTCTCAACTTTTCTTTGTGTTTTTTTACCTGAATGCGCAGGGCATCGGCGCTTTCATTTACAGCTTCTTCAAAGGTTTTACGGGTGCTTTTGGCAAACAGGTCTTTTTTATTTGTCAGCAGCTTTATCTCCGCTACTTTGTTGTTTTCATCTCTTGCGTTTTCCAATTTCAGAAAAACCTCACCGCCGGTTATGCCATCGAAATAGTGGTCAAGTTTATCTAGTTTCTGCTGAATGAAATCAAGCAATTTCTTGTCAGCATCGAAGTGAATGGATTGAATTTTAAGTTGCATAGCGTTTGAATTTATGGTTGATTATCCTCTTGGATGGGCTTGTTTATATACGCGCTTTATCTTTTCGAGTGAATTATGGGTGTATATCTGGGTAGCTGACAGGTTGGAGTGCCCAAGTATCTCCTTGATTGCATTAATGTCGGCGCCATTATCTAGAATATGGGTGGCGAAGGTATGCCGGAGCACATGGGGGCTCTTTTTTTGCAGGGTAGTCACCATACCAAGGTAATGATTGACAATCCTATACACCTGTTTGGGGTAAAGTTGTTTCCCGTTTTCCGAGGAGAAAAAAAAGTTGCTGACTATACCGATTTTGTTCTTTTCTAAGCTAAAATTGTTCAAATACCTGTTCAACATCGGGGTAACAGGTATAATGCGTTCTTTATTTCTCTTGCCTAGTACTTTTATGGTCTGCGCTGCCATACTTACATCGGCTGCTTTTAAGGAAATCAGTTCGGATAGGCGGATTCCGGTTGAATAAAACAATTCCAATATAAGCCGGTCGCGCGTCCCGTTGAAATCAGCTGGAAATTCGATAGTATTAAATAATGAATCCATATCCCTTTTAGTAACAAAAGCGGGCAGTCGCGCAGGCAATTTAGGTGCATTTACCTTTGCCATGGGGTTTGAACTGATAGCGCCTTCGCGAATGAGAAAGCGATAGTAAGTTCGTAATGCTGAAGCTTTTCGAACAACTGTGCGTGCCGAGTTTTTATCCTGCATAAGTTCAGCAAGCCACGATCGTATCATTGGGGCGGTGGCTTCTTCGCTTCCGGCAATTTCATATACCTTTTCCAAATAGGTTGAGAACTGTGCAATGTCATTGCCGTAAGATGTAACGGTGTGCTTTGAGAAATTCCTTTCGTTCTTTAAATAATCGATGAACTTTTTTAACATAACGTGAGGAATTGAAATATCTTAACGAAGGTAAATTTAAAAAGTTCCCGTAGTTGAATTTTTAACACTTTTTAGTGGAAATTTGCTTTTCATTAAGTGGTGAATGACTTTAAGGATATTGATTATCTTCTAAAATTTTTGAAACCAACAATAATATAAATCACTTACAATGGGTAATCATCCGTAACCGTCTCTTTCCCCTAATTTTCGTAATTTTACAAATCTGTAATTCCTTCAAAAGAGTTGAGTAAACGAATCATTATAGAACCCGGTGCGAAGCACAAAAACTATTGGATAGATGCGTGGAAATATCGTGGGCTGTTTTATTTCCTTGCCTGGCGCGATGTTCTGGTGCGTTATAAGCAAACCGCTATAGGCGTATCGTGGAGCATTATACGACCGCTCACCACCATTGTTATCATGTCGGTGATAGGCGTATTTTTTAAAATCCCTGTTCCCAATGGGGTTCCACGAGTGCTTTTTGTATGCGCTGCCACGTTGCCATGGCAGTTTTTCGCCACTACGTTCAGTAATGCGAGTAGTTCGCTTATAGGTAATGCCAATTTATTGACCAAGGTTTATTTTCCGCGTATCATAATACCTTTAAGCAGCATAGTCGCCTGCCTGTTGGATTTTGTTATTTCTTTCTGCATCCTTATTATTTTCATGTTCATATTCCGTTTCTTCCCCGACTGGAAGCTGGTTCTATTACCATTATTCTTGTTATTGGCTTTACTCGTAGCAATGGGCGCTGGGTTATATATCGCGGCGCTGAACGTAAGGTATCGCGACTTTAACTATATAGTGCCGTATATTGTTCAGTTCGGCGTTTATATAGCGCCTATCGCATACAGCAGTCAGTCGGTATATCAGAGCGGTTACCCTTGGATTTTCAAGTTTTTGTACTCCATTAATCCTATGGTAGGTGTTATTGACGGGTTCAGATGGTGTATATTCGGCAGCGAGAGCAATATTTATGTACCCGGTTTTCTCATATCGCTTGCCATAAGCTTTTTCTTTCTTTTTTTGGGAATTTGGTATTTCCGTAAAACCGAAAATTCATTTGCAGATGTAATATAATGGAGCCGATTATAAGAATTGAAAATATTAGCAAAAAATATATCCTTGACCATTTGGTAGGGACTAAAAATAAAGCGTTGCGAGAGGTGGCGGCGGAAAAAACCAAAGCTCTTTTCAAGGCGCACGAAAAACGTGTTTATCCGAAACATGAAGAATTTTGGGCGCTTAAAAATATAACATTTGAAATTAATAAAGGGGAACGTATAGGCATAATTGGACGAAACGGGGCGGGCAAATCTACTTTGCTGAAGATTTTAAGCCGGATTACGGAACCTACCACAGGAAGAATCATCATGGATGGTACCATAGCAAGTTTACTGGAAGTAGGTACCGGCTTCCATCCGGAACTTACAGGACGCGAAAATATCTTTCTGAACGGTTCAATATTAGGAATGCGAAGAGCAGAAATAGAGAGTAAATTCGACGAGATTGTGGCTTTTGCAGAAGTGGAGAAGTTCCTCGATACCCCTGTAAAGCGGTATAGCAGCGGAATGTATGTACGGCTGGCATTTGCAGTAGCTGCGCACCTGGAACCCGATATTCTTATTATCGATGAAGTGCTTGCGGTAGGTGATATAGCGTTTCAAAAAAAATGCCTCGGTAAAATGGAAGAAGTTTCGGGTGAGGGAAGGACTGTAATTTTTGTAAGCCATAACTTAACTGCAATACGCTCTCTTTGTCAAAGAGCTATTATATTAGACCACGGCGAAATAACGCATATAGGTTCGGTTGATTCTGTATTACCCTATTATTTCGGGATGGCAAGTATTTTAAAGAATAAAGGAATAGAGGTTCGTGCTCGTCCCTTAGCTCAATCGGGAGAATGGGAGACAGGAACTGATATAGAGGTTACGGTGAGCTGGGAAAAACATAAATACGCCCCCGGCTGGCAGTGTGATATTGCCTGTTATACGATTGACGGGTCCAAGATTTTTGCTTTGGAAAGTCATAAATTTAAGGACTTTGATTCAAACAACCCCATTTGCAACGCAGTTAAATTTACTATAAAAAATAATGGATTTAACTCCCAAGATTTGCGTGTGGATATTGGAGTAAAAAGATCTGCCGCAGAATCTTATTTCATTGTACTGGAAAACTGTATTGTTTTATCGCCGAGCAATAAAAACATGCCATCATACAAGCGTGACGATGTAATAATAATTCCCCAAGCCCAATGTCGAGCAATAGAGATTTAAATAAAGCAAATAATCTAGCGAGCCAGGAATATTGGGATAATTCTTATAAAGCACATCAATTCGGTCGTATCCCCAAAAACGATAAAATACGAGTATGGATAGAGCGATATTTTCAGCCGGTTAAGGATAAGACCTGTTTTGAAATCGGTTGCTTTCCGGGAAACTACTTAACGGTATTTGGAGAATTAGGGTACCAACTCAACGGAATTGACATAACGCCTAGGGTTGTAAAAGACCTGCCAAACTGGTTTGCTCAACAAGGTTTCGATATAGGTACATTTAAACAGGCAGATATATTCGAATTTTCGGCGATTGACAAGTTTGATGTAGTTTGCTCGTTCGGGTTCATTGAACATTTCAGGAATTGGAAAGAGTTGATAAAAATTCAGGCATCACTCGTAAAAAAAGGAGGATATATTGTAATTGAAACACCTAATTTTCGTGGATTTGTTCAATATGCCATACATTATCTGCTTGATCGTGAAAACCTCAAACGCCATTATTTACCATCAATGAAGCCCCAAAAATGGAAGAAACTGCTGGATAAGATGGGGTTTGAAATTATTTATAGCAACTACTTCGAAGAATTTGATTACTGGCTCGATAAAGCACCTGAAAATCAACGAAAGAAAAACCTTTGGAAGAAATTACAATATAGAGAAGCAAGGATGAAGAAATGGAAACCTAATAGTGTACTATATAGTCCATATTGCGGTTTAATAGCTAAATTAAAGTAAATGAAAATACTGCATACTGTAGAATCATATTATCCTGAAACAGGCGGCATGGCGGAAGTCGTAAGACAGCTTTCTGAACGATTGACGAGAATGGGACATCAGGTAACCGTTGCAACAAGGAAAAGAAAGGAACGAATAAGTGCGATGCTCAATGGGGTTCTTATTTCCGAATTTAATGTGGATGGCAACCTTGTCCGTGGAATGAGCGGAGAGACGGAAATTTATAAAAACTTTATACTTAATACCGATGCTGATGTAATCACAAATTTCGCCGCCCAACAGTGGGCAACCGATATTGCTCTTCCTGTGTTAGATAAACTAAAAGCCAAGAAAGTTTTTGTTCCTACCGGCTTTTCGGAATTTTACAATCCGCAATATAAATCTTATTTTGAAAATCTGAAAATCTGGATGAAGGGTTATGATGCCAACATATTCCTCTCCGATGACTACCGCGATATCAATTTTGCCCGTGATAACGGCATTACACATAATATTTTGATACCCAACGGAGCCGCTGCGGATGAGTTTCTCCCTCTTCCGGCTATAGATATAAGAAATAAATTGGGGATCGATTCCGGAGAGTTTCTTATATACCATTTGGGTTCTTACACAGGCGGAAAAGGTCATAAAGAAGCAGTAGAAATCTTTTTGAAGTCATCATTACGTAACTCCGTACTTTTATTAATAGGATTTCACAATGACCATTTTCAAAAGGAGATCAGAAGCGACGTGAAAATAAAGTATTGGGAACTGAAAAATTTGGGGAAAAATAAAAGAATAATTATCTCATCAGTATTTAACCGGCAGGAAACAGTAGCCGCCTATCAGGCGGCCGATCTATTTTTGTTCCCTTCAAACATTGAATGTTCGCCGATAGTTCTTTTCGAATGTATGGCATCCAAAACTCCCTTTCTTACAACAGATGTAGGAAACGCAAAAGAAATAATAAAGTGGAGCAATGGAGGTATGCTTCTTCCAACAACATTCGATGATAGGGGATATAGTCATGCAGTCATCAATAAATCGGTACAACTGCTCAACCGCCTCTACCTTGACAATGAAAAGAGGAGGCATTTAGCGGAAAACGGATTCAATGCATGGAAAAATAATTTTACCTGGGAATTAATTGCATCTCAATACGATAAACTCTACAATAATCTCTTAAAATCAACATTATGAAGCGTTTATTTAACTTCGGCGCGGAAAAATTCCCTGATCCGCGTCTCAACAAAGATTGCACAGAAATTGAGGTAAATAAGTGGGTAATCTCAAATTTTATTGTTAAAGGACTTGTGCCTGTTGTTGGCGTGCATCCATATCCTTTGGATGAATTAATGCTAATGACAACGGCGGTAACCTTTTTTAGACCACAGTATATATTTGAATGGGGAACTCACATAGGCAAATCAGCACGAATTTTTTATGAAATTACAAAAGCATTTAATATAACATGCAGCATCCACAGCGTAGACCTACCAAGTGACGTTAAGCATATTGAAAATCCGGGACAAACCAGAGGAATGATGGTAAAGGAAATTAAGGAAATCTTTTTGCATGAGGGCAACGGAGTTACTAAAGCATTTGAAATCATAAATTCCATCTCAGAAGAGATCCAAACTCTTTTTTTTGTAGACGGCGACCATAGTTTTGAGTCGGTGAAAAGAGAATTAATCCTAATCTTGGAAAAGGTTCATAATCCGGTAGTGTTACTGCATGATACTTTTTTCCAATCGGCAGAATCCAATTACAATATTGGCCCATTTAGGGCAATCAAAGAAGCGATAAAAGGTGAAGAAAACTGTTACGAAATAATAAGTACCCATTCCGGATTACCCGGAATGACTTTGCTATTTTATAAAAAATGATAATAGTAAAACTCATGGGCGGATTAGGGAACCAGATGTTCCAGTATGCCTTGGGCAGAAGAATTTCGTTATTACAAAATACAAAGTTGAAAGTGGATATTTCCTTTTTGAGTGATAAAAGTTTGAATCATACACCCCGTAAATACGAACTAGATGTATTTTCGGCGAATATCCCCA
>JAKAOA010000098.1 GCA_021823405.1 Bacteroidota bacterium | reverse complement strand
GTTTCTCGATAAATATTTTTTCCAGCGATGAAAAATGGAGCTGTTCAAGCAGGTGCGCTTTCTTTATCTCCAATTCCTTTTTAAGCAGCCCGAGCGTGCGGTCGGTAGTTATTTTAAGCATCTCGGTCACTCCTATAAAGCGGGGTTTATCCTGCTCAATCACACAGGCGTTTGGCGACACCGATAAAGCGCAATCGGTGAAGGCGTATAGGGCGTCAATGGTTTTATCGGGTGAAACGCCGGCGGGCAGATGGATGAGTATTTCCACATTTTCCGCTGTATTGTCCTCAATATTCCGCACCTTAATCTTGCCTTTGTCGTTGGCTGCAACAATAGATTCGATAAGCGAGGCGGTGGTGGTTCCGAAAGGTATTTCGGTGATGACGAGCGTTTTTTTATCCAGTACATTTATCTTCGCCCTGATAACAATTTTACCGCCTTTCAGTCCGTCGTTATATGCAGAAAAGTCAGCCATGCCTCCGGTAGGGAAGTCGGGATAGATATGGGGCTTTTTACCTTTAAGAATGGCGATGGAGGCGTCTATAAGTTCATTGAAGTTGTGCGGCAATATTTTGCAGGCAAGTCCTACGGCTATGCCTTCGGCGCCCTGCGCCAGCAGCAGCGGAAATTTTACCGGCAGGGTAAGCGGCTCTTTATTTCTGCCGTCGTAGCTTGGCTGCCACAGGGTTGTTTCGGAATCGAACACCACCTCGAGAGCGAATTTAGAGAGCCGCGCTTCAATATACCGGGGAGCCGCCGCCGAATCGCCGGTATAAATGTTTCCCCAGTTGCCTTGAGTATCTATCAGAAGGTCTTTTTGCCCTATCTGCACCATAGCATCGCCGATGGAGGCATCGCCGTGAGGATGGTACTTCATGGTGTTGCCTATCACATTCGCCACTTTATTGTAGCGCCCGTC
Source organism: Bacteroidota bacterium (assembly GCA_021823405.1). Classification (GTDB taxonomy): domain Bacteria; phylum Bacteroidota; class Bacteroidia; order JABEUT01; family JABEUT01; genus JABEUT01. Next base: position 9,744 of record JAKAOA010000098.1, on the reverse strand, counting down.
CTCCAGTTCCTTCATGGAATGAAGAATGCGCCTCTGCACGGGTTTTAGTCCGTCCTCCACGGCAGGCACCGCCCTTTCGAGTATCACATAAGAAGCGTAGTCGAGGAACCAGTCGCGGTACATCTCGTTGAGACGTATTACGTGGGTGGAGCCGTTACCGCTCTCCGGAACGGTAAGTCCGTCTTCTCCCGGAGTTATTTCTTCGGGTTTGTCTTTATCCTTGTTTACTTCATCCATGTACAGGCGCCGATAATTTCACAGTTGGCAAAAATAATGTTTCTGCAATTTACGGCGGTAGGAGAATCGAACAAGATTTTAACAATCGGGAAAAACGGGGCTGGTTTCACTCTACGAAAAGCATAAGCCCTTTAAGGTATTCGCCTTCGGGGTGAAATATGCTTACAGGGTGATCGGGCGGCTGCGAGAGACGATGCATTATTCTTACGTTCCTGCCGGCTTCTAAGGCTGCCGCCGTTACTGCTCCGTTGAACAGATTTCTGTCGACCACCTGCGAACAGGAGAAGGTGAATACAAGCCCTCCGGGTTTTACGGCTGATATTGCAAGAGCGTTAAGCCGTTTATATCCCATTATTGCGCTGTGCTTTGCGTCACGGTGTTTGGCAAAGGCGGGAGGGTCTGTTACAATTATATCAAATTCTCCGCGGCTCTCTTTCAAATAATCGAACGCATCGGCTACGCGCGAGGTTTGGTTCGCCTTACCTGCAAAATTCAGGGCGATGTTGCGGTCGGCAAGTTCTATGGCTGTCCGGGATGAGTCGACTGAATGAACTTCGGATGCGCCGCCTTTCAGCGCGTAAACCGAAAAGCCGCCTGCATAGCAGAAACAGTCGAGCACCTTTTTACCGCCGGCAAATTCGCCGACCAATTTCCTGTTTTCGCGCTGGTCTATGAAGAACCCTGTTTTTTGCCCCTCTTCCCAATCAATACTGAACAGATTGCCGTTTTCACGAACCTGTTTTTCCGCATCGTTTCCAAATATATAACCGTTGCTGATATGCCCGGCGTATCGTTCCGCAATGCTTTCATGGCTTTTGTCGTACACCGATTTAAGTTTGTCGCCGTATATTTCTTTCAGCGCTCCGGCAATTGCTTCCCTTTCTCTGTGCATTCCTATGGAGTGCGCCTGAAAGACCGCGCTACCGTTATAGTAATCTATTATGAGCCCCGGCAACCCGTCTCCTTCGCCATATACAAGGCGATATACGTTGGTGCGTTCATTATCCGTAATGCCTAACATAGCCCTGTAGTTATATGCATCTCTTATTTTCGATTGCCAGAACTGCCGCCCCGGCTCAATCCGGGTAAAAGAAACTATGCGCACCGCAATAGAGCCGTTTTGGTAATGACCTGTACCGAGGTATTGCGATTGGCTTGAGAAAACCTCCACCATATCGCCATCCTTGGGGTTGCCGTTTATTTTTTTAATTGCGCCCGAAAATACCCAAGGGTGAAAGCGCCGCAGCGACTGTTCTTTACCCGAAGCAAGAATAATATTCGGGAGGATGGCGTTATTCATTTCTTAATGATTTTACAATATTATCATCCAGACGAAAGCGGTATGGAAGCAGGGCGTCTTCCTGTGCATAGTCAACCCCTATGCGGGGACCTGCCTGAATCCTACTCTTGTCAATAACTGCACCCCTGTCCTCTATCCATATAGTGTTTGCGGTAAGCGACTCGCCCGAATGAAGCGTTTTGATTCCAAGCGCCTGCGATACGGTTCCCGGTCCGTTCGTAAATATTCCGGTAACTTCCCTTTTCTTCCTTCTTTTTAGCATTATCTGAACTCCATCCATTGGCTTTATTGCTCTTATTAATATGGCATGGGGAATGTTTTTCCTGTTGGTAACTACGTTAAAAAGATGGTGTATTCCGTAACATAAGTACACGTAAGCTATGCCGCCTTGGGCATACATAACTTCGTTGCGTTTGGTTCGCCGGTTGTTATATGCGTGTGAAGCTTTGTCGGTACTCCCGTTATATGCCTCTGTTTCAGTTATCATGCCGGAAGTCAGCTTGCCTGAAATGCGTGTAACCAGAAATTTGCCAATCAGATTACGGCTAACTTCAACCACATTTTCGTTGAGATAAAAGTCGCGTCCGAGCTTTAGTTGCATAGTGTAATATAATTTTTTATACTGCCCGTAAGTGATTTTGCACCCGCGTCCCGACATCTGTCGGGACGCCTTAGCCATAGCCGTGGCACAAAGTAAAATACATGTACGAGCATGTCTAGCGATGCTTTGAATTTATGAATTTTAGCGACCCGATAGCTATCGGGTTCAATTTGGTCGGTATAGCAGACGTTGTCGGGCAGCCGGCGGTTAAACATTATTAGTCCGGCGTTTACTTTATTACTTTACTTTCTTCTCCCTGGTCGTATAATATGTCCGATGTAAGATTACCTTTGTCGTCGTACTGCTTATCCTCGCCGTCCTTCACATAATCTCCGCTGCTCGAAATCATTTCATACTCTTCCTTAAGCTGCCCGTTGGGATAATACTCTTTGTGCGAGTAGCGTGCATTTTTTTTGTCGCTTTCCGGCACGAAAATCGATTGGGGCTTCCCGTCTCGATAGTATGAACAGCGTTGAATAAGCGTTTCGTGCTTTTTATCGTATTCCTCCACGTACGATGGTTGCCCGTTGTCGTAATAGTCGTGATAGCTTATAGCATTTCCATCGAAGTATTCCACTTCGGAGCGGGGTTTACCATCCATATAATACTTTTTCATTTCCGCCTTTCTTTCCGATACGCTTTTATAAACGCGCTCTTCCTGACCATTGGGATAGTAGTTGGTGTAGAGGTTTACCTGTCCATCGGCATAGAATCCCTTGTGCAGTAATGAACCGTCGGTATAGTGGTCTTCAATCCAACCGTTAGCCGCATACCCCTGGTCATTTTTGCGGATTGAGTCGCCGCCCAGATTTGCATTAAATTTATCGAACAATTCTATACCGTAAGTGGAGTCGTAAAGGTCTTTAAGGTTAAATGTTTTGGCGTGCGGCACCTGCCCTTCAAAATTATTTACCTGCGCCAACGCAATAACGGGAGCGATAAGCAGAGAGATAAGGGCTATGAAAATCTGCAGCGAGCAAATACCAAGGCGATGTAATTGAACTGAAGTGAACTGCAATAGTTCAGTTTTCTCCGTTTCGCTGTGCCGCTGTTTCTTGCCTGCTGTCTGCATATACCGCTTTGAATTCGGGTGACCGGTCTGGCAATTTACGATTTTTTACGCTTCAATGCTTGCGAGATAGCGTTCGGCGTCAAGCGCCGCCATACATCCGCTGCCTGCCGCTGTTACCGCCTGCCGGTATATCCTGTCCTGTGAATCGCCGCATGCAAATACGCCCGGTATCTTGGTACGGGTGGAACCCGGTATGGTCTTCAGATACCCGAGTTCGTCCATATCAAGCCAGTTCTTGAAAATATCGGTGTTGGGTTTATGACCTATAGCAACGAAGAAACCGGTAATTTTCAAATTTTTTTCTTCTTTTGTTTTATTATTTAGGATACGAGCGCCTTCAACGGCTTTTTCGCCTGTTATTTCAAGCGTTTCGCTGTTGAACAGTACTTCTATGTTGGGGGTGTTCATTACCCTGTTCTGCATGGCTTTTGAAGCGCGGAGGGCATCTTTCCGTACCAGCAGATATACCTTCCTGCAAAGTTTGGCGAGGTAGGTTGACTCTTCGGCAGCGGTGTCTCCGCCTCCTACTATCGCCACATCCTGACCTTTGAAAAAGTAGCCATCGCATACTGCGCATGCCGAAACGCCGAAGCCGTTCAATCGCTGTTCCGACGGCAGTCCGAGCCATTTGGCGCTTGCCCCGGTGGCTATGATAACCGTATCGGCAAGTATGGTCTCCTTTTCTTCAACCGTTACTTTGAACGGGGCTTTAGAGAAATCGACCGAACTAACATAACTCCATTTGATTTCCGTGCCGAAGCGCTCCGCCTGTTTACGAAAATGCTCCATCATTTCGGGTCCCTGTATCCCGTTCGGATAACCGGGATAGTTTTCTACTTCTGTGGTAATGGTAAGCTGGCCCCCCGGCTGTAATCCGGCTACCATCATCGGTTTTAAACCTGCACGGCTGGCGTATATGGCGGCAGTATATCCTGCCGGTCCCGAACCTATTATTAGACAATGCGTTTTCTGACTCATTTTATTTTTTGGGATTCATTTATTGACTATTTTCATGCAAAGTTCGCTAAAGTTTTACCTTCCTATATGAAAAGCCAAAAGTAAAAATATTATTCCTTAAATAGAACCTGATTCCGTTTCTTTGATGAAATGCCTGATTATTTATAGGTTTAACGGTTGTAAAGCACAGGGTTAAGTTTTGTAATAAAAAATCGCCGGGAGAGCAGAATATGGAAGGATTGCCTTGCTTGCGCCGTAAAGTATTATAAGAATGCGACATGAAATGCAAATATTTCGCCTGCATATATCGATTAAGCCGTTAATTTTGTCTTTTTTAATACCTTGCGCACTTTTAATCTCATTTAAACTGAAAAGCGATTATGTTAAAATTTCCTTTACTATTCTCTGCTGCAACTTTATTAGCGCTCTACTCATGTAATACTAATAATCAAGGAGAAAAACTCAATCCCTCTATGACGCACAATCCCTTCGCAAAAGCAAGCACACTGCCATATCAGGCGCCCGATTTCAATGCAATACACGACAGCGATTTCAAACCGGCGATAGAGGAAGGCATAAGAGAACAAATATCGGAAGTAAACAAGATAGCAGGTAATCCGGACGCACCGACTTTCGAAAATACTTTGGTTGAATTGGAGAAAAGCGGACAGATGTTGCGGCGGGTTAATGCGGTTTTTAACCTGCTTGCCGGCGCCAATACCGATCCCCAATTGGAAAAAATATCAGAGGAGACGGCTCCGGAGCTTTCCGCCGCCAATGATGCCATTTACTTAAACGATAATTTGTTTAAACGCGTGGAAGCCATATATAACCAAAGACAACAGCTTAAACTTGATTCGGAATCAATGCGTCTGACAGAATATTATTACCAGAAATTTATACTCTCCGGCGCAAAGCTTTCAGATAAAGCGAAAGACACGCTGAAGAGATTAAACGCCGAAGACGCCGCCCTTGAAGCAAAATTCACAAATCAACTGCTTGCCTGCGCCAAGGCGGGCGCTTTAGTGATTGATAACAAACCGGAACTCGACGGCTTGTCTGATGCCGAACTGGATGCCGCCACAGCCGCAGCCAAAGCCAAAAATTTAACCGGTAAATGGCTGATACCTCTGCAAAACACAACGCAGCAGCCGCTATTGCAATCATTGAATAACAGGAATACACGAGAGAATTTATTTAACGCCTCATGGACACGCGCCGAAAAAGGCGACTCCAACGATACACGCCCTACTATATTGCGGCTTGCCAAATTAAGGGCGCAGAAAGCAAAACTTATAGGATTCCCGAACTATGCAGCGCTTACCCTTGCCGACCAGATGGCGAAAACTCCCGAAATGGTGGAAAAATTTATTAACGGGCTGGTACCGGCGGCAACCGCTAAAGCCAATGAAGAAGCAGATGAAATTCAGAAACTGATTGACAAACAGAAAGGCGGTTTTAAACTGCAGCCGTGGGATTGGAATTTTTATGCCGAGCAGGTGCGTAAAGCCAAATACGACCTTGACGAGGACCAGGTAAAGCCCTATTTCGTACTCGACAGCGTACTAAAAAATGGCGTCTTTTTCGCCGCAACCCAATTATACGGTATAACATTCAAGGAACGTCACGACCTGCCTGTATATCAAAAAGATGTGAAGGTTTTTGAGGTGTTCGATAAGGACGGCAGTCCTATGGGATTATTTTATTGCGATTACTTTAAGCGCGATAATAAGAACGGTGGCGCATGGATGGATAATCTGGTAGGGCAGTCGAAACTGCTGGGAACCAAACCCGTTATTTACAATATATGCAATTTTACAAAACCGGCTGAAGGGCAGCCCGCATTAATAAGTTTCGATGATGTAACTACCATGTTTCATGAATTTGGTCATGGGCTGCACGGGCTTTTTGCCAGCCAGCAATATCCAAGCATTTCCGGTACAGCCACAGCGCGCGATTTCGTGGAGTTTCCGTCGCAGTTCAACGAACACTGGGCATCGGATTCAACGGTGTTCCGGAATTATGCAAAACACTACAAAACAGGAGAACCGATGCCAAAGGAACTCATAGATAAAATAAAGAAGGCAGCCACTTTCAATGAAGGATATGCGCTCACCGAGATTATTTCTGCCGCCGCGCTCGATATGCAATGGCATCTGATTTCCGCCGATACAAATGTTGATAATGTCGATGCATTTGAAGCCGCCGCCCTGCGTAAAACACACCTTGACCTGCCGCAGGTGCCACCCAGATACAGGTCGAGTTACTTTCTGCATATCTGGTCGAACGGATACGCCGCAGGGTACTATGCCTATCTGTGGACCGAAATGCTGGATGACGACGCTTTCGGCTGGTTCAAAGAGCATGGCGGGCTTACAAGGGCTAACGGTCAGCGTTTCCGTGATATGATACTTTCAAGAGGTAATTCGGAGGACCTGGCTACCCTCTACCGTAATTTCCGCGGAAGAGACCCGATTATTGAACCGATGCTTGAAAACAGAGGACTTGTTAAAATGGAGAAGTAAAATGAGAACCAATTCCAACTACCGACACAATACGTCAGGCATAAAACCCTGATTTCAGAAAGCCAAAATATATGGGACGAGTATTTGAGAAACGAAAATATGTGATGTTTGCCCGCTTTGCAAAGATGGCAAAGCAATTCACCAAAATTGGGAAGGATATAGCTATTGCCGTAAAAGCCGGCGGACCTGACCCCGATACGAATCCAAGGTTACGCATCTGTATTCAGAATGCAAAGGCGGTAAATATGCCCAAAGCGAATGTAGAGGCGGCGATAAAAAGGGCATCTAATAAGGATACGAGCAACTACGAAGAGGTTATATATGAGGGTTATGCGCCTCACGGCGTGCCGGTGCTTGTGGAATGCACCACCGATAACCCTACGCGCACCGTGGCGAATATACGGATGTATTTTTCCAAAGCGGGCGGCACTCTCGGTACAAATGGCTCCGTAAGTTTTATGTTTTCGCGTAAAGCCCTTTTTAAGGTTTCTTCGGAGGGCTTGAACAAAGAAGAAACCGAACTCGAATTTATTGATTACGGCGGGGAAGAATACACCTGGGACGATGAGCACAAAGAACTCATTATTCAAACTCCTTTCAACGATTTCGGTAAAATGCAGAAAGCCCTTGAGGATAAGCATCTGGAAATAAAAGAAAGTTCAAAAACGTTTATCCCCGCCACGTATAAGCAGCTTAATGATGCGGAGGAAGCCGAGTTGCTGGCAATGATAGAAAGGATGGAAGAGGACGATGACGTTGTGGCTGTCTATCACAATGCAAAATAGTAAGAGGTAAGCCGCCCGGCGCTTCCAATTATTTCAGAGAATTTATAGCCCGGTATGGAAATGAACGGACAGAAGGGTTGCCGGTGAACGATGACGCAACTGCCATTGAAATAAATTGAACCGAAACTATGACGCATTCTCAAGAAGTCAACGGTTGCGCAGCGAAACAATGATGAAGTGAAGAATCTGCTCAATAAGAAATTGCATGTAAAGCATGTGGCGCTGTTTATAGTCCTGCCTCTGGCGGGCGTTTTGGTATTCCTTATCCTGTTGCTTAGAGCGGGCAAAAACGCAAATATCCCGCCTGAAACAAGAGCTGGAACCGCAGCCCATACCGCAGTGAAGAATACATCCGCACCCGATACCTCCGCTTTGGGAATGCTGAACGGCTATGTAGATTCACTCAACTCCTCGGGGCGGCTTTTTGGCGGAAGCTGGAGTTTTTACCTTACCGAACTGAACAGCGGAAAGCCCATCTGCTCGGTAAACATAGACCACGGACTCGCACCGGCGTCGGTAATGAAAATAGTTACAACCGGAACTGCGCTGTCGATGCTTGGCGCCGATTTCCGCTTTTCAACTCTGCTGCAATATGAAGGAAAGATTGACTCCGCCTCTGCATTATCGGGAGGCAGAAAATTTAAAATATTGAATGGCAATATCTATATAAAAGGCGGAGGCGATCCGTCGCTGGGTTCGGAAACCTTCGGCAGCAGCGTGGATGATATTATGAAAGAGTGGGCAACGGCTGTAAAGAAAACGGGCATTGACAGCATTGCAGGCAATATCATTGCAGACGGACAATCGTTCGAGAGCGACCCTGTACCCCAGTGCTGGACGTGGGAAGATATGCAATGCGACTATGGCACGGGACCCTGCGGACTTAACATTCACGAAAATGTATTTGATATGCTTGTTACACCGGGAAAGCGCGGTACTACTATAAAAATAACTCCGCCTATACCCGGGTTAAAGCTTTATAACGAAATAATCCACAACCCCGCTGTGCCGAGGTCTTATGTGTATGTGGTGGGCGCCCCATTCCAGTTTGAGCGTACCGCCATGGGCGAAGTGTCGGCGGCAATGGAGGGGAAGAGCGCCATTCCCGATCCTGCCTTGTTTTGCGCACAGGAGCTGAAGTCGGAACTGAAGAAGATTGGGATAGGAGTTCGCGATACGCCTACCACCTTGCGGCTGATTCGCTTAAGTCGCATATCTTCCGGCTCAATTGAAGTTTCGCCGGAGGATGAAAACGGCAGCGAGCCGAAAAGCGATGGCAGGAAAAGGGAAAGAAAACTTATTCTGGAAGAACATTCGCCCACACTTGCCGAACTGGTTTACCATACCAATCAAATTTCTCAAAACTTTTATGCCGAAAGCATACTTCGCGGGCTTGCATGGAAACTGAACGGCTTTGGCAGTGAAACAGGCGGTATAGATATTATTTACCGATTCTGGAGGGCAAAGGGGATAGACCTGCGCGGCTTATGTATGGTTGACGGTTGCGGGTTAGCGCGCATGAATTCTATTACAACAAGGCAGATAGTGGAAATGCTGCGGGAGTATGCGCACGACTCTGCAGTTTTTCCTGCATTCTATAAATCGCTGCCTGTGGCGGGCGAAACGGGCACCATACGCAAGTTGGCAGACGGCACCGAAGCGGAAGGAAACCTCCATGCCAAAAGCGGAACGATGGCAAGGATTAAAGCATACTCCGGATATGTAAAAACGCGCAGCGGTAAAATGCTCTGCTTCGCAATGATTGGCAATAACACCCTTTGGAGCGAAACAGAATTAACCGGAAAATTTGAACGGCTCTTTGTGCTGATGGCTCGGCTGCCGTAAAAATGAAAATGACTATGACCAGATTTCCTTATTTACCTTTTCCAGCTTGTTATAATCTATAATAAAGCCATACTCTTTACATAAAACTCCGCTTTCTTTCAAGGTCTTTATATCCTGTTTCTCCTTTCCATTTGCCTATATATGGATTGTAATTACATTATATTTTATGATACCAACTGCCGTCTCTCCTTTGATAGGGTAAGCGATTCTCAAAACACATGTGCCTAAACTCACAATCTTTACAAACATCGCATAGTTCTTTGTGTACGAACCAATATATTTTCCTTGGTTTGATTATCATTAATTATGGAAACCCATTTCATCTATGAATTGGTGATTAAATCAATTTTTTAATTTCTCTCTGAATAATTGCTCAATAGTCATATCGTTTGGTGTGCTAGAGGTTACAGTATAATATACAT
>JAKAOA010000097.1 GCA_021823405.1 Bacteroidota bacterium | reverse complement strand
TTTACTGATTCTGTTGTAGATGATGCCTCTGGTAATTCATAAGTAATATAGAGCAACCCATCATCCTCACTTGGTATGAAGCCGGTGGGCTTTTTCTGGAACATGAAATAGGTTGCTGCGCCTATGCATAAAAGAAGTATTATAATATATTTTGAATTTTTTATTCCATTATGAACTCCATTGGAATATTTGCGAGTTATAGATTCAAACCATCCGTTAAAATGGTAAAACATCTTATAGAGTCCCTTGGCTTTGGCATCAATTTTGTAGGGTTTTAGAAGTAGTGTGCATAAAGCCGGCGTTAAGGAAAGAGCTATAAATGCCGATAATATTATTGAAACGGCAATGGTTATAGCGAATTGCTGATATAAGCGTCCAACAATGCCTGGAATAAAACCGACGGGAACGAAGACCGATGCAAGGATAAGAGCAATAGCGACCACCGGGGCGGAAATATCCTTCATGGCTGCTACTGTCGCATCATGCACCGACATTTTTTTTTCATCAATATAATGTTGTACTGCCTCCACAACAATTATGGCATCGTCAACCACAATACCTATTGCGAGCACAAAACCAAACATGGTAAGTGTATTTATAGTAAATCCGAGGGGGATAAAAAATGCAAATGTTCCAAGTATGGATACTGGAATAGCCAGTATCGGTATCAGGGTTGCTCTCCAGTTTTGAAGAAAAAGAAACACCACAAAAGCAACCAAACATAAGGCAATTATCAATGTTTCAACCACTTCTTTCATTGATATCTTTACAACTGTTACCGTTTCATACGGAATGGTATAATCCACATCATTCGGAAAAGTTTTTTTTAGTTCATCTAACTCCTTGGTTATTGCAGCGGCGGTTTGAAGGGCATTACTTCCGGGTGTTTGATAAATGGTGAGAACGGAGGCGCGTTTATCATCAACATACGAATTGCTGGAGTAAGTGAATTTCCCAAGTTCGACCCTGCCAACATCCTTCAGATAAACTATACTTCCTGAATCGGAATTTGTTTTAACTATTATTTTTTCAAAGTCATTAACTTTGATTAACCTTCCATTTACAGTTATACTTAACTCATAGGTCTGTGTCTTTTGTTGGGGTGGTACGCCTGCGGAACCGGCAGCTACCTGTAAGTTTTGTTCATTCAGTGCATTTATAATATCGGTTGGCTGCAATCCATATTCAGCCATTTTATCAGGATTCAGCCATACTCTCATACTAAAGTTATCGGCAAGTGTGGTAATGGCGCCAACTCCGGGTACGCGTAAAAGCGCATCCTGTATAAAGATATTGGTATAGTTGTCGAGAAAAGTAATATTATGGGTACCCTTAGGAGAAAAGATGGCAACAAGCATCAGTTGACTTGGATTAATTGCACGAACCGTTAATCCCAGCCGACTCACAGCTGCAGGAATTAAAGGCGTTGCAATACTTACGCGATTCTGAACATCAAGAGTGGAAATATCAATATTAGTGCCGACTTTAAAAGTTGTATTTATCTGCATCAACCCATTATTGGCGCTGTTACTTTGCATGTATTCCATGCCATTTGTTCCATTTACCTGTTCTTCAATAGGTGTGGCAACTGTCTGCTCTACTGTTTCTGCATCAGCGCCTATATAATTACCGGTTACCTGAACGACAGGCGGCGTAATATCCGGATACTGGTTTACAGGCAAGTTAAGAATACAGATAGCGCCAAGCAACGCTAACACAGTGGAGACAACTATTGCTGTAACAGGTCTTCGTATGAAGGTATCGGCTATCACTGACTTCTACTATTGGTTCTAACGCTTTTTGTCAGTTTTTAATTTACCTTAGCTTTTTTATTGTCAATTGGTTTGTCCATCACCGGATTAGTCACCTTTTGCCCTGTTGAAATATAGGAGCCGGAGTGTAATGACTGCACACCGTCGGTTACAATACGTTCTCCTTCGCTAATACCTTTCAATATAATTATGTTGGGCGGTATAATTTGACCGAGTTGCACTTTTTTTTGTATTGCCATCATTGCAGGGCTGGTTTTGACTGAATCTTGAGGGTCATGAATTACAGTATCTTTTGCTACATATACAAAGTATTCGCCCATAAGCTCTACAACAGCTTTGTTTGGAATAAGGATTTGCGGAACCGTATCCTGACTATGCACCCTTAATATACAGCTTAAGCCAGGTTTCATTGAATAGTCAGGATTTGGAAAACTAACCCGGACGCGTATCGTACCTGTCTGCGGGTCAACAGCTCGGTCAATTAGATATAACTTACCGGGGTATGGATATAGATTCCCATTTGGCAGTATAATCGTAAACAAAGAATCAACAGACGAAATCTTATCATTCATTAAATTATCAAAAAATTGCAATTGCTTTTCGGAGATAAGAAAGTCAACTCCCATTGGATTATCACTTGAAATCGTATTAAGGATTGTCTGTCCTACTGTAACGGCGTTACCTAGACGCACTTGGCTGATGCCTATGGTACCGTCGAAGGGGGCGGTAATTACAGAATAATTTAGGTTTGTTTGTGCAATTTTAAGGGCTTCTTCAGCGCTTTTTACAGAACTTTTTGCCTGTTCAAGGGAAATAATTTGATGATCAAGAATTTGTTTGGCAACTGCATCCGTTTTATTAAGAAAAGTATATCGGTCAGCGTCCTGCTGGTTTTGAGTCAGGTTACCTTTGGCTATATCAAGATTGGCTTTTGCTTGTTCAAAAGCGTCCTTGTATAAACGTTGGTCTATTTCGTACAGTTCTTGACCTCTATGAACATGTGACCCCTCTTTAAAACTTATTCCGGTAATGTATCCCTGCACTTCGGCTCGGAGGTCTACCTGATTCAGTGCAACGGTATTCGCAGGATATTTATCATAATATAGCACGTGAACAGCTTTAGCCGTAAACAAGTTTACCGGTGTGGGAACAGAATGTTGAACGGGAGGCGGGCTACAGCAATTTAAGAAAAAAGCAATAATAAAAACTATATTTAATCCGGTTCTTTTCATAGTTAATTTGATTTGTCATTAGCGTTTTGGAGATATAGTTCCCAATGCCCTTTCAAGATCTACCTTACTTGATAGCGCAGTGAACAGTGCATTGATAAAGCTAATTTGAGATGATATTAAGTTTGACTGGGCGGTAATTACATTCAGGTAAGGAACAATTCCTTGTTTGTATTGCAGAGCAACTACCATATATACTTCTTTTGCCATTAAATCGTTTTCCTTAAGAAGGGTCAGGTTGTATAGGTTGCTTTTGTAATTTGCCAGAGCAGTTACATATTCCGTATAAATTGCGGTCTTAAGGTACTCATCCTGTTCATCAAGTATTTTCATCTGTAAACTAGCTCTTTGAATACTTTTTAAACGTTGAAATCCCGAAAAAATAGGCAACGAAAGTGTAGCGCCTAAATAAGAATATGGGTAGTTTCTGACAAGTAAATCACTGAACTGATTACTTTGCGATTCATAATCCAAATCATAGAATGCATTGAGAGATGGCAGGGCGCTATATTTATAATAATTAATATTCTTCTCCTGTAACATCTGTTGAGTATTAAGAAGCTGATATTCAATTCTGTTTTCATAATTTAGTTTCAGAACAGAATCAGAACCAATGTTTTTCATAAGTTGTGCGGTATCAAAAAGAACATTAAATTTCTTTTCGGGCGGAAAACCCATCTGCTGTTGCAGTACAGCATATAGCGGAATCATGTTCAAATCTGCTTGTACCAGTTGAGCTTTAGTATTATTCCAGCTAATAATGGCTTGCTTGTAATCAGTTTTATCAACCGTTCCGGCAATATATCCGTTGTAGGCGTCTCTTTCCGTTTTTGCAAGTAATGCCGTATCTTCTTTTAAAACATTAATTTGCTCCATGTTTTGCAGTAGCCCATAGAAAGATTTACTAACGCTTGATATTATGCCAATTTTGGTGCTATCGCTCGATTGTTTTGCCTGTTCTACCAAAAGGCGGGCGTTTTCAGCAGAATAGATAAGCGCCGGATTAAAAAGGGTTTGCGACAAAGACAGTACAGGGTTTATTGTGTAAAAAACGCCGAATTTTATCGCCTGAACTGAAGATTGGGCGCTTGATTGAATAAGAGAGGTAGGTAATTGCTGGTAATTGCTGAAATCGGCATTAAAACTCACTTGAGGATACCAGCCGGAAAGATTTATGGCGTTCGTTTTTTGGACTATGGATTGATTGAGAATGGACTGCTTTACAAATGGGTGGTTTTGAAGTGCAAAAGCTATGCACTGATCTAAGTCAAGATAAGGAATAGTGTCATTGGTAATTTTTATCTGTGCACTTAATCGGATAAAATGCAGAATGAATAAGCATAGCAAAACCGGTTTGCATCTTAAAAATCGACTTAATTTATACTTGTTCAATAATCTAAATAATTCCATCACGCTGTCATCCAATTGCTGAAATAATGAAAGTTTTAAAAGTAGCTGTCTTAGGCAGCTTTACGTGTCTTGTTGTTGTGCAATACTCGTCGAAGTAGCAGTCAAATCAATATCCTTTGTAAATTGATGTATAAAGGAGGGTGACACCAATATTGCAAATATTCCATACAGTTGACATAAGTGCTGGAACTATAGCACATTTTAAAATTGACAAAGAGTGGATAGGGTAGTGCAGACGGAGGATTGATAATCGATTGCCTTATACCGGCTACATATTGTTTCTCCTGCAATAACCTGACACTCATTTTAACTCTTTTATCGCCAGACCGAGCTGCAGCGGCTATATTATCAATCTTCCATTGCATTTCCACGTATCTTCTGATTGGTCCGCTAAAAAAGATAGTCATTAGAGCAAGAACAAACCAGCCCCATTTAGATGAATTTTGATTTAGGATGGATTTTATAAACATACTCATAAATAAGAGCGCAAAAGTACGAAAATTATAGATGGTGAATCCCCTTATTAAGAGATGGAAAAAAACGGACGACCTTCGGCGTTACGTTCATACCTTCCTTAATCAATTATTTAGGTCTCTAATGCACTAATTGTCAGATTTGATAAATTTTAATCAATTATTGGAAGATTAATTATATATTTGAATTTTAATACTGAAAACATATCATATTGCCATGCATACATTTACTAATTTAATTACGAAAATATGCAGACCTTTTATACTGTTTGTTACCGGCATAGTTATGTGTATAAATGTTCATTCTCAAGATATTCATTTCTCCCAATTTTTGGAAGACCCGCTTGATTTAAACCCTGCTTTATGCGGTGCTTTTCCAGGTTTGATTATGGGTGAATTGAACTACCGTAACCAATGGTCAAGTGTAATGAATGGTTTAGGTGACGCATATAATACAATGGCAGCCACATTCGAATATCATAATATAATGAAAAATTGGACAAAAGGGTATGTATCGCCAGGGATTAATTTTTTTGACGATAAGTCCGGAGATGGGCAACTACAGATTGCACAAGTCAATTTCTCGTTAGCCAGCGGTATTTATTTGAACGATAAAAATTGTCTCGCCGTTGGATTACAGGCGGGATGGGCGCAACATAGCATTGATATGGCAAACCTGACATGGGATAATCAATATATCGGTGGTTCCTATGTACCGGGAGCATCAAGTGGTGAACCGGCGGGGTCATCTTTCTCATATTTTGACTTCGCCGCCGGTATTCTTTACCATTTTGGGACAGGGCAATCAACTATGACATCGAATAATCAGATTAAGGCAGATATAGGAGCTGCAGTTTACCATATTAGCGAACCCGAAATGTCATTTTACCAAGGCGATAATTTTCTCGGTAATACAAATTACTATACCGTTAACGGCAAGAATAACGAAAACGGAGTGGCAACACGGCTATACATGAAATATGTTCTTAACGGTGATGTTACTTATAGTATACCCAATTCCAATATTGCGGTTGTTCCGGCTGTTGCTTTTTTTGACCAGGGACCCGCGCAGGAGTTAGATATGGGCGCTAAATTCAGGTACCTTTTAAGAATGGAAAGTAAATATACAGGAGTGAATAAAGGATCTGCCTTCGACCTCGGCGGATATTACAGGTGGAACGATGCATTTATAATCCTTACAGGATTAGAGTTCGGAAGTTATTCACTTGGCTTAAGCTACGATGTGAATATATCCGGACTGAATCAAGCATCTAACGGTAGAGGCGCCTTTGAAATATCCTTGAGGTTTATAAATCCAAATCCTTTTATGGGAAGCACTGAATCCGGCGGTTCTTCAACTCAATCTATGTTTTAACTAATACGCCGTGATTCTAACAATGATTTTTTTCAATATTATAAATTCAAACAAAACCGTATACCCGAACTAACATGTGTATATGTATTAACCCTTGATTATTGTGGATAAATCATTAAAGAAAGCAATAAAGCTCTTAACCGCTATTCTTTTTATAGCTGTTTTTCCTTTTGCTCCTGACACCTTACTGGCGCAGCAAAACGTTGGTTTTACATCACATAACTTCAAAAATAATCCAACCGGTTTAAAACTAGCACTGGATAAGATAAAAGAAGGCGACGAACATATAAAAAATGAAGAGTACGACCTTGCGATGATTTGTTATAAAACCGCTGACTCAATAAATCCCGATAATGCTGACTTAAATATTAAAATTGGTGTATGCTACCTTAACACGAAGAACTTTTACAAAGGCGGATGTCTTCCTTATTTCACTAAAGGATACGCACTTGACCATAAGATAAGTAAAAGAATGGATTTTTACTTTGCGAGGGCGTATCACCTGAATTACATGTGGGATAGCGCTATAACGGAGTATAAAGCATACACGCCACATGCAGGAGCCAAGGAAAAGAAGGATATTAGTAGGTATATAGAGCAATGTAATAACGGTAAAGAACTCGCCCAGCACCCTATACCCGTAAAAATTGAAAATCTTGGAGGTGCTATTAACAGTCCTTACCCTGATTACAGCCCTTTTGTAACCGCGGATGAGAACACGATTGTTTTTACCTCGAAGAGACCAGGTACCACCGGCGGTTTTATCGACCCTGGAACTGGAGAATATTTTGAGGATATTTATATATCACACTTTAAAAACGGGCAATGGGACACAGCTGATGATATTGGTCCGCCAATTAATACACCAGATAATGATGCTACTGCCTATCTGACTCCTGACGGGCAAAAACTTTTTATTTTCCGTGATGTGAATGGCGGCGATATTTATTTAAGTACACTCGGCTCGCAAGGATGGTCAAATCCTGTTGCGTTAAGCAATAAGATAAATACCCCCTATCACGAATCAACAGTATGTCTGTCACCGGATGGTAAGATATTGTATTTTGTTAGCGATAAACCTGGCGGAAAAGGAGGGAGGGATATATACAAATCTTATTTACAGCCAGATAGCAGTTGGGGAGATGCCATCAATCTTGGCGATACTATAAATACCCCTTACGATGAAGAGGGCGTTTATATACATCCTGACGGTAAAACAATGTATTTCAGTTCGAAAGGGCATAATACAATGGGTGGATATGACATCTTTAAAAGCAATAAAATAGGCAGTAGTTGGGGCGTACCGGAAAACCTTGGCTATCCGGTAAATACACCTGACGATGATGTGTTCTTCATAGTATCGGCGAGCGGAAAACATGGCTATTATGCATCAGCAAGAGACGGAGGATTGGGTGGACTTGATATATACCGTCTTGAGATGAACGGGCTTACTGCTAATCTAATTGTATTGAAAGGAGTAATTCTTGATTCAATCACACGAAATACTCTTTCTGCTAAAATTACATTATTGAATAAAACAACACAAATTACAACCCCTTCCAAATCAAAATCTGGTACCGGCGAATACCTCCTATCCTTACCTGCCGGTTCTGAATATGAAATTAAAGTGACTGCTGACGGCTATCCTGACTACACCTTTAATTTAACTATTGCTGATACAGTACACTACCGTGAGATAGTAAAAAATATCGCTCTGTTTATTCCGGGAAGCGCACCGGTCAAAGTTATTTCAAATGCCGATACAGTAAAACCTGTAATAGCAATAGCAGATACCTGTACCCCTGATATATACACGTTATTGCGTCGGTTTAACGGTCTTACCGCAGATACTTCCGCGCTAAAGAATATGGTAAAACATTTAAGCGGGAATCTGTGTCTTAATGATATGAAATTCACCGTTCAGATCGGCGCCTATCATTTTCCAAAAAATTTCAGATACAAAAATGTGGAATTAAAACCAGTAGCCATAACAGGTTTTCCAGATGGAATTACAAGATTTACTATGGGGATGTACACAACTTATCATGAAGCTCAACTCTTAAGGGATGAAGCCCGCAGAAGGGGAGTAAAGGACGCTTGGGTAACCGGTGTTTATCAGGGCAAACGGGTGGTATTGTCCGAACTTTTGCACCCAAAGGAATAGTTGATTGATAGCGTAAGAAATTTTAAAATATACTAGAATGAAAAACACAAACCGACTTAATAGCGTTTTATGGAATGTTATCACTACAAATTATTCTTCCTTTAAAAAAAGGATTTACCTATTGGTAGCACTGTTTGCTTTGCGTGCAGCGGTTAGCTTTGGACAAATTACGATTACCCAGACAGATATGCCACAACCCGGTGATACAATCAGATTAAGCACCTGTAATACCAATGTGGGGCTTCCAAATCCATCTTTGACAGGCGCAAATTATATATGGAATTACGACAGTTTAATTCCATATACCCAAACTATAGACACCTTCATTAACGTTAGTGCTACTCCACTTGCTTATCAATTATATTTTAATGATGCTCTGCTTTATCCCGCATACAAATCAACTGTTGCACAAAATGCCCCAAATCTGCCGGCATTAGGTCCTGTGACAATAACTAATGTAATTAATTATTATAAAAACCAAGCAAGCAGTTATGAAAGTGTAGGTTATGGAGCGAACATAAACGGTATTCCTACATCAGTGAAAGATGATACAATTGACATAATGTATGTTTTACCCATGAACTATGGCAATTCCGATTCGTGCCATTCGGCAAGTCATGCACAAATTGCGGGCATTGGTTACTATGCCACCCATCAAAAACGAATAAATAACATCGACGGTTGGGGAACTCTTAAAACGCCCTTTGGCGTATTTAATACCTTACGTGTCAAAACTATACTTTATTCCTATGACAGTGTGGAGGTTGATACCCCAATTCATATTGGTTTCTCAACCCCTTTAACAGAGAAAATTCAATATAAATGGTTTGGGAATGGTTTTGGGTTACCGTTATTGCAGGTAAATGAGCAAGTAATTACCGGAAACCCGGTTTTTACAAGTGCAGTTTACCGCGATAGCATTCGTAAACAGGTGCTCGGACTAAGTCCGGTAAATTCATTTTCGGCAAATATTTTACTTTATCCCAATCCGAATAATGGAGAGTTTACCTTTCAATCGCCTGCAACAGTAACGGGGTTAAAACTGGATATTTACAATATGTTGGGTCAACGAATTTATGAGCAAAAAGCGGACATCAAATTTCCTCTTGTTGTGAACTTGAATGCCCCTCCTGCAGGACTTTATTTTTACAAGTTTGTTTCGGAAACCGGCAAAGTGGTCGCCGAAGGCAAGATTATGGTGGAGTAGAAGATTTATATTCCAAATGCTCTTGAGATAGAGAAACCCAGTTTAAAACCGCCATTCAACCACGAATCAGGGGTATTCGGTATTATGTTATTCTCGTTAATGAAAGTGGCATTGCTTAAATTGATTTCAAACACGTGCCCTCCTGTTTCCACTTCATAACCGATGGAGAATGCGTTGGAGTAGGTAGTTGAATTAGTCCGGTAAGCTGAAAAGGTATAATAGTAATCAAAAACTATTGCCGAATGCTTTGAAATACTGAACTTTCCACCGGCGCCGGTATAAGGTATATTTGATTGGTCAGTGGCGCCGTTATTAGGATTAATATTTGCTAGAAGATAATTACGATGACTTAAACCACCCAATAATTCAAGTGATATGATTTTATTAAATCTACGGTCGAGTATAAGTTCAGAGATATATGAAAGCCGGTCATTAAAATGCTGTTCGGGTGAAAGGGCGTTGGCGTAAAGCACCGAATTCAGTTCCGGAGTAACGCCTTCGTCTCCATAGAAAGCAAGAGATACGGGCATTTCATTGGTTTTCTGGGTAAGCAACCTATATTTTATCATCCCGTCAAGCAACTCTTGTTGCATACTTCTGCCAAAACCTATTTCGAGATTCTTGGTAATACCGAATTCAAATGAAAAATAAATATCGGAGGCGACATCGAACCCGTAAAGCGTGTGAAAGCCGCCTCCCGGTGTTCCCATATCACCAAAACGGTGCATAATTCGGAATATCATCGATTTTGGCGCAGCAGTTTTAGTGGTTTGGGCATTTATCAATCGAGTGTCCTTCCACGTTGGTTCCTGATAGGCAGGAGGCGAGCCCTTTTTCGCAACTGAATCGGCTATATTTAAAAGGTTCTGTCCTCTCGTTTGGTTAAAACCTAACGAAAGAAACACAATAAATCCAAATTTTAATGATGTTTTCATAATGAAATGAGGAGATTAAATTATTAGGGGATATTAATATCTTTATGTAAGCATACGACCAAGTACATCTTGACGAAGGCATAGGGACGAGGTACTTTTGTTGCCCAAAAATTTAGGCAATGGAAGATTCAGCAGTTACCCACCGGCGACCGGGCCGGTACA
>JAKAOA010000096.1 GCA_021823405.1 Bacteroidota bacterium | reverse complement strand
TAAATCTATATTTTTGTCGGACAGTAGTGTTTTTTTATTATATTTGCATCGGAATTTGCAGTTTAGAAGAGGGCTATCATACACATTAAGTAAAAAATTTAGAAGGAGGGTGTAGAAAACCTCCTTTTTTATTAAACGGAATATTAGAAGTTGTTTTGCAATATGATTTAAATCGGCTCGTAGGACATTTTGCGACCGCGTACCGCCATAGTTATAGCGGTGGCACAATGCAAAATACCTGTACGAGCAGTTATGCCGAAATGAATGTTTTGCATTTTTTTCATAGTCGGTATAAATTACAAGCAAGCGGCAGGATTGATTTTAGAATATAGTTATGAAAAATGGAAGTATTAATTATTAATTTATAAACCCATGGCCAGGACATCAAAAGTTGAAACCCAACCGAAAGAGGTTACCCACCTCAACATTATTGAATCCTTTTCAGAATTCAAGGATACGAAGAACATTGACAAGGTAACGTTGATGAACGTAATAGAAGATGTGTTCAAAGCGATGCTTCGTAAAAGATACGAAACTGATGAAAACTTCGATATAATAGTGAACCCGGATAAAGGCGATGTAGAGATCTGGAGAAACCGTACAATTGTTGAAGACGACAAAATAGAGAACCCCAATACCCAGATAGCTTATTCGGATGCAAAAAAAATTGAACCAGATTTTGAAGTAGGCGAGGAAGTAACGGAACCCGTAAATTTTCTCGATTTCAGCCGCAGGGCTATACTTGCGGTGCGTCAGAATTTAAGTTCCCGCATCTCGCAATTGGAAAAAGAATCGCTCTACGAGAAATATAAGAACAGAGAAGGAGAAATAGTAAGCTGCGAAGTGTATCAGATATGGAAGAAGGAAATATTGATGATGGACGACGAGGGCAACGAACTTATACTACCCCGGTCGGAACAGATACCATCCGACTTTTTCAAAAAAGGCGATACCATTCGCGCCGTAATATCAAAGGTGGAAATGAACGGCAATTCGCCCATGATAGTCCTCTCACGCACATCGCCTGTCTTTCTTGAAAGGTTATTCGAGACCGAGGTGCCCGAAATTTTCGACGGACTTATTACCATAAAGAAAATAGTACGCGAGCCGGGCGAACGCGCCAAAGTTGCCGTAGAATCGTATGACGACCGTATAGACCCTGTAGGCGCATGCGTTGGCGTAAAAGGTTCAAGAATACATGGAATAGTCAGAGAATTGAAAAACGAAAATATTGATGTTATCAATTTCACCACTAACCCTACCCTGTTTATTACCCGCGCATTGAATCCGGCCAAAATTACAAGCATTAAGATTAACGAGGAAACCAAACACGCTGACGTGTTCCTGAAGCCCGACCAGGTATCTCTGGCAATTGGCAAAGGCGGTCATAATATACGTCTTGCGGCACGATTAACAGGATACGAAATAGATGTTTACAGAGATTCGGAAAACTATACGGAAGATGTGCCACTCGATGAATTTGCAGATGAAATAGAGGGCTGGATTCTAGATGAATTGAAGTCCATCGGTTGCGATACTGCGAAGAGTGTACTCGAACTTAATACCGAAGAGCTTGTTAAAAGAACCGACCTTGAAGAAGAAACGATTAAAGAACTGCGCAGTATACTGCAGAAGGAATTTGAAGCATAATAAGCTAAAAGCATAAAATGACACAGGTAACCCACAGATTAAGTAAAGTTGCTAAAGACCTTGGCGTAGGAGTAGGTACTATTGCGGAATTTTTAAATTCACACGGTTTTAAAATTGATTCGAATCCGAATGCCAAACTTACAGAGGAGCAATACGGACTACTGATAAAAGAATATGCTGGCGATAAAAAAGTAAAAGACGATGCGAAGCAGTTGCAGATAGAAAAACCATTTGTGCAGGAGGAAAGCGCAGGGGGCAGAAAAAAAGCGCAAGAAGAGGCCGCAGTTCAGAACGCCATGGCACCTGCAGCGCCTGCAAGGGAAAAAATAAAGCTGGAGGAACCAAAAATAATTGCGAAAATTGAACTACCGGAAACGCCTGCTGGCAAGGGCAGAAGTAAGAAAAAGCAAACTGAAGAAAAAGAGAAACCGGAACCCCCTGTTGCCAAACCGGCGGCTGCCCAAACGCCTGTTCAACCAGTTGAACCTCCTGTTCCGCCCAAAGTAGAGTTTATGCCCACGCAGGTTAATAAACTTGAAGGACCTACCATAGTAGGTAAAATAGATTTGCCTAAACCGGTTGCCTCATCAGCAGGACCGCAGGAACATGGCTCAAGGAAGAGAAAGCGGATATTTAAAAAGGAATACAGTAAGGAGGACGTACAACAGGCATTAACCCAGTCCGCACCGAGAAAAGGCGGGCGCAGAGACCAGGAGCGTCGCCCCGAACTTACCGAAGAGGAGATACAGTCGCAGATAAAAGAAACACTTGCTCGGCTAAGCGGACAGGGCAAAAGCAAAGCGGCAAAATACCGCCGTGAGAAAAGGCAGATGATAAGTGAAAAACTGCAACAAGAGGCGGAGAAAATAGAGGCGGAGAAGAAGACACTTAAAGTTACCGAGTTTGTATCGGCAAACGAGCTTGCCAAGATGATGACCGTACCGATACAAGATGTTATTTCAACATGTATGAATTTGGGGCTATTTGTATCTATTAACCAGCGCCTTGACGCCGAAACTATTACCATTGTCGCCGAAGAGTTCGGTTTTCAGGTGGAATTCGTAAGCGTGGAGGTGCAGGAAGCTATCCGGATAGAAGAGGATAAAGAGGAAGATATGCAACCGCGTTCCCCTATTGTAACCGTAATGGGGCATGTTGACCATGGAAAAACATCGCTGCTCGATTATATACGCAAGACCAACGTAATAGCCGGTGAGGCAGGAGGAATCACCCAGCATATAGGGGCATATAACGTAACCTTGGAAAACGGTAAGAAAATAACCTTTCTTGATACACCTGGACACGAAGCGTTTACCGCCATGCGCGCCCGCGGAGCGCAGGTTACGGATTTGGCGATTATAGTAATAGCCGCCGACGACGGCGTGATGCCGCAAACCATAGAAGCTATTAACCATGCACAGGCAGCGGGCGTACCAATGATATTCGCCATTAATAAGATTGATAAACCGGGCGCCAATCCGAATAAAATAAAGGAAGCGTTAGCCGGAATGAATATACTTGTGGAAGATTGGGGTGGTAAATTCCAATGCCAGGAAATATCAGCTAAAAAAGGACAGGGCGTTACGGAATTACTGGAGAAAGTATTGCTCGAATCGGAACTCCTCGAACTGAAAGCGAATCCGAACAAAAAAGCCAACGGCGTAATTATAGAATCGGCGTTAGACAAAGGCAAAGGGTATGTGGCTACTATACTTGTAGAAGGCGGAACTTTACATGTCGGTGATGTGATGGTGGCGGGTTGTTTCAGCGGAAAGATAAAAGCCATGCAGAATGAACGGAATATGCCGATAGAGAAAGCACCGCCGGCTATGCCTGCGCTTATACTTGGCTTGGATGGCGCACCGCAGGCAGGCGACCAGTTTCATGTAGTTGAGAGCGAAAGCGAAGCCCGCGAAATTGCCGTAAAACGTTCGCAGCTTCAACGGGAACAGGGGCTTAAAACCAGGAAGCACATTACGCTGGATGAAATAGGCAGACGTCTTGCAATAGGAGATTTCAAAGAACTGAACGTAATTGTAAAAGGAGATTTCGACGGCTCAATAGAGGCGCTGTCAGATTCGCTGCTAAAACTATCCACCCCTAAAATACAGGTTAATATTGTGCATAAAGGCGTGGGAGCCATCACCGAATCGGATGTGCTGCTCGCTTCTGCTTCCAACGCCATCATACTCGGCTTTCAGGTGCGCCCGTCATTCGCGGCACGCAAACTAGCCGAACAGGAACAGATAGATATTCGCCTTTATTCCATTATTTATAACGCCATCAATGAGGTGAAAGCGGCTATGGAGGGTATGTTAAGCCCGGAAGTGATAGAAAAAATCACAAGCAACCTGGAGGTGCGCGAGGTATTCAATGTTTCAAAAGTAGGAACTGTAGCCGGTTGCATGGTTCTCTCAGGCAAAATAACCCGCAATACCAAAGTGCGTGTTATAAGGGACGGCATAGTGATACACAGCGGTGAACTCGGCTCGCTTAAAAGGTTTAAGGAGGATGTAAAAGAAGTTCCTTCAAGCTACGAATGCGGGCTGAACATCTCAAACTTTGATGACGTTAAAATCGGCGACATCATTGAGGGATACGAAATGGTAGAGGTGAAAGCTAAGCTCTGATTACTTCCAAAGTTCCGTCCGGTTTTATCTTGATTACCCTGGAGGGGTTATTTTTTTGTGTTTCTCCCTGCTTCCAATTTACCACATAGTCCACCTGATTTTTAATGTCGTTGGTTATACCGGCGAAATTACCCGGGGTATTCTCCCCGCTTATGTTAGCCGATGTGGAGACGATAGGTTTACCGAATAAATTGATAAGCTGCCTGCAAAACTCATCTTTAATAACTCTAATGCCGACCGAACCGTTTTTGGCGATAAGAGATGGGGCGAGATTACGGGCGTTGGGGTAGATGATGGTGAGCGGGCTTTTCGCTTGTTTGATTAACTGTTTCGCTTCGGGCGGAAATCCGGCATAAAGTTTCACCTGAACGGCTTCCGCCACAAGGATAATTACGCTTTTGGATTCGTGGCGCTGTTTTATTCTGAAAATTTTTTTCACGGCTTTGTCGTTTGTTGCGTCGCACCCGATACCCCAAACTGTGTCGGTGGGATATAATATTGTACCGCCTGCCTTCAGAACTTCAATGCATTTTTCCAAATCTTTTTTCATAGTGTAAATTGTTTCCGTAAGGTTTATCATCAGCACCGACCAAGCGCCGCCGACGCGCTGAACTATTTTACTCCCTCTGGTTTCCTTTGAAGGTCGTTCAAATAATTTGCAGGCACATTATAACCGTTTTGTTTTGCTTTCAGGGCATAGTTCAGAGCGTTATGAAAATCTCCCAAACGGTTGTACGCTAGAGACAGGTCGTAGGAACATTCTGTGTTGTTGTCGGGTTGCAACTTTAATGATTTTAAATAATCGTTGATTGAAGCATTATTATCGCCTTTGTCATATTCGGCATTGCCGCGCCTGAAGTAATAACCCGCTTCATTGGAATCGAGGCGGATAAGATGGTTGTAGTCCCTTATAGCAGAGTCGTATTTGCCAACGCTGAAGTAAGCATAAGCCCTGTTTGTGAGCAATTTTGCGTCATTGGAGTCGGCTTTGAATGAACGGTCGTAATCAAACAGTGCGAGGTCGAGTTTTCCCATAATGGAGTATGTTACCGCCCTGTCGAGATATGTGTCCGACTTACCTCCCGAATCAAGCTGTAGCGCCTTGTTATACATCAGCATAGAATTATCGTAGTCCTTTCGCATGGCATATATGTTGGCAAGATTCCGGTAATCGCTTGGCTCCTTACTGCCCAACTGCGCAAGTTCTTTATACATTACAAAGGCGCTGTCCATCTTATTGCTGTCAACATAATATTGGGCGAGATTCATATAAGGGACCAGCCATTGGCGGGGATATTTCACTATCACATCGTGCCATAAAGTTTCGGAATTGTGCCATACTTTAGTGCGGTCGCCGGTGAGGTAACCGAGAACTACGGTGAATAATACCAGTAAGGTAAGCGCCGGAAAGCTCAACTGCGGTTTTTTATCAATGAGCAGGAATATAAAATAGACGGTGAGAAAGATAAGACCTATATAGCCGATATAGCTGTACCGTTCGCAGACAACCGCAACTCCGGCTGAAAGGAATTGCAATATGAAAAGAACGTTGGCTAGGAAAAAGCAGATGCCGAAGAGTACAACTCTGAAATAATTTTCACCCGCCCTATAGGCAATGTACAGCGGCACTCCCACAATAGCCATATCTATAATAGGGCAGATATAGAAGATGAACGGCATCCACCCGCCGGCGTTCACACCCGGATATGGGTAATACCCGCACAGGTGCGTTGGAAAGAAAAATTTGGTCGTATATATCATGAAGGAATAAAAAGGGATAGTAAGCTTATGAAAAAGCGTAAATCCGTGAAGTAACGCCATTGAGCCGCTGTTTTTAACAGTAATTAGGGTGAGAACTCCCATAGCGGCAAAACATAAATAGAAGGGCCATTTTTCGATAACTATTCTCCAGACGGCTTTTCTTTTAAATAGTATATCTATCGCAAATAGGGCTAAGGGAAATGATACGGCGAGCGGTTTGGACATAAGGGAGCATAAGAAAAGGATAACAACATATAGCATGCCAGGGGCAGTCGGTTTGTTCACGTAGCGCACATAGAGGATGAGCGCAGGCAGGTAGAAAAATGAATAGAGTACGTCCTTGCGCTCCGCAATCCACGATACCGACTCAACGTGCATCGGATGCAGACCATGCAGCAGAGCGCAGAAGCCGGCAATCCAGGAGATGTTTTTTATGATCCCGTAACCATACTTCCCGCTCATGCTTTCGAGAAGAATTTTTACAAGGAAGAATACCCAGATGGTATTGGCTGTATGAAGCAGTACGTTTGTAAGATAATATCCTTCGGGATTAAGTTTTGAAAAATGGTAGTTCAGGGCGAGTGACAACATAGTGAGAGGATGGAAATAGTTGGCTGTAATATTGTGAAAAAGCATCTCCTTGAGATTGTAGGCGGAGAAGCTTGTTATGAACTTGTCTTTGGTTACGTAAATCCAATCATCCCAGTCGAGGAACTGGTTGTGAAGAGTATAGTTATATACAATAAAGGTTACGATGGCGGCGAACAGCGCCGGCACAATGCCCATTTCCGGAAGGTTTAACCCGCCCGTAGGAGGTGGTGTAACTGTATGAGTTTCCGCCGCCGGTTTTACGGACAGATTTCTGAATTTATTTTTCTTTCTGGCGCTCAATGGTAACGCTTTTTATGGCTATTAATCTGTACACCTTTCGCTTTTATTTAGCCTGATGCGCAATGTTTCCCCTTAGTTCTTCAAGGTATGCGGTGGTTACCGCATGCCCTTTCTGTTGCGCTTTTATTGCATAGCTCAAGGCATTGTTATAATCATGGCGTTGGTTATATACAATAGAGAGGTTAAATAAGCAATCGGGATTATCAGGCTCCATGCTCAAATCGTGAAGAAAGTCGTTCAGGGCCGCCTGAAAATCTTTCATATTGGTTTCCGCAATCCCTCTGTAGAGGTAGTATTGCGCCCTGTCGGGGTCTATGGCTATGGCAGCATTGAAGTCGTCCATCGCTTTATCGTATTGTTTTATATTCAGATAAGTATTTCCTCTGTTAAAAAGCAGTTGTTCGGATTTTGGGTCGATTGAGTATGCGTGGTTGTAATCCTGTATGGCAAGTGCAAAGCTGTCCATCCTACTGTAGGTAATGGCTCTGTCGAGATAGACATCGAATAACTTATTGTCAAGTTTGAGGGCGTGGGTGTAGTATTCGAGCGACTTTTTATACTGACCTCTTAACGCATAAATATTGGCAAGGTTACTGTAAACGCCTGCATCGGTGGAGTGTATGTCGTCCAATACCTTGTACTCGGTAAATGCGCTGTCATACTGATTCCGTTCGGCATAATAATTACCCAGATTCTTATATGCGGTTTCCACACGCAACGGATACTCGTCGATTACATTCTGCCACAGTGTTTTTGTGTTGTGCCATACTTTGGTGCGTTCATGGCAAAGGTATGCGAGTATGACGATAAATATTCCGGGTGCAACCATGAGCGGAAAATGCCATGTAGGATAGCGCTCCCATAGTTGTGAAATGGCGTAGGTGACCATGAAAAAAATTCCGAAATAGGCGATGCTCGTGTACCTCTCGGGCATCAGGGCAGGACCAACAGACACAAATTGAAGCACGAAAATAACGTGGAATAAAAAGAAAGTAAGCCCGAAGAGAGCTACACGGAAGTAATTATCGTTTTTTCTGTATGTAAGCCATAAAGGAACCACCAATATAAGCAGTGACGTAATTGGAGCAATATAAAAGTAAAACGGTTCTAAGCCGTTTGCGTCAAGGTTTGGGTACGGGTAATAAGAACAGAGGTGAAAGGGAATAAAAGCTTTCAATACGAACATGGTAAAACTGAAGCCGGCGAATGTTATCCGTTGCAGCAGCGTGAATGCATGGAATGAGGCGATGGAACCGCTCGCATCCGATGTTTTCCATGCCCATATTCCTCCGGCGAGCGAGACAATAAAATATGGCAGCTTCTCTAATAATAGTTTCTTAATACCGTTTCGCTTCAATAGAAAATCTATAGGAAACAGGGCGAGTGGAAATATTACCGCAAGCGGTTTGGAGGCGAGCGAACATAAGTAAAGGAACACCACGAGAACTAACCACTTCAGTTTTTCTTCTTTTACATATTTTATATATGTTATCAGTCCGAGCCAGTAAAAAAATTCATAAAGTACGTCCTTTCTCTCAGCTATCCATGCCACCGACTCCACGTGCATAGGATGCACCCCATGGCATAGGGCTGCAAAAGCGGCGAGCCACTCTTTGCCTTTAAAAGCGCCATACCCTCTTACCTCCATAGCGGTTAGAAGTGTAAATACAAGGATGAATACGAGGCATGTGTTGCATACATGCAGCGCCACATTGGTAAAGTAATAGCCGAAGGGGTCCATTTTGGAGAAATGGTAATTAGCCGCAATGGATAACATGGTAAGGGGATGATAATAGTTGTTCGTAATGTTGTGGAACAGTATCATCTTCAGGTTTTCGGGAGTCAGATTTTTTATATAGGGATTGCTTTCTATATAAAGTCCGTCATCCCAGTTTGTGAACTGGTTGTGAAGGGTATAATGGTAAACGATAAAAGTTATAATTGCAACGCCTGCCATGAGTATCAGTTTTAATTTGGCGGTATGCGACGGTTGCAATGAAACCGGAATTGTCTGCGCCTTGTTCCGTTCAAAAGCATGCTGCTGAACAGTCGGACGCTGCGGCTTTTTATATTTTTTATTGCTGGCGCTCATGAATTAAATCGCTAAATTACACTTTACAGCAAAATTATACCGACAATGAATGAAAATGCAAAACATTCATGTCGGTATGACTGTCCGTACAGGTATTTTACTCACGCAAAATCACCCACTGGCAGTAAACACGGCTTATTAGAACGGTAAAAAGGGCTTGGCTTACTTTTAGGTTTATTTATACTGGGCGGCGGGCAAATTTTATTTATTACATTTAAAACCTAATTAGTTAATGCAATATGCTGAACCGTTTAATAAACGAAAATATACTCGCCACTAAAGTTAAAATTTTTTTTGCAAAAATCTCATACCGACTTGCCATAGCGTTCTATGGCAGAAAACCGCGCATCATCACCCGCGGCGGAATAAAATATGAAGCCGATTTATCGGAGGGTATCGACCTTGCCTTGTTCCTGTTCGGTAAATACCAGGAGCATGTTACTGATAACAAACTTACGCCGCTTACGGATGATGCGGTAATAATAGATGTAGGGGCTAATATGGGCGCCATGGCATTACAATTTGCCAAACGGGTTGTTAATGGGCACGTGTACGCTTTTGAGCCGACTGATTATTCTATGGCGAGATTGCGCCGTAACCTGGAACTTAATCCGCAGTTGGCTGCCAGGATAGAGGTTATACAATCGTTTGTTTCATCATCGAACAACGAACGCCCCGGAATAAGAGCTTACGCAAGCTGGAAGGTGGACGGGCTAACTGACGGTGAAAAGCATCCTATACACCGGGGCGCCGAAAAACCCGCCGAAGGGATAGGAGCCATAACCCTTGATGCGTTCTGCAAAAGCAGGGAGCTGGCAAAACTAAACCTTATTAAGATAGATACAGACGGGCATGAATATGAGGTTCTGCTGGGAGCGAAGGAAACCATTAAAAAATACAGACCATTTATAATTTTTGAAGCCGGTATATATGCAATGAAAGAAAGGAATATCGACTTTTCATTTTTTACCGACTATTTTTCTTCGCTCGGTTATAAGCTGGCTAATTCTATCAAAGCGGACGAAATTAACGAAACCAATTATAAGAAATATGTTCCGTCCGATGCTACTATTGACATTATAGCCATCCCTGTAAATTAAAATTAATAACTTTGTATGGAATATAGATGGTATTCAGATATTCAATTTAACTGTTACTGAAGGTATGGGAACAATTTCGATAGAGGCGACGGACAAAACGCCATCAATAAAATTTAATGCCAACCAGGGTAAGCTGGAGTTAAAAGGAAGGTCGATACCGCCAAACGCGGTAGAGTTTTATAAACCGTTGACCGAGGCATTGAAAAACTATAGACCGGAAGCCGGTTTGCCGGTAGTTGCCGATATTTACCTTGAATTTTTTAATACAGTTTCGTCCAAATGTATCCTTGATGCTCTTCGACTTTTGGATGCGTTGCACCAGAAGGGCAATAATGTGAAAATAAACTGGTATTACGAGAAGGACGATAAAGACATTCAAGAGGCGGGCATCGACTTTCAGGCAATCCTTAAACTGCCTTTTACATTAATATCGGTAAATGAGGAAAATTAACCAAACAAAGGGTTAATCTATCATCGTTTTATGGGGAAAGTGCTTATTTATACTGACGGTGCTGCAAAAGGCAACCCCGGCCCTGGCGGCTATGGCATAATTTTTATTTCTGGAAACAGGCGAAAGGAATTGATGAAGGGCTACCGGTTTACTACGAATAACCGGATGGAACTCATGAGCGTTATTGAGGCGCTGAAGGC
>JAKAOA010000095.1 GCA_021823405.1 Bacteroidota bacterium | reverse complement strand
AGTTCCGCCTCTGCCGGATTGATAAAATGGGTTTGATAGCCCAGTAAACTGAAATTGAAAATCAGATTTGGTTCACGCCTGATTATTTTATTCAGATATGAGATTGAAGTAATTTCGCTCTGTTCCGCTCCCAAATCAAGCGTCCTGTCTATACAAACCAGGTTTACCGTCTGTTGCCTGTGTTCGTACCCCAGATAATTTCCATAAGTGAGGTCTTGGCTGCCTCCAATAATTACCGGAACTATTTTCATTTCGAGCAGCCGGCTTACCACAAAGGCTAGGGCGTGGTAGGTGTCATTCGCCTTTTCACCCGGTTTAATGTTACCGAGGTCGGCTACCGAAACCCCTTCAATATATGACAGTTTTTTTAATTCTTCCCGTATCTTATCCGGCGAAGCGGCGCTTCCCTTATTATCGGTTGAGTTTCTATCCTCGCATACCCCAACTATTGCAATATTCACCCCATCGAGTGACGGGAATGCACTCTCGGTGTGTGAATTTATTCGCGCGCCATACTTAAAGACCTGATATTCCTCCGATTGCTTAGGCAGGGGGGTCAGATATTGCTCAATTTCCATTTTATCAGCCGACAGGTTTAATTAAACGGACAGGATAGCGTTCAGTGTATTTATTCAGTTCTTTGATGCTTTACCCGATGAACGGAATGACCTTCTTTTGGGTTTGCCCGATTTATCTTCTTTTTCTATAATTGCGAGGCACTCTTCAAGAGTAAGTTTTTTAGGGTCTTGGTCTTTAGGTATCTTGTAATTATTTTTGTTCATGGTTATGTATGGTCCATATCTCCCGTTCAGGATTTGCACTTCGGGTTCATGGGCAAACGCCTGTATCAATCTCTCCTTTTCTTTGGTGCGCTTCTCTGCTATTACTTCACTAGCTCTTTCAAGAGTTATTTTAAAGGGGTCGTCTTGTTTCGGTAATGAATAGAATTTACCGTCGTGTTTTACATAAGGACCGAAACGACCGGTGGCAACGCTTATTTCTTTATCCTCGAAATTGCCAAGGATGCGCGGAAGCCGGAACAGGTCGAGTGCTTCGGCGAGCGTAATGGATTCCATGTGCTGCGAAGGCGACAGTTTTGCATATCTCGGTTTTTCTTCGGAGTCGGTTTCGCCCAGTTGTACCATGGGTCCAAACCTGCCGAGCCGCACCGATACAACTTTGCCATTGGCATCATTTCCCAATATCCTTTCGCCGGACGCTCTTTTTGTTTCAACTGATGATGTCTTTTCAACCGTTTTATGAAATGGTGCGTAAAACTTGGCTATCATCTCGGTCCATTTTCGCTTCCCTTCTGCAATTGTGTCAAACTCTTCTTCTACGTGGGCTGTAAAATTGAAATCCAAAATATCTTTGAAATGTTCAAGCAGAAAATCATTCACCACAATACCCGTATCTGTTGGAAACAATTTCGACTTTTCCGCTCCCGTAATTTCTGTCTTTGTCATCCTGCTTACCGAATTATTTTTCAATGTAAGCACATTGTAATTTCTTTCGACGCCTTCGCGGCTTTCCTTCACAATGTAGCCCCGTTTTTGAACGGTTGATATAGTGGGTGCATAAGTGGATGGTCTGCCTATGCCTAATGCCTCTAATTTTTTTACCAAACTTGCTTCGGTATAACGAGGAGGCGGATTGGTGAATTTCTGAACGGCGTTAATCTCCTGCGGCTCAAGTTTCTGATTATTCGCCATTGCCGGCAATTGACCCTCATTGGTTTCATTTTCCTCTGTCTCGTCATCCGATTCGGCATACACCTTCAAAAAGCCGTCGAAAACTATTACTTCGCCGTTGGCGATAAATTTATCATCCGACCCGCTTTGGTTGATGGTGACTATTGTTTTCTCTATTTCGGCATCAGCCATCTGTGAGGCGACTGTGCGTTTCCATATCAGATCGTAGAGGCGCTTTTCCTGATAATCGCCTTCAATCTCTTTTGCTCCGAATTTAGTCGGTCTTATTGCTTCGTGCGCTTCCTGCGCCGAAGCCGATTTGGTTTTATATGCGCGCGTATGGGCGTACTTGCCGCCGTATAATTTCTGCACCTCTTCCTTCGCGCTGTCTATGGCTAACTGGGAGAGGTTCACAGAGTCGGTGCGCATGTAGGTAATGTCGCCTTTTTCGTAAAGCGATTGCGCTATACGCATGGTCTGTAAAACGGAGTAGCCGAGTTTACGGCTCGCCTCCTGTTGCAGCGTGGAAGTAGTGAAGGGAGCCGATGGAGAACGCCGTGATGGTTTTTTTTCCTGCGATTCTATGGTAAAAGTCGCGCCTTTAAGTTTATTCAACAAATCGCCGGCTTCCTGCTCGCTGTTCAGTTTCTTTTCAAGTTCAGCTTTAAGTTTTGAATTATTGGCGGTAAAGTAACCTACTACCTTATAATAAGACGATGACAAGAATCCGGTAATTTCTCTCTCTCGCTCAACAATGAGTCGTACCGCAACCGATTGCACCCTGCCGGCAGATAAGCCGGTTTTTACTTTTCTCCACAATACCGGAGAAAGTTCGTATCCTACCAGCCGGTCGAGTACCCTCCGGGCTTGCTGGGCATCTACCAAATCTTTATTTATCGTTCTGGGGTGTTGGATGGCGGCTAATATCGCCGGTTTTGTAATTTCGTGATAAACTACCCGTTTGGTCTTATTTTCATTAATATCGAGCGCCTGCAGCAGGTGCCAGGCGATGGCTTCGCCTTCCCGGTCTTCATCAGTTGCAAGCCATACGGTCTCTGCCTTTTTTGCGAGTTTTTTCAACTCGGCAACTACCTTTGTTTTATCGCTCGAAATTTCGTACTCGGGCTGAAAATTATGCTCTATATCAATGCCTATACCTTTCTCCGGCAGGTCTCGGATGTGTCCGATACTCGACTTTACGGTAAAATCCTCTCCAAGGTATTTCTCTATTGTTTTCGCTTTAGCCGGTGACTCTACTATAAGTAAATTTTTCGCCATACTATTTAAAAAGAGCGACAAATATAAGTTTAAACTGAATATACTATTCAGAAGCTGGGATTTTGACAGTAGTTGACGATGGCATGATTACCCCTACGCCCGCCTGTAGTCATATACAAAAGTAAGGAGAGAATAGATATGCACGGACTCGATGAGGCGCTATCCTGAATAGGGTGTGCAGTTAACTATCCCGACCACAATTGAACGCGATAGTTATCGGGTTGCGAAAATTCACAAACCCCCTTTCGGCAGTTTAGTGAAGAGTGGGAGTCGGGCGTCCCGATAGCTATCGGGACGCGTTCGCAAAATCATTTACGAACAGTATAAATCGGCTTCCTTTAAATTTATATCGGATCTATTGCTGCTTCGGTCTTTCAAAAATATATCGGGTAATGAAGATTCCAGTGCTTTTATCGGCGCCGTCTACCCCAGTATTGGTAAATTTCAGTTCCCATCCTTGACTTGACAACTCTGCTATCTTTTCGGTGATAACTTCATCATTGGAGCGAATGTTTCCAAAATTAATTCCGACCAAACTGAAAAAGTTTTCCAGTTTTATTTCGTCTTCTTTCCCTTCGGCATCCACTGCAATAAGCCGTGACCTGCCCAATCCGCCGGGTACAACGGATTCTATAGCCGTTAATTGAAGGAATTCCATAGGACTTCCGTTCGGACGCGATTTGCTTTTAAATGCTACGGTTGAAAATACGATTGCTGTAATAGCGATACCGGCAAACAGGTAGTTCAGTTTTGGTTTCATATTTTTAAGTTTTAGTAGGTTAATAATGGCATAAAAATAAATTTTTATATTGATTGCAGTTGAATTTGTGAATTTTAACAAATTCAGCGGAGGCGGTATAGTTGATTCAGACCGCGACTGACAGGCGCGGAATATCAACAACCGTACGCAAACCTTCCGAAAACGCCAAGCGGCAGCTTGTTGCCGCCGCCGTCGGGCAGGTATAGTTCGCCTATTTGCAAAATGCCTTTATTGTTACGGAGCAGGTTTTCTATAACCAGCGCTGAAAATCCTAAAGAGTAGGTATTAAGGATTAGAAAATGCCTTTGCGGTGCAAGTAATTGCAGTACATTACGAATTATTTCGTTTATGTTTTCTTCCAGTTTCCACCGCTCTTTTTCGGGACCGTGTCCATAAGCAGGCGGGTCGAGTATGATACCCTGATACTTTGTTCCTCTTTTCAATTCCCGTTTAACAAATTTCATTGCATCCTCAATTACCCACCGTACGTCTGAAAGTTTGGAGAGTTCCATATTCTCTTTTGCCCATGTAACCACCTGCCTTATGGCATCGAGATGCACCACGTCGGCTCCCGCGGCCTTAGCAACAAGCGAGGCAGCGCCTGTATAGGCAAACAGGTTCAATATCTTCGGGGTGGTTCCATCGGCGGCCAGCGCTTTGGTCTTCTCATAGATATAGTCCCAGTGGGGGGCCTGTTCCGGAAATACGCCTATGTGCTTGAATGCAGTAAGGGCTAATTTTAACGAGAGCGGCGCTCCGCTGCCTAAAGGATATGAAATTACCCATGAGTCGGGCATTGGCTTTGTTTTCCTCCAGGTTCCGGCGTAGCTCGAATTCTGTATAAAACGTACGTGCGCCAGTTTTTCCCATTCGCGGGCGTCTGAACTTGTGTCCCATAATGCCTGCGGCTCGGGACGAATGGTTACATACGAGCCAAAGCGTTCGAGTTTTTCAAAGTTGCCAGAGTCAATCAGTTCGTAATCAGGAAAACGGGCGGGCGAGAGTAAGTCCATGTTATTCGCTTATCTCGTTACGCTCGGCGTATTCTATTACCTTTCCCGCTATATCAGCGCCGGTGGCTTTTTCAATGCCTTCGAGTCCGGGCGACGAGTTCACTTCATTCACCAGAAGTCCTTTCTTTGACTGGAGCATGTCTACGCCTGCTATTCCTAAACCAAGACGTTTTGCAGCTCTTATGGCAAGGGCTTTTTCTTCGGCATTCAGCTTAATCAGGGTGGCGCTGCCGCCGCGGTGCAGGTTGGAACGGAAATCGCCTTCAGCGCCTTTTCGTTTCATGGCTCCTACAACCTGACCATCCACAACGAATGCGCGGATATCCTCGCCGCTTGCTTCTTTCACGAATTCCTGCACCAGAATATTTACTTCCACATCAAGAAACGCTTCAATTACCGATTTGGCTGAATTTCTTGTTTCGGCTAAAATAACTCCTATACCTTGTGTTCCTTCCAACAGCTTGATTACAACAGGGGCGCCGCCGACAAGGTCGAGAACCTTATCTACATGCTTGGGGGTGGAGGCGAAGGCAGATTTGGGTATGTTAATTCCGCCTTTTGCGAGCAACTGAAGGCACCTCAACTTATCGCGCGAACGGACAAGCGCTTGCGATTCTACTACGCTGAAAATTTTCATCATCTCGAACTGCCTGACCACAGCCGCACCGTAGAAGGTAACCGAAGCGCCTATTCTGGGGATTATGGCATTAATGCCTTTAACCTCCTCGTCCTTATAGTAAATATGCGGTCTGCCTTTCTCAATTACCAGCACGCATTGAAGATGGTCGAGTATCACCATCTCGTGACCTCTCTGCTTACCTGCCTCCGCAAGCCGGTGTGTGGAATAAGAATGCGGACTGCGCGAAAGGATTGCAATTTTCATATTATAAACTCGCTTTTCAATACAAAAATAGGAAAGTAATATGAATTTCCCGTTTGGCTAAGGATTCTTTTTGGATTAATTGCTGTGATAAGAAACAGAAACGCCCGGTTGTCAGCCGGGCTTACTGCATTATAATCAATTGGTTATTCAGGGTTTATAATCAAATGGGATAATGAGTTTTACGCTGATGTTTCTTCCCGGATTTAATATGCCTACCATATTTGTAACCGGATTTACGGGATAGTATTTATAGCGGCTCATATAATCCATGTAAGGAGTATTCAGCAGGTTATTACAAATAATGTAGAGGTCGCAAAATTCTTTTCCCTGTCTTAATATACGCCCGCCCAATCCTGCATTAAAAAGCGTGTACCCTGCCTCCGCCATCTGGCTGGCTGCATATTGATAAGGGGTTAGTTGAGTGCTTAGACCGGTATAGATAGCGGTTTGCTGATACACATCGCTTTGTTGACCGACACTCATCGCCCCAATCCTGAAATAGGCATCTTGTACCACTTTACCAATTTTGCCAAGATGATAAATCACATCCAATGTTATTTTCACCGGAGGTACAAAGGGAAGGTATCGTTCCGAATCCGGGACATTTAATAAACCCCCTTCGACAATGCTGACAGTAGAATTAAATTCCCATCCTTTTAATCCGGATGGATGAACATCAAGAGACATTTCGCCACCATACATTTGGGCGGTACCGTTTACATATTTAAATACGGGGGCATTGGGGAACAGGGAGCCGCCTACGCTAAGGAGGTTGCTTATTGAATCGCCTCCGAGTTTGCTTTGCAAACCCTCCGCATAAATAAAATTATTGATATAATTATTAAATACATCTGCTTCCAGGTTTACATCTTTTGAATCAATTCCGAAAGTAAAATCCTCTTCAAGATTGGTTTCCGGCTTAATGTGATTATTGCCTATTTCGTAAACCACGGTACCGTCATGTACTCCATCAGCAGCGCATTCGTTCACGTTTGGCGCTCTCCAGCCCTGGGCAATATTCCCTTTCAAATACATGGTACGGGTTAAATCGTAGGTGGCGCCGAAACTCCCTGAAGCGCCGCCAAAATGGCTGGTAAATGGAGTAAATTCTTCAAAAGCGTCAGGGGTGTTTGCCGGCACAGGTCCCTGCGGATTACCGGCTCCTGTATCTATCCAGCCCTCCTGTCCGGTAAAGACGCGTTCATCATAGCGCAGCCCTCCGCTCAAGTTAAGTTTGCCTATCTTTTGACTTGCAATGGCAAATAGACCTCCCTCTATATAATTGTAGTTGGGTATAAGTTGTATGGTACCTAAACTTTGGGAGTTCTGGTAAACCCCGTTGCCTCCGACTGAATAGTTAAATCCTCCTAACTGCGGTGCGACATAACGTAAATCGTAGGTCAGTCCGTTGGAATAATAAAAAATATCAGGGATGTTGGGCTGCTGCGGGTTATTGGTTTCCTGCCGCACGTTTTTCTGATATGAAAAAGTAGCTTTAATGTTTCCGTCTCCTACGGCAATGCTGTTATCCCAAACCAGTTTATACTGTTGTACCCTTTGATAGATAACGAATGGGGTATAGGATGTCTGTTCTTGGTTGGTAGGAATGACATACGTTGGGTTTCCGCCGGCGAATGGACCTGTTTGCACTAAGGTACCGGTTGCCGGGTTTATGCCTGCACCCT
Source organism: Bacteroidota bacterium (assembly GCA_021823405.1). GTDB lineage: Bacteria > Bacteroidota > Bacteroidia > JABEUT01 > JABEUT01 > JABEUT01. The sequence goes on along the minus strand of JAKAOA010000095.1, from coordinate 3,669 downwards.
GAAAATAGGCGACTTGTCTCATCAACGCGCCTGTCGCCGAATCTCTTGTACCGTCCATAATGCCGGTATACTCGTCGAAGTAATCAAAATGAAGTTGTGTATATCCCCATTTTCTATGAATTCCGACCGTTTCATCAGTATTCAGTGTGCTGAATTGTGTGTTCAGAGCATATTCAGAGATTGCAGGCTTTACACGGGCGGTGTCCGCCGGCGTGGAACCATTGTTCAGAAACGGCAGGGCAAAAGTATTTGAGCCGGCGCCTGTTCTGTAGGCATGGGCGGCAGTATAATCTGCACGGGCGCTCCATGAAATACCATTATTAGTTGTACCCGCAAGATGAACCAAGTTTTTTATCAATCCGTTATTTGTTTGATAATTGAATAGCACATCTCCTTTACATTGTCCTGCGGGAAGTGGCGCTTCCGGTATGTAATTTATTACTCCTGCTATAGCATCGGAGCCATAAGCGAGCGATCCCGGACCTTTTAGAATCTCGTAACCGGAAACAGCATCCGGGTCAATTTCTATTCCAAACTCATCGAACCATGGCTGGTCAACCAATTCAACGCCGTCGTTAATGCTTAGTACGCGGTTATATCCTAAACCCCGTATCATGGGCTTGGCAATACTTTGTCCATCGGTCATAGCGGCAACTCCGGGTACATCGGCAATTGCGTCTATCACATTGGTAGCTGAATGCTGATTCAAATATTCTGCCGTTACATCGGTAGTAGGTTGCGGGTTATGATGTTCCTCGGTAGCCCTGGAATTGCCGGTAATTACAACTTCGTCCTCCTGAAATTCAGACGGCGATAAGGCGAAATTCCGCACTATGCTTCCTTCAATTTTTACGGATTGCGAAACTACTGCATAGCCAAGTAGATGTACTTCTACAACAAACCTGCCCCGAGGCAGGTTATTCAGTGCGTAGGCGCCATCGGAATTGGCTTGAGCAGCTAATTTCAGGTCAGGTATATAAATAATGGCTCCGGGCAGTGCGCTTTTATCTGATGAATCGGTGACAACGCCCTGAAGGATGTTCTGTCCGTGTAAAAGTGGCGGGATACATACGGCAAGGCAAATCACTATAAATCTTATAGCTTTCATAAACTAATGGAAATAAATTGTTAATAACAAAACTGATAAGTCCTGCAGCCGATGGCTGTCAGGCGTAATTATCCTCCATGATTTTGGATAACCTTCTATCAGCAGGAAACAGGCGGATGCCAGACCGGCATCACGGCAGGCGAAGGAACGAATACTTTGAAATTGGCAAAGTAAAGTGTCTTTGATTCTATACAACAGTTAAAAATAAAGGAGCTCAAAGGCGGATATTCCTTCTGTAAAGAGTAGAAAAATCCTTCCGTTCTATCGGAATTATTATTTCTGTTCATTGAAAATATGTCCTTGAGGTATCTATTTAAGGCGTTCACCCAACGGGTTTCATTTTTATCGGCATACACCATTATAAGGTATTGATTGCCGCTCCTGTGAATAGCCATTACATCATACAACTGACCATTGCTGGCGAACTCCTTGCCATTTTCCCGCCAAGACAAGGCGGAATATTCCTGGTGTGTCATACGCAGTTCTTGTATTCCGGATTGGCAGGTTTTCATTGTAAAAGTTGCTTCGTCTTTTGCGCTTTTAATAATAAATTGGTACACAAGCCGAAAAGCCGAAAAACTGAAAACTAAGGCAGTTAGCAGTATTATTGAAATAAAACGCATCCTTTTGGGAGTTATTCAAGAAACATGTAAGTTATTTTTTGCCGGCGGTATCTGCGCTTGTCGATTTTTTGCTTTTTTCCGGCAGCAAATAAACGCAGCTTAAATCCAGATAGTTCATCGGATTAGGATATAAATCCTTAACTGTCCACCGCGTGAGACAGTAGTTTTGTTCGTACCAGAGAATCATTACGGGAACATCATTAGTTGCTATCTGTTCCGCTTTTCTGAAGTAACTGTAAGATTGTTTCAGATTGGAAGAGTTACGCCCTAAATTGAAATATTTGTCAAATTCTGGATTATTGTAACGAGTGACGTTATAGTAAGATGTTTGATTAGCCGAATCAGGAATATTGCCACCATAAAATAGCATGAGGAAATCGGAAGGGCTCGGATAGTCGGCAACCCAACCGGAGCGGATAATGTCAAAATTACCGCTGTGTTCATCCTGGAGTTTTTTGCCAAATGAGACGGTGGTGAAGTTAATATTCACGTTTAAATTGTTGGCTAATTCCTTTTGAATTTCAGTTGCAACATTGGTATGCACACCGCCGCCGCTGTTTATTTCGAGAGTAACCTGCGGGAATCCGTTCCCATCCTTATAACCGGCTTCGCTCAAAAGTTGCTTAGCCAACTCCACGTTGAGGGTATCGCCTATTATACTATCTTGCGGATAATCGGGAAACGATGGCGGGGTAATACCGTGTATTCCGGGCGCAAATGCTTCTCCTTCCAAAACCTCATTTACTATTTTATTCCTGTCTATGGCGTAACTGAATGCCCTGCGGACTCTGACGTCGTTGAAAGGCGCTCTTTTCAAGTTAAATTCGTAATACTGTGTTGACATAAGCGGTACTCTTGCCAGCAGATATTTAGGCGGTTTGTGCTGAAAGTCGGAGATATTCTCTTCAACCATCTTATCTACCTGCGATGACGGAACTCCTTTCACATAATCGAGCTTGCCCGCCTGAAACATCTTGAATTCATCTGACTTACCCGGCACAAACGAGATGATAACTGAATCGAGGTAAGGTAATTGATTACCTAAACTGTCTGCTTTGAAGTAGTTCGGGTTACGCGTAAGAATAATTCTTGACGAGTCGCTCGCATTATCATATACAAATGGTCCGGAACCGGTATGGATGCTTTTACCGTATTTTTCAACCGCTTCCTTAGCAACTACAAAGCCCGCCTGGGATGCCATCATATCCAAGAACAGAATGTTCCTTTTAACAAGCTTTATCCGCAGGGTGGAGTCATTTATGGCTTCAACGCCTTTAAGTTCCCCTGAAGGTTTACCCCTCTTGCTTTGTTCATAATAGTCGTCTGCTCCTTCCACATTACCTTTAAATGTTATAGGATACACCACGTTATCGGGGGATGCCTGGCAGAGGGCTTCCATGGAATATTTAAAATCGCCGGAGGTTATATTCCTTCCTTTGCCGTCAGGGAAACAGGGGTCGTCTTGAAATTTTATTCCCTTGCGCAGATGAAAGGTGTAAATCTTACCGCTGGTGTCTATATCCCATCTGTAAGCAAGGTCGGGAACTACAGAAAGGTCTTTGGGGTTAAATTTTACTAACCCGTTATATATCTGATATGCAACGCTAACCGACACAACATCATATATATAATATGGATAAAGGGTGATTAGAGGGGTGAGTTCATTAATATGCAATGTGCCTCCATAAACCTTGTTGCCCTTTGCCACCCTGTTTACCATGCCTTTGCCCGTGGGGTTGCATGAATAAACCGAGAACAGCAAGTATACGGACAGAACAACCAGTAATAGCCTTTTCATAAAATTGAATTGCTAATTTTTGCAAAAATAATATTCCCTGCAATATAAAGTGAAAAAAAAATGATTTTCATTAAATTTCACTACTGTCCGAGATAAATTTAAAAAGAGCCGTTTGAGAATACTCATTCGGCTCTTTTTTT
>JAKAOA010000094.1:6326-11051 GCA_021823405.1 Bacteroidota bacterium | reverse complement strand
CATGCTCAAAGCTTCAGGGCAACCGCATCGCAAACAACAGTTGGGATAGGACAACAGTTTCAGGTGAATTATACCATCGATGCGCAGGCAGGCGGATTTCAACCGCCGTCATTTTCCGGATTCGATGTTTATTCCGGTCCCAACGAATCATCCAGCATTCAGTTTGTTAACGGCAATGTATCTCAAACGCTCTCCATATCATTTATATTAGCAGCGAAGCAAGAAGGCGCATACACCATAGACGGTGCCACCATTCAATCCGGAGGTAAAACGCTTACATCAAACAGTTTATCAATTAAAGTAATAAAGGGAAATGCAGCGCCACCGCAGTCGCAACCTCAAGCCCAAGCCCAAGCCCCCCAGCAGCAGGGCAGCCAAACGCAAGGCGCAACGCTTACCGCCGATGAGAAGAAAAACCTTTTTATAAAAATAATACCTGCTAAAACCAAAGTATTTGAAGGCGAGCAGTTACCGATAACAGTTAAAATTTTTTCACGGATGAATCTGCAAAACCTTGATAACGTCAATTTCCCTGATTATAACGGTTTCTATAGTCAGGACATCACACCGAAAACGCAACAGATTGTGCCAACCAAAGAGACGTACAACGGAGTCACCTATATGACCGCCGTTCTGAAACAATCCATCCTTTTCCCGCAACATACAGGCAACCTTAAAATAGACCCTGCCAGTGTTGATTGTATCGTTGCGCAGCGGGTAAAGGCAACAAATATCTTTGACGCATTTTTCGGAGGAAGTTATCGGAATGTAAAATATTCGATAAAAAGCGATCCTGTAACGGTTAATGTAATGCCTTTGCCTGAAACAAAGAAGGAATTTTCCGGGGCAGTGGGGCAATTCAGTATAAAGGGAATGCTTGATAAAACGAGTGTGAAAGCTAACGATGCGGTGAATCTCACCATTACACTGACCGGAAACGGAAATATTAAATTAGTGGATACATTGCCGGTGAAATTTCCGCAGAGTTTCGACCATTATGACCCGAAAATAACTGACCATTTTTCAACCGCTCCGTCGGGCATATCAGGCACTCGTATATTTAGCTATCTGTTAATACCCAGAAGCGAAGGTCATTACAAAATCCCGTCTGTAGATTTTACCTATTTCGATCCTGAAAAGAGAAACTATATTTCAGAAACTTTACCTGAATTTACCATTGATGTAGCTAAGGGAGAAAGCAACGGAGCCGTTGCCTTTAATAGCGGCACAAATAAAGAAGAGGTAAAGGTTTTAGGACAGGATATACGTTACATACATACCGGTAAAGTAACCGCAACACTGACTGGCAACCCGTTTCTCTATTCTTGGTCTTTTTATATAGGTATGGGTTTTCCTTTACTTGCATTTCTTTTATTTGTTTTTGCTCGCCGAAAGTATATTGAAAGGAATAGCGATGTCGTTGCCGTAAAGCAGCGTAAAGCTACCCGGATGGCAAATAGACGACTGAAAACGGCTTTTAAATACATTGCAACCGAAGATAAGAGCGCTTTTTACGGTGAAATTCATAACGCGCTTACATCGTACCTTAGCGATAAATTTACCATACCGGTATCCGACCTCTCGAAGGAAAAGATTATGGAAACACTGAAAACGATGGGATTTAAAACCGAAACTATCGCAGCCCTTATCACAGCTCTCGATAATTGCGAATTTGCGCGATATGCACCCGCTACTGTAACTGGTAACCTTAATGAAGTTTATCAGTCAACCGTGAAACTTATAACCCAACTTGAAGAGAATCATTAGATATATCTATGAAACTTAATCGCAGCATATTATTTATTATTCTTTTAACCCCTTTTATATACGTGCAGAGTTCATTTGCCGGACCGCCCTATTACCTGCTCGATAGCGCAACAGCCGATTATAATATAGGGAATTATACAGGCGCCGCCGGGTTCTATAATAAATTCCTTAACAGCGGCTATGTGTCGGCTGATGTTTATTATAACCTTGGCAATTGCTATTACCGGACTAATGATTTGGCGAACTCCATTTTGAATTATGAGAGAGCAAAAAAATTGTCGCCTACAGATGCCGACGTACAATTTAACCTGCAACTTGCAAATTTGAAGACCACCGATAAAATTCAGAATGAACCGCAGTTATTTCTCGGAACTTGGTGGAATAGCTTTGTCAATCTTGCAACTGAACGAGGGTGGGCATATATGACCATCCTTCTTTTTACATCTGCTCTCCTTCTACTTCTCCTTTATTTATTCTCATCGGGCGTTAGGTTAAGGCAGGCGGGGTTCTGGGGTGCAATTTTCGTTTTTTCTTTTAGTGCCGGCAGTTTTATACTTGCAAGGGAACAGTACAGAACGCTTACTACCCATGATACCGCTATTATAATGTCGCCGAACGTAACTGTTAAGGGCTCACCAACAGATAGCGGTACAGCTCTATTTTTAATTCATGCTGGAACAAAAGTTACTATCGTGAAAACAGAGGGTACATGGACAGAGGTAAAATTAGCTAACGGTAATCAGGGGTGGTTAATTACTACCGATATAAAGACGATATAAAAATTTAGATACTGTAATACTTCAGGAAATAAGTAATGTCGCCTACTCCATTTTTTTCAGTTCCACACCGCACATCTTGCATTTTCCGGCAGCCGGATAGCACATATAACATTCGGGGCAGTAATACCAGCCCACTTTTACGAGCGATATTTTATCCTTTGGACAATCGCCGGTGGTGTCGGAACCATAGCCGCATTCGGGACATTTATACTTTGGTGTCTTAGTTTGCACCTGTTGCTGTTCAGTTAATTGGTTCACTTTTGTATTTTCCGCAGATTTATCGGCATTCTGACCGCATCCGGTTGATATAAGGGTTGCTACTGAAAAAGCTATCCACAATGATTTCATAAAATTCTTTTGTCTATTCATACGTACCTAATTATCTCGCAGCAAAGATACATAAGCTCGCTTAAATGCAGGTTACTTTGAAGAGTGATTTTCGTCATCATTTATCCTCCTATTCATTTTACCGCGTTCCGAATTGTTTCTTCCAGTTCTTCCAGCTTAATGCCTTTATCAATAATTTTTCCGGTGGGAGCTATCAGTACACTGTAAGGAAGCGAGCGAATGTTATATAATGGAAATAATTCTGACCTGCCGCCTGCAGTATCGCAAACGTTTATCCAGTTCAGCCGGTATTGCTTAATAGCGCTAAGCCATGCGTCTTTATCACGGTCGAAGGAGACACCGTAAACTGCGAAGTTATTTTTAACGAATTTACTGCATATTTGCGCCGTTGAGACAAGCGAGGCGGGCGATACTTTTCCACCCGAATTCCAGAAGAAAATAAGAATTGTTTTGCCTCTTAAATCAGATAACCGGATGGCTTTACCTCCTGCATCAGTCAGATCAATATCCGGTGCGGTGGCGCCTTTTGCGGTCCGCTTGAAAGTGTTTACCTCATCGTGAAAATGTTTTGTATAAAGCGAAGCCGGGTAGTTAATCATCAAAGAACTGTCCAACATAATATAATAGGGAAGAAAACTGTCGGGAGACAATTGTTGTATGGCAGCGATTGAACTAAAATAAGTGACATTATCCTTAATAAACTTAATGATAAAGCGTTGATGGAGAGAATGGATAGAATCAAAGGGGGCTTCAAGCGCCTGATTTAGAGAATCGAGGCGGCGTTGGTTGCCGCCTATAGCTGTGGCTATTGTCTGCGCGCGGTTTTGGAGGGAATCAAGAGCAGCTTTGAATTCTATGGATTCCAAATTCAATGCTTTAAATCGCTTTGAATCGGGCGAGCCGGTGGTTGCCCATGTATAGCCAAGGTTATCGCCATTGCCGGTCAGATTTACCCTTTCATTAGAGTCGAGTATAAGCGTTGCAAAATCGTCTTTAGTGAGTCGCAGATTATAGAATCCCTTGAAGATACCTGCTGTATGAAAAGAGAATAGTCCGCCTTTCGCTATTATTGTTGAATCTACGTGAATAATTCCATCAGGTGTAAGTCGGTCTAAATAAATATACATACCTTCGCCGCCGCCATCCAGTTTACCTGTTAATTCAAAGAGGGATAATGAGTTATGACGCTCCTTATTACTGCAGGAATTGAGTATTATTACAATGAAAAGGAGAAATATTGGCACGAGAGGACTTTTCATGGTAGAATAGGGGAAGAAATTATACAAATTTAGCAATAAGTGCGGGATTCTAATTTGAAAACGGGAAAATTTCCAACACGAAATTTTATCCTAATCTGCTTTGAATACGCTAACCATTTATCCAATAAATCGTAAGTTAATAACCTCAAAAGGTATTAGGATAAAAATTTGGATGCGGAGGTTGAAAACAGAACCTTAGCGCTCAATTGTTCTCCTTTGGAACGGACCTAAGGAAGGCGCCATAGTTTTTAAGTTCTTCCAAACGGCATGACCATACAATCTCGCCGTTCCACACTGTTACATCCGGGCATCCGTCGCACATACTTTGTCTTCCATCAGGCAAAAAGTCAATCGGCTGAATAAACGTAATGTTCTGAAAGTGGGTCTTTTTGAATAAATTAAGTGGGTTTTTTAACATATTACCGGCTGCCTTGCGCAAGCCCTTATCGAAGGGTGATAGAAAGACCATGGCTGCACGTCCGCTGCCTGTCAGTTTGGGTGATACATAAGATACATAAGTCCCTTTTATGAAATGATGCGCCGCCATCATCAGTTCCACAAATTAGATCGGA
>JAKAOA010000094.1:0-6316 GCA_021823405.1 Bacteroidota bacterium | reverse complement strand
AATTTCGGTCCCGTATATCCGTAAATCTTTTTCTTTGTACCTATTCTTTCAGTCACGAGCCACTTGAATGAATCCGCTTTTTCGGTTCCGTTGAGATAGGCGGACGGACTGAAGTCGGGGTAGGTTTCGCGCACTTTTTTTAATACGTCTGTAGATAAAATATCCACTTTTCGTTCTTTATCAGAATGGTAGGATATGGTTTGCCAGTCAACCTGCCTGCCGCCGGCATACCAGTCAAAAGGCATAGCGGGTACCACATGCCGGAAGCAGATAAACACCATAGTTTGCACAATATCAATATTATCGCCAGCCCATTTAACAAGAGCCGGTACGTGCTTTAACGTATTCTCGTAAACGGTGGAGTTGAACGAGCAGGAAATTCCGCCCTGGTCGGCAAGCATACGGGCATAGTGGTAGCGTAGTTCGTTTAACTCGATTTCGCTCTTTCCGCGCCATTCAGCCGGTCTGCCCTGCCTGCTGTCCACATGGAATGTGAACCCATATACACCCGCCTTTTTTAGTTCTTTAAGTAATTTAGAGTTCAGTGCAAGCCCGTTGGTATTGATTATAGGTTTCAATCCCCGGCTTTTTATTTCAGCTACTATGCCTGTAATTTCCGGGTGGATGAGAGGGTCGCCGCCTGCTATGGAGATGCAATCGGTTTTACGTTTGCTTTGGAAGACGTCAAGGTCATGCTTAATTTCCTCAAGCTTCTTGTGCGCATTCTTCTGATTCTCGCGGTAGCAACCATCACAGGCAAGGTTGCACATCGATGTTGGTTCAAGCCAAGATATTGCATTGTCGGGAAGTGAAAAAGGAAGCCGGTATAGATCCCGATGGTCGACTATTTGTTCCGTCATGACTGTATTTATTTAGGATATTGACTTACAGAGGTGATTTTTAAGGGAAGTTGCAAACTTAAGGTCAATGTAATTCCAAGTACATGATAAAAGTCAGTAAATTTTTGTTTGCATAATAGTTAAAATTGAAATTATGCTCTTAGGGAATTAAAGCTATGTTAGGGTTTTCAACAGCTACTTGTGAATGAAATTATAATTCTCTCTATTTAAAACAATTGGAGAATTTAATTAGTTTTAAACACCTTATTTTTGATTAATCATAACGGGTTTATTAAAATGCTTAAAATATATATTTCGGTTCTTGCAATTATCTTGGTTGGTACTGCATCTTTCGGACAGGAGAAAGATATAACATCGGTAGCGCAAAAGACGATGGAGATGCCAAAGACAGATACCAGCAAGAAGAAGTGGGATTTGGGCGGTCCTATGAGCATAAATTTCAGCCAAACAAGCTTTACAAACTGGGCTGCCGGTGGGCAAAATTCATTGGGACTGGCGGGAGTATTATCCTTTCATGCTAACTACAAAGACGGGAAATTCTTATGGCTTAATGATTTAGAGCTTGCTTATGGATTCACAGAGCAGCAGGACCTCCCCTTGCAAAAAACCACAGACCAGATTGAAGCGACTTCCAGTGTAGGTTATTCTATTTTTGACCATGTACTTGCTACTTTTCTTTCCAATTTCCAATCGCAGTTTGCACCCGGTTATACCAATACCTCCGACACGGTACTCTTATCAAAGTTCATGTCGCCGGGTTATCTGGTGCTTTCATTGGGGCTGAACTATAAGCCCAATAAGGATATTATGGTTTTTCTATCGCCTGCCAGCGCAAGATTAGTTTTTGTGGAAGACCAGACGCTCGCTAATGAAGGCAGTTTTGGCGTTACGCCCGCTGTAAGAGCCGCCAACGGCGAAATAATTACGCCCGGTAAAAACGAATTAACGGAGTTCGGCGCATATATGAAGACAACTTATAATCATACTTTTAGTAAAAAGGTCAGCGTTAATTCAAGTTTGGAGCTATTTTCCAACTATCTGAAAGATCCACAGAACATAGTTGTAAATTGGTATGGACTGATACAAATAAAAGTGAGCAAGTATCTTGTTGTTACGTTCAACTATCAGACCATCTATGATAATACAGTAATAATTCCAATTTATAAGTCGGTGAACGGCGAGGAACAGAAGGTGGGGCAAGGTCCGCGTTTGCAAATAAAGGATATATTAGGAGCAGGGCTTGGATTTAAATTGTGAAGTTACTAAAAATATAACCAATAAATAAATCAAATAAGTATGTCATTCATTTCAGAATTCAAAAAATTTGCCTTGGAAGGCAGTGTATTAGATTTGGCGGTCGGGTTCGTTGTAGGCGCTGCTTTTAAGGAAATAGTAACATCGCTGGTGAACGATATTATTACCCCGGCTATTTTGACCCCTGCACTTTCATTCGCCAAACTGACAAATTTATCAGACCTTGTAATACCCGGAACGGCAATTAAATATGGAAGTTTTCTTTCAAGCGTTCTAACCTTCATCATCGTTGCGTTCACATTGTTTATATTGGTTAAAGCAATAAATACGGCGAAGAACAAAAAAAAGGAAGAAGCAACCGCACCGCCTGCAGCTGAACCGTCTTCCACCGACAAACTACTGATGGAAATTAGAGACAAATTATCAGCAAGATAGTGGGGGAGAGGCAACTTAGGTCCGATTTCAACGGCATCCTATCATAAATAAAAAGCCCCGTCGTTCAGGCGGGGTTTTTATGTATAGAGAGAAAACAGCGTAATATCAACCGTTTGCTTCTGCCGCTTTCGGCTTAGCTTCTGATTCTGCCGCGGCGCCTTTTCTTCTGCTACGGCGCGTCCTGCCTTTCTTTTCTTCTGTTGCGGGTTTATTCTCACCTGAAGTTACCTGCTGTCCGAAGTCCACAAGTTCAATAAAACACATCTGTGAGTTATCTCCCGGGCGCGTTCCGGTTTTAAGTATTCGTGTATATCCGCCGGGGCGGCTGCTGATTTTCGGAGACACCGTTCTGAAGAGCTCCTTTACCGCCTCCTTGTCGCCAAGATAACTGAACACAATTCTCCTGTTATGGGTTGTATCTTCTTTCGACTTGTTTATCAGGGGTTCAACAAAGGTGCGCAGTTCTTTCGCCTTGGCAACCGTTGTATTTATTCTTTTATGAATAATTAGGGAGGAGGACATATTTGACAACATCGCCTTACGGTGTGTGTTTGTCCTGCCCAGATGATTATGTTTGTTAAGGTGTCTCATAATTTTACTCGCGTAACATACCGCTATCAAACGGTATCCAGTTTTTTACAAAGAATTACTAATTTTAAATAACTTAATTTCTGCTTAATTTTTATTCCTTGTCAAGTCGGTATTTTTCTATAGCCATGCCAAAGGATAAACCTTTTGTACGGATAAGGTCTTCTATTTCAGTAAGGGACTTTTTCCCGAAATTTCTGAACTTGAGAAGGTCATTCTTGTTAAATTGTACAAGCTGTCCAAGGGTGGCTACTTCAGCCGCCTTTAAACAATTGAGTGCCCGTACGGATAGGTCCATGTCTACCAATTTAGTTTTAAGGAGCTGACGTATTCTCAAGTCATTTTCATCCAATTCTTCGTTATCTTTCTTGCTGTCGAGGTCGAGCGTAATTTTTTCATCAGAGAAAAGGGCGAAATGATAGATAAGTATTTTGGCAGCTTCCTTAAGGGCTTCTTTCGGGTGTATGGAACCATCGGTTGTTACGGTGAGCAATAGTTTCTCATAGTCGGTTTTTTGTTCCACGCGGAAGTTCTCTACGTTGTACCTCACATTTTTTATCGGAGTAAAGATAGAATCTATCGGAATAACTCCTATTTCTGCATTCAGCGGTTTGTTTTCTTCAGCCGGAATGTATCCGCGTCCCTTTATAATAGTTAAATCAATTTTTAGCTTCACATTCGATTCCATCCTGCAAATAACCAGGTCGGGATTCAGCACCTGAAACGCGGAGGTGGCTTTTCCAATATCACCGGCGGTAAATTCTTCCTTATCCGATATGTTTATGGTTACTTTTTCGGTATTTGTGCCTTCTATCTGTTTTTTAAATCTTACCTGTTTCAGGTTAAGTACTATTTCTGTAATGTCTTCCATTACGCCTTTTATAGTTGTAAATTCATGGTCAACGCCTTGAATTCTAATAGAAGAGATTGCGTAACCTTCCAGCGAGGAAAGAAGGATGCGTCTTAGCGCATTTCCTATAGTTATGCCATAACCCGGTTCAAGGGGTTTGAATTCAAATTCTCCTTCTACCTCCGATGAAGAGGTCATTATTACTTTGTCGGGCTTTTGGAATGCGAGTATTGCCATAAATTTATATTAATTTTAGATGTTAAATTTCAGAATTTCTGTTATTTTGAATACAGTTCCACTATAAGTTGCTCCTTTATATTCTCCGGTATTTGTGCCCGTTCCGGCAATGACAGGTATGTGCCTTCCAACGTTTGTGAGTTAAATTCAAGCCATGGGTATGGGTGGTGGTTGGCTGTTCCTGCACTATTTACGATTATTTCGAGAGATTTACTTCTCTCCCTTACCGATACCTTGCTTCCGGGCTTCACAGTGTATGAGGGTATGTTCACTACTTCGCCGTTCACTGTTATATGGCAGTGTGAGACAAGTTGCCTGGCTGCATTGCGCGAAGGGGCAATACCCATTCGAAATACTACGTTATCCAGTCGTGATTCTACAAGCTGAAGTAGCACAACTCCGGTTATGCCTTTACTGCGGCTTGCCTTTGAGAATGTTTTACGGAATTGTCTTTCCAAGATGCCATAGGTATATTTAGCTTTCTGTTTCTCTTGTAACTGTTCAGAATATTCAGATTGTTTCGAGCCCCTTTTCTTACCGAATCCGTGCTGTCCGGGTGGGTAGGCTTTTTTATCGAGAACCTTGTCTGTCCCGAAAATGGGTTCCTTGAACTTCCTTGCTATTCTTGAACGTGGTCCGGTGTATCTTGCCATTTTATTTGATTAAGGATTAATAATCGCAGCTTTCTTATACTTTTCTTCTTTTAGGAGACCTGCATCCGTTGTGCGGAAGCGGTGTAATATCATTTATTTCAGTAATTTCTAGACCCGATGCACCGGCTGTTCTTATGGCGGAATCTCTTCCGGCGCCTGGTCCTTTTACATATACTTTTACTTTTCTCATTCCCAAGTCGAATGCCTGTTTACTGGCGTCCTGCGAGGCAATCTGGGCTGCAAAAGGAGTATTCTTCTTTGCTCCCCGGAATCCTACCTTACCGGCGCTTGACCAAGACACGGTCTGTCCGTTGGTATTGCTGTAGGTTATAATAATATTGTTAAAGGTAGCGTTTACGTGAAGATGTCCGATTGCATCCACTTTTACAGTTCTCTTTTTTGCCGTTTTTGCAGCTTTTTCAGTTGCCGATGCTTGTTGTTGCGCCTTTGCCATGTGTTAATGTTGGTAGGTGTTCAATGATTATTTAGTAGCCATTTTTTTGTTGGCGATAGTTTTTCTCTTACCTTTACGGGTGCGGGCGTTGGTCTGTGTGTTTTGACCTCTTACAGGCAACCCCATACGGTGTCTCATACCGCGGTATGAGCCAATATCTATCAGTCGTTTGATATTCAATTGTGTTTCAGAGCGTAGAGCCCCTTCCACTTTAAACTTATCGGTTATTATTTTGCGGATGGAATTCAGGTCTGCATCGGTCCATTCCGAAACTTTTTTGTCAGGATTAACGTTTGCCTCATTCAATATTTTTATAGCGAGGCGGCGTCCTATTCCATAAATATAGGTAAGCCCTATTTCGCCATGCTTGTTGTTCGGTAAATCTACGCCAGCTATACGTGCCATTTTTATAGTTGTGGGTTATATTTTAATTTTGCTAAAATGCGCCTTTTTCAAAAGGGTTGCAAAGGTATGAAAAAATGTTGAATCGGTTATTAATAATTCTTGATTGATTTCACCCTCCTTTTTGCCTCTGTTTGAATTTGGGGTTCTTTTTGTTGATTACATAAAGCCGCCCTTTACGCCGAACTATTTTACAGTCGGCGCTTCTTTTCTTTATTGATGTTCTTACTTTCATGGTTGTTTTCAGTTTACGGTTTTGGAGTCATTTATTACGTATTAATATCTCATTATTATCCTTCCTTTGCTTAAATCATAAGGTGAGAGTTCGAGTTTTACTTTGTCACCCGGGAGTAGTTTTATATAATTCATTCTCATCTTACCGGAAATATGAGCGGTAATCACGTGCCCGTTTTCCAACTCTACCCTGAACATTGCATTGGAAAGCGCCTCCGTTATGGAGCCATCTTGTTGTATGGATTGCTGTTTGGTCATTACTTAACTATTGTACCGGTCATTTATTATTTTACTTCGACTGTTTTTCTCTCAACCTCTTCTATTTTCTCAAACGATGTCAATATAAAGA
>JAKAOA010000093.1 GCA_021823405.1 Bacteroidota bacterium | reverse complement strand
CACCTTAGATTTACTGAAACATTAAATTATATTAACCGTTTAGGTAAACATATTAAATAACCAAATTACGGAGGACGGTATGAAAACTAACACTACTTTGAGTTATTATCTCTTATCAGGCACATTGGTTAAAGTAACCACACTCATATCCCTTTTGCCCCTCTATTTGCTACAATCAATTAATGCCCAGAATACAAACAATAAGATTTCTGAAAATAACTACCATTATCTTTCTACCCTCAACACAGGTCCATCTTATAAATATAACATCACTGCATTTATAGGAAGCTACTTACCTGCAAATTCCGTAGTTTTTTCAGATAACAAGGCGTATCAAATGAACAAAGAAGCCGTTACCATGAGCGACCATGCAGAGGAACTTATTGATATGGCAAAGCATATAAGGATTCAGCTAAGGAATTTATCGGAAAATGCTAAAATAAGGCAAATTTCCCGCACGAGTGATTCTTTGGAGATACTAACGGCAAATTTTCAACTCGAATCGGAAGAATCCGAAGCAGATGCCTACATGCATCAGTATAATGTTAATGAGAAACGAATATCCTATCTTCAGAATAGCGCTACTTATTCCACAGATGAGCTCACCCTTGCAGACCTCTTGAATCATGAAGCGCAAATATACTTTAACACTTCAGTGAACGAATATAGCAACGCAACTGCAGAAAAAATGTTGTATTTAAGTCAACCCCTTATGGATAATACCTTAAGGGACTTGAAATCGGCATTACTAAAACAACAATGCGCTATTAACGTTTACTTAAGTTTAAAGAATAATACTTCGTTGGAAGTAGCTATGAAAATAGATTCAATTCTCTCCCCGCTATCACATTCCATGACCGATGCCGGAACCATCATTTTCACTGTTCAGGTTGGTCAATTTAATGGAGTGGTTCCAACTGATAAAGAAAGTAAACTTAGAGAAATTGCCGGACTTGGTTTGATTAAACACGAACTTAAAAATGGTACAACTGTATTTACTGTGGGCGAATATACTAACTACACAAGCGCGGATATGTTAAGCGATGAGTTAATAAAGGATGGGTACAGTGAATCCTACGTTGTGACCTATGCAGGCAAAGGAAAAAATGCGCAGCCATTTGAAGGAATTGCCCTCAAGTAACCAATTCAAATTGGTATATATTGATGAAATACAAAGAAGTCGCAAATTTGCGACTTCTTTGTATTTCATCAGGTGTATTAATTGTTTAACCCTTTTATCTTATCCGTCTGTCCGGTTCCGACATATATAGCTTTGAGCGCCCTTATGGTACTGGTCAAGTTATCCTTCCATATTGCCTGTACATCGGGTGTTTTGGCGTTAGCATACCCGTTCTTGGCCAGCGGGAGAGCTTGTTCCAGCCAAGGTTGCGCCTTTTTAAAATAACCGTTTGCCTCCGCCTGCAGTTTATTGAACTTATCCGTCTGGTCAACCGGTAGATTATTTGCTTCCTTATTTATTTCACCAGCCCTATTGTTATAGAGGGCGCCAAGGTCGAACAGGATGTCAAAGTTATCGGGAGCCAGTTGCGCGGCTTTGGTATAACCGGACTCTGCTTTAGAGAAAAGCGAATCGTAGTCGGACGGTTTTGGCAGCGCTCTGCCGGAATCGTTTTTAGGATTTGCCATATTATCGTAGGTATTACCAAGTGCAAAATACAATTTTGCCAACAGCGGCTTATCCTGTGGATTGTTCGTAAGCTCTAATTTACTTATCGCCGTTTGAAGGTTACCTATGGCTTTAGCGCTGTTATGGGCATGCAGATAAAAGTTAATCTGCTTTATGAGCAACATCACATTCCCAGGGTACGAATCCATTCCCTGTTTAAGAATTTCAAGCCCTTTAGCCGTATCTTTCATATTTGTCATGTATATATCAACCATAGCCAGATAGGGTTGAGCTCCAATATCTGATGGTGGCATTTTTTTATAAATATCCGCCAATTGCTGATAGTAAACTAATGCTTTCTGATAGTTCTGCATCTGTTGGGCAGTTCGACCTGCATTTTGAATATTTTGTCTCATCAATTCCGATGTGTCGCTTACGCCTATTTCTTTGGTCAGCCAAATTTCCTTTTCAAACATCGCTAATGCTACGGGAAAAATCCTGGCATTATACGCGGATATTGCCTTGTTCGCCAGACGGTTAAGGCACACCGGTAACATTGAGCGCGCTTCGTCCACTCTTTCGCCTTTGGTTTCCAGTTGGGTAACGCGTACAAAAGAATAGGCAGCAACGCAAATATTATTGGTATCCACGCTAATATATGCTTCCGAATTCATTTTCTGTAATGTTCCGGCATCAGTTGGTTTACCCTCTTTCTTCATGATGTTGTTTACGATTGTATTTAACTGATGGTCGAATAAGGCAAAATAAACCTGTCCCCGGTAGAGCCACATTTTTGGCTCATTAATGGTTTTATCGTTCAAAGCCGCCACATCAATAGCATCCTTCGCCGCCTTCAATTCAACAGTATCCTTGTATTTATTATATTCGTCCAAATGAGCCCATGCGCTCACCACTTTGTTTTCCTGCGAAAATGTTTGTAAGACAGAACCGGATATCAGGAGTGCGAGCAATAAAAGCGACTTCGTATTCATATTTAATTATTTGAACGGCAAATCTAATCGAAAAAGTTCTATTGACGGTTAATTTTAGTTAATTTTGCTGTCCAATCCGTCACCATGAAATCCTCACTCAATAAGGAATTGGAATATCAATATCAGAAGAATGACCCGGTTCGCAGCCGTTACGAACCGGTAATCGGTTTGGAAGTGCATATTCAACTGCTAACCAACAG
This sequence comes from Bacteroidota bacterium, assembly GCA_021823405.1. Taxonomy (GTDB): domain Bacteria; phylum Bacteroidota; class Bacteroidia; order JABEUT01; family JABEUT01; genus JABEUT01. The sequence goes on along the minus strand of JAKAOA010000093.1, from coordinate 8,307 downwards.
TAAAGCGTTCAGTTCAGAATCAACGCAATATGGCGCACTACCGAACTCGCTGACCAGCCCGATTTCGCTTGCACATCCTGGTACTCTGCCAATGGTTAACAGAAATATGGTGGAATATGCTTTACGACTTGGAATCGCCTGTAATTGCGACATAACCCATCATAATCAATTTTCACGCAAAAATTACTTTTATTCTGATTTGCCTAAGGGTTACCAGATAACCCAAAGCACCACCCCTATTTGTAAAGGAGGGTATATTTCGATTAACCCAAATAGTGATAATAAAAGGGAAATTTCACTCAACCGAATACACATGGAGGAAGATACTGGTAAAAGCATTCATGACCAGGATCCCTATTACACCCTTATCGATTTAAATCGAGCGGGCGTCCCATTGCTTGAAATCGTAACAGAACCGGTTATCAGGAATTCCGATGAAGCATATCAATATCTAACCGAATTAAGACGTCTGGTGCGTTATCTGGACATCTGCGACGGAAACATGGAAGAGGGAAGTATGAGATGTGATGCTAATGTATCGGTGCGGCTTAAGGGCGATAAAAATTTCGGTACAAAAGTAGAGGTAAAAAACATGAACTCAATTCGCAATGTTCAGTTGGCAATTGAGTACGAAATCACGAGACAAATAGCTGCTCTGGAAGATGGAAAATCATTAAGACAAGAAACTCGCTCGTATGATGCCGGCACCAATTCCACCATTGTAATGCGCTCTAAGGAAATGGCTTCCGACTACCGTTATTTTCCCGAGCCAGATTTGCAACCGGTTATAATTTATGATAAAGAGATTGACAGAATTAAGAAGGCGCTTCCTGCTTTACCCGCTGAACTTCATGAGAAATATACCCATCGGTATAAGTTAAGCAATTATGACGCATCACTTCTTATAGAGAGTAAAGAAATTGCACTTTACTTTGAAGAATTAACCAAATACACCGTAAATTATAAAAGCGCAGTCAATTGGATGATGGGCGAGGTTAAGTCGTATCTAAATGAGAATGCTATTTCTATTACCGAATTTCCTTTGCCTCCTGCCAAAATTGCCGAACTCATTACATTGGTCGAAGACGATAAAATAAGCTATACTATTGCCGCTCAACGCATATTCCCGAAATTAGTGAAGAACCCGCAAATGTCGACTTTAACAATTGCTGAAGAAAATAATTTGATTCAAGAGACCGATAGTAGCGTACTCCAGGATTTTGTGGAGAAGGCGCTGGCAAAATACCCTGAAAAAATTATCGAGTACCGTAATGGGAAAGAAGGGCTAATAGGATTGTTTATGGGTGAGGTCATGAAGCTATCTAAAGGTAAAGCCGACCCTAAAGCTGCTAACAAGCTTCTAAAAGAGGCGTTAGAACTCAAATAACAGAGGGTACTTTAAAATTCAGATGGTCGAAATATCGAGAGGTACCGCCTCAAAATGTTGATATTCTGCAATTATGCCGAAATGAATGCTTCGCATTTTCATTAATTATTGGTATAAATAAGTGTCAAAAAGAATTTTCGACCATTTTTTTAAGCCGCAATGCCTCTGTTCGGGCTTTAATAGCAAAGTCCTTTCCTGCTCCGGCATACAGAATGCTACGCGAGGCGTTTATGAGAAGACCTACGTCAGGCGATAACGCATTTGAAAGAACGCTTGTTATATTACCTGCTTGAGCGCCGATACCCGGAACAAGCAAAAAGTGGTCAGGAATTATCCGGCGTATCCTTTTCATTGCTGCGGTTTTGGTAGCGCCTACCACATACATGGTATTGCCCGGACTTCCCCACAATGCCGAAGTTTCAATCACCTCTTCATAAAGTAACCTGCCATTGGTTAATGGTTGCATTTGAAAATCATTCGCGCCTTCATTGGATGTAAGACCTAATAGTATAATCCATTTACCTTTATAATTTAGATAAGGAGTAACAGAATCCTTTCCCATGTAAGGGGAAAGAGTTATGGCATTCACATCAAGGTCTTCAAAAAACGCCTGTACATACTGTTCTGCCGTATTGCCAATGTCCCCGCGTTTTGCGTCTGCAATGACAAAACTATTTTCCGGAATTAGTTCAATGGTGCGCTTCAAGCATTCCCAACCCGCAGAGCCCATTGCCTCGTAAAATGCGGTATTTAACTTATATGAAACGCATAAGTCATGCGTTTCTTCAATAATACTCTCGTTAAACTCAACAACTGATTCAGGTGTCTTCTGAAAGTGAGAAGGGAGTTTGTTAATATCCGTATCAAGTCCGATACATAAACAGGTCTTCTTAATTTTAATCTGATGAATAAGCTCCTCACGGGTTAAAAATCGGCGCATCTTCGTAATTCTTATTTTGTAACTTCATAACTCTCCTTTAACCGTTCTGTGTTCTCGGCTAGTTGCAAGGCATCTATGAGTTCCTGAATATCACCGGCCAAAAACGACTGAAGATTATGAGCTGTAAAGCCAATTCTATGGTCGGTAATACGGCTTTGAGGAAAATTGTATGTTCTTATTTTCTCCGAACGGTCACCGGTCGCTACAAGACTTTTACGTTTTGCTGCATCCGCGCTGTGTTTCTTTTCCAACTCTATCTCATATAATCTGGTACGAAGAACGGAAAGCGCTTTATTATAGTTTTTAAGCTGCGACCGCTCATCCTGGCACTGAACTACCATTCCGGTAGGAATATGGGTTAATCTTACAGCAGAATAAGTGGTATTAACTGACTGCCCGCCATGACCGCCTGCACAAAAGGTATCTTTTCTTATGTCCGATTCTTTAATATCAACGTCCACCTCATCCGCTTCCGGCATAACAATAACCGTAGCGGCAGATGTATGAACGCGTCCTTGCGTTTCAGTTTTAGGCACTCTTTGAACCCGATGTACGCCCGATTCATACTTGAGGGTACCATATACACTTTCGCCCTTCACCTCAAAGATTATTTCTTTGTAGCCGCCGGCAGTTCCTTCGGAGTGATTCAACACTTCCATTTTCCAACCTCTTTTTTCGCAAAAATAGGTGTACATTCGAAATAGATCGCCTGCAAAAAGCGATGCCTCATCACCGCCTGTTCCTGCCCTTATTTCCATCACCGCATCCTTTGAATCTTCCGGGTCTTTTGGTACAAGCAACATTTTTAATTCATCCTGCAGCGCACCCTCCTTTACAGTAAGGTTTTCAATCTCTACCCTTGCAAGCTCTTTTAGCTCCTCATCTTTTTCTTGATATAGTATATCCTTTGCCGATTGAAGATTGGAAATTACATTTTTATATTCCAGATAAGCCCTGTAAATTATTCCGAGTTCCTTGTACTCCTTATTCAATGAGGCGAATAATTTCATATTCGCAAGTGTAGCAGGATCGGACAATTGTTCCTCTATTTGCTTATATCGCTCTGCTATTGACTTTAGCTTATCTAACATTCTACTTAATTTTATACAAATTTACGCACTTTTCCCCTCCGGTTCAACATTGCCTCCCTAATAATAATTTTAGATACCCATTACATCCTTTTCTTTAACTCTGAAATTATTAGAAATCTCTGTTGCACCATAATCTGTAAGCCGCCTTCTGTTCAAGTGTGGCATCCCTTTTCTTAAAAACGTGAAAACAGGGATAATATTCTTTTCCGGTAACATGCGCCAATTTTACCTCACGAAGCATTTGCGACGATGATACCGTTAATTGCACCTCCTCGTGACTGTAAAATTCGCACCAATCATTGAAATTATTTTTCAACTGGTGTCCGTTTATCATTAATATCTCATCGCCTTGATATATGCCGCTGAATGCAGCAGGTGAATCGGGTGCCACTGCAGAAACCTTTACTGTTCCATGACCGTTCCCGTGGTCTTCGGAGGTTTTCATTCCCCAGTAACGTTCACAATATTTTTTACTCTCTGTCTGATATAATTGCATTCCCAGCCAATCGAGCGCCTCTGTAAGCGGTTTATAAAGGTCAGATGGTTTATTTATATAGTTATCAAATATGTCAACAAAAGAGTTTCCGGCGGCGCTTTCTACTATTTGCTTGTAATCCTCTTCGGTATATGGCTTTCCTTTCATCGCGTATTCATGGTAGAGAACGCGCATTACATCATCAAGCGATTTTTTATTTTGTGAATTACGTCTTATAAAAACATCGGTAATGAATGCAAGTAATCCTCCCTCCGTATAGATGGATACTTTACGCCCGGGGACTCCGGCGGAATACCCGTCAACCCATGTATCGAATGAAGAAAGAGCTACGCTCAAATTAAATCTGCCATAATTATCAAAATGCTTTTGAACCTCTCCCTTAACAGATTTCAAATACTGAAACTCATTAAAAACGCCCGACCTGTATAGCAGATAATTTCCGTAATAAGTCGTAATCCCTTCGCATACATAACCGAGACGTGAATAGTTCTCTCTTGTATAGTCATACGGGTACATTTCGGCGGGTCGGATTGTTTTAATATTCCAACAATGGAAAAATTCATGACACGATAAACCTAAAAAACCGTTGTACGTGTCCTCCTTCATAAAATTATAGGCAGGTCCAATTGATATATCTGTGGATGCAAGATGTTCTACGCCATGATAGAATTTGGTAGGCATAACATGAAACAGAAAATGATACTCTTTTACAGGACAGCCCTTCATCATGTTCACCTGTTCGTTTATGAAAATAAAAAAGTCGTTGATAATTTTGCCCCAATCCGGTTTTGCCTCTCCCTGAATCCAAAGATGAAATTCTATGCCGTCCATTACAAACATATTATGCATCAGTGTTGGACTAGCAATAAATGGGCTATCCGCCAGTTCATCATAATCTGATGCCTTCAGTATATGCGTGTGCATCCGGCTCATTTGTCTGTTTTCAATATTTGAGTGGTTCGGCTGCGTCTGTTTCTCCCTTTTCATTGCGGTAGCCACTTGATAATTAACAGGTAAGATAAGCTCCAGCTGCACTTCTTCCATTCTTTTATCCGGAATATACATACAGCAGTTTGCGGGGTTTACAAAAATCTGATAATCATCCAAGTAGCTATTACCTGCATCATTATCAGCCGCATAGTAACTGTATTTTATATGTATTTCCGATTTTTGCGGCACCACTACTTCCCACAAGTCCTTTTTTATTTTCGTAAATGAAAAAGTTTTTCCGTTTGAATCTTCAGCCCTCCAGTTTCGTATATTTTTTGCATAATTCGAAAGTTCATATCTACCCGGACGCCATGAGGGTAACTGCACATTCAAGTTACCCTGAATTGCGTCTGTTATTATTTCAATATCTATAAAGTGCTGATGATTTGGCGCGTATGATATAATATACTTCATAACTGATTTTATATACTGCTCGTAAGTGACTTTGCGACAGCATGCCGCCTAAGTTATAGCGGTTGTGCAAAGCAAAATACCTGTACGAGTATTTAAACCGATAATTTGAATTGGTGAATTTTAATAACCCGATAGCTATCGGGTTCAATTGTGTCCGGCATAGATTAATTTTTCAGATTTCCACAAAATTAATTTTCTTTACCATATCCTTAACATTCAGATTTATCCAAAAACGGAAATTCAATGTATCAATTTAACGGCTTGACGGTACATTTATACTAATCATAAGCGTTTTTGCGAGCGCGTCCCGATAGCAATCGGGTTCAATTGTGGTCGGTTTTGGGTTGGCGCACGCAAAACCGCTTACGGGCATTATATAAGAAAAGAATAGAAGTAGGTATAGATATTGTCGGACTATTACCTCCGATACTCCCTAATTAAAAAATTCACCTAACCTATCCCTAAAACTTTTGCCTTTTTTATCCGGATGAGGCATAAAATTTTCCGATTTTTTTAATGATTCAAGGATTTTCTTTTCCTCGGAGGTCAGATTTTGGGGAGTCCATACATTAAGGTAGATAAGTATGTCTCCTTTGCCATAGGAGTTCAGGGCTGGCAGTCCTTTGCCTTTCAAACGCAATACCTTTCCGCTTTGAGTACCGGCATCTACCTTTACCCGTGCATTGCCGTCGAGCGTAGTCACCTCAATACTGCATCCGAGTGCAGCATCTGCTATGTTCAGATAATGTTCGCAATAGAGATCCTTACCGTGCCGCTTTAACTGTTCATCTTCTATTGTTTCTATTAAGATAATCAGGTCTCCGGGTATTCCGTCATTTGGAGCGGCATTACCCTGCCCTTGCAAAGAAAGTTGCATTCCATCCTCCACACCTGGCGGTATCCTGACCGATATAATATCTTCACCATTCACAATACCATGACCATGGCATGGCTTGCATTTTTCTGTTATAACTTTTCCTTCACCGCCGCACGCAGGACACGGATTAGTTGTCTGTATCTGTCCGATAAAAGTCCGTTGTACGCGGGTAACATACCCCGAACCATGGCACGTATTACAGGAATGAAATCCTGTACCTTTGGCTCCTCCTGTTCCCTTGCACTCTTTGCAAGGAATCTGTTTATTTACCTTAATCTTCTTTTCAACACCATTTGCAACCTCCTGAAGTGTAATTTTTAACTTTACCCGCAAGTTCGTACCCCTTCTCACCTGTCTGCCGCCCTGAAAACCGCCGCCACCGAATTCGGCGCCGAAAATATCGCCGAAACGGCTAAAAATATCCTCCATATTCATGTTTCCGCTAAACCCCGAAAAACCACCCATTCCACCGTCAGATGCAGCGCTTGTACCGACTCCGGCATGCCCCATTCTGTCGTATCTGCTTTTTTTATCCGCATCGCTTAATACCTCGTATGCCTCCGCAGCTTCCTTGAATCTTTCTTCGGCTTCTTTGTTGCCAGGATTACGGTCTGGATGATATTGTAATGCCTTCTGCCTGTATGCCTTTTTAATTTCTTCTGCCGAAGCGCCCCTGGCAAGTCCCAGAACTTCGTAAAAATCTTTTTTCATCCGTTGTATTTATTTATTTTCCTACAACCACTTTTGCATGCCGGATGACCTTTCCGTTAAGCAGATAACCTTTCTGTACTTCTTCTATAACCTTACCTTTCATCTCTTGGGAAGGTGATTCAAGATTTGTCACTGCATCATGAAAATCAGGGTCAAATGACTTACCGATTGTTTCCATCGGCTCCACTCCGCGTGAAATAATAAGGTTTCTGAACTTCTGTTGTATTAGTTCCATGCCTTCCTTTAAAGGTGCGGCTTCGTTGATATTTTTATTATGGGCTACCGCTCTTTCCATATCATCTAATATTGGTAATATAGCAAGTACGGTCTCCTCACCCGCTGTCTTCAGCCATTCAATTCGTTCTTTCGCAGTTCGCCGCCTGTAATTTTCAAAATCCGCATAAAGCCGCGTATACTTATCATTTATTTCGGCATATTTTGTTTCCAATTCTGCACATTTTGCTGACGTGTCGGTACTCTTTAAGTCCGTGTGAGCAGAATCTATGTCCGATTCCGGTATTTTTGGCTCGCCTCCATTACTTTTGTCATGTTCCATATCCTTGTCTTTAATAAATCAATTGCAACAAATTTAACATCAAAAACCTTGCCAAAGTAAAATGGCAGATAATAAATGACAGTACCCCAACCAAAATTCCTTCCTGTTTTCGGTGATAAAAGTAAGGAGCTAAGTATTATCTTTACCGCCTTAAAGTAGATACCATGAAATTTGATTTTCTTGAAGAGTTACGCTGGCGAGGTATGTTGCACGATTTAATGCCCGGACTGGATGAATTATTAAAGCGGGAAGTTGTTACAGGATACATCGGTTTTGACCCAACTGCCGATTCACTACATATAGGAAATCTGGCGCAGATTATGCTTTTATTGCACTTTCAAAAAGCAGGACATAAACCAATCGCTTTGATAGGAGGCGCCACTGGAATGATAGGCGATCCATCAGGAAAAAAGGAGGAAAGGAAACTTCTTTCTATTGAACAAATAAACCATAACCAGGAATGTATTAAGAAACAGTTGGAGAAGTTCCTCGATTTCTCATGCGAAAATTCTGCCCAACTCGTTAATAATTATATATGGTATGAGAAGATGAATCCTCTCTTCTTTTTCCGGGATGTAGGTAAATATCTTACTGTAAACTATCTCTTAAACAAGGGCTTTATTAAGGATAGAATGGCTGCAGGACAAGAGCTTTCCTTTACCGAATTCAATTATATTTTAATGCAGGCGTATGACTTTCTATACCTTTATGAAAATATGGGTTGCAAATTGCAGATGGGCGGCTCCGACCAATGGGGAAACATTACTGCAGGTGCAGAACTAATTAGGAAGAGAATACGAGGCGATGCGTTTGGTTTGACCATTCCGCTTATTACAAAAGAGATC
>JAKAOA010000092.1 GCA_021823405.1 Bacteroidota bacterium | reverse complement strand
TATTTTATTTCAGACGGGCAAGCATACAAAGGCGATGTATTCGGTAAGTATGTAAAGAAGGCATTAGGCAAAAAAGCGCCGGACATAGCAGTATCGGGCAATCTGATGAAAATAATCGCCCGGATACTTGAGACCACCGGTTCAATTTTAGGAAGAACGCCGGGATTAAATGTAGACAAAGCCATTGAATTGAGCAGTAAAAACTGGGTATGCGATATATCGGCTGCTGTAACCGATCTGAATTTTAAACCTCTGTATTCCCTTGAAAATGCAATACAAGAAACGGTGAACTGGTATAAAGCGGAAGGATGGCTCTAAGAGTGCGTCAATCCTTCGTTATATTATCCTCTGCAAACCATTCTGCATAAGAACCCGGCGCCTCTTTCAGCCGAACGCTATGCAGGATCAGGTTTTCCGGTAGATTGCCTTTTATTATTTTCATGAACTCAAGGAGCATATTTTCGCAGGTGGGCTGATAATCCTTCCAGATTATCTTTTCTTTTGCCCTGTTTTTAAGTATTTTAGATAAGTCGGAGGCGTTGTTCAGCACTAGGGCATGGTCGTATTTTGAAACGATATGTTCATCTGCTACTTTCTTAATCACTCCGAAGTCAACCACCATACCGTTGTTATTATCACTTGCATCGTCTATGGGTTGTCCTTTTACGGTTACCGATAGCTTATAAGAATGCCCGTGTATATTCCTGCAAGGACCGTCATAGTTATCGAGGGCATGAGCCATTTCGAAACTGAATTCCTGGGTAAGCCGAATTACTGATGATTTAACTTTTCGCATATTCTTCTGTTATTCATTTATCTATTGGCATATATTTTTTAACTGCGATAGAATTTAATTGTTAGCCGCCAGCAGATAGAGCACCGCCATACGGATTGCCACTCCGTTTTCCACCTGTTCGAGGATAATGGATTGGTCGGAATCGGCTACATCGCTTGTTATTTCCACCCCACGGTTGATTGGTCCGGGGTGCATGATTGTAATTTTCTTGTGGAGGGAGTTCAGCCGCTGTTTGGTAAGCCCGTAAAGCATGGTGTATTCCCGCAAAGAGGGGAAATACCTGATGTCCTGCCGTTCCAACTGTATGCGCAACATATTGGCAACATCGCACCAGGACAGGGCTTTCATCAGATCGAATTCTACTTTTACGCCAAGTTGTGAAATATACTTTGGCAGCAAGGTGGGCGGACCGCAAACCATAACTTCGGCTCCGAGTTTTTGCAGACAAAATATATTTGACAACGCAACCCTTGAGTGCATAATATCGCCTACAATGGCTATCTTTTTGCCGCGCACCTCGCCATATTTTTCGCGTATGGAATAGGCATCGAGCAGCGCCTGCGTAGGATGTTCATGAGTTCCGTCTCCCGCATTTACGATGATAGAGTTTACATGTTTTGCCAGAAATGAACAGGCGCCAGGGCTTGAATGCCGCATGACTATCATGTCCACCTTCATTGCAAGTATGTTGTTCACGGTGTCAATCAGCGTTTCTCCTTTTTTTACCGACGATGCCGAAGCGGAAAAGTTCAATACATCGGCGGAGAGACGACGTTCGGCGAGTTCAAAGGAGATGCGGGTGCGGGTGGAGTTCTCAAAAAATATATTGGCAATGGTTACATCGCGCAGCGATGGCACTTTTTTTATCGGTCTGTTAATAACCGATTTAAAGGTATCGGCGGTGGCGAAAATGAGTTCTATATCGGCAGGGGTTAAATCTTTTATTCCGAGCAGATGTTTAATACTTAGGGATTTGCCCCTTGCCGTTCTTATCCCATGAGCGGGCAGCGTTTTTTCCTGTTTATTATTATCTTTTCTCATCATTAGGGCTTGGTTCTTCGTTCTTCACTCTCTGTCAGCCAAACGCCATCGACGCTGTCACCTGCTTCCTTTAATTCCGTTTTTACGTTCTGCGAAACAATGGTATCAACCCGCTTCCCGACATAATCGGGCTGTATGGGCAGATGGCGGCTGTAGCGGCGATCGATTAGCACCAGCAGTTCCACTTTTTTAGGTCTGCCGAAGTCAAGGAGCGCATCCAGACCCGCTCTGATAGTTCTGCCCGAAAAGAGTACATCGTCCACAAGTATTACATTTTTGTTTTCTACTGTAACAAAATCCATATTCATGCTGCTGGGCGCAATGGGATGACCTTTGGTGCGGAAATCGTCCCGGTAAAAGGTGGGGTCAATTTCCCCGTAGGGGATTGCCACTCCTCTGGCGAGGGCAGTGAGTTTCTTCTGTAAACGGCGGGCAAGATATATCCCGCGCGGCTGCAAGCCGATTATTACGCTGTCGTTAAAATTGTCGTGATTCTCTATTAACTGGTGGCAAAGTCGGTCAAGAGTAAGTTCAAGTTGCTTAGGCGAGAGTAGTACTTTGCGCTTCATCAAAGTACAAAGATAGTTCTTTTTTTCATTATAAAAATTAGGCATGGATTTTTGTATTATACCGGGCTTAGCCATTCTTATAGTTTATCCTTCAGTTCAGGCAGATTGTCTCGGCTGTTTGCATTCCGTCTGTGTTATAAACAATTAGGGTTATGCTTATTTATCGGCTGCAAACTTTCTGCCACTATTTTTTTAACCATTGCAAAAGCGGAGCATTATCGGCGCGTGGGTAAATATGGGTATACACTTTTCAAGATATTTTTTTGCTAATAAATTGATTTTCATAATGTTAATGGTATACACAGGGTATACTAATGGATACCATGCCGCTATGGGTGAGTAGCCCTCCTTTTGAGGGTGTAAAGAGATAGCTCCCATCATTGGCGTTCTCACTGTTCACACTGATGCGCATACCCGTTTAAAAATTTTCCACACCACGCCGGTAGGCGAGCATGCTTTGGCATAGGTTCACGGTTAAAAATGTCCAAATTTGCGTTCCAAACGCATTTGAAAAATAATTTATCATATCCTTTAACTTAAAATAAACGCCACCTCCCGAACAAGCCGTTAAGCATCCTTTTGCCCTATTTTTTATTCTCAAAATCATTTTTTCACCTTTACTTTCTAACTTATAATTGTCTTTCATGGCTCATCTCTTATATCTCATAGTTCATATCTTTAACTATAGAACGCAAATATATATATTATATATAACATAGTGTATATATTATTTATTTTTTATTATCACTTATATCTAATACACTGTTTAATCAGAACGTGGAAAGTGAAAATTCCCTCTATATTGATAGAAGTTGTCCATTAACCTGTACACCGTCTAATTTTTCTTTATATAGCTATCAAAACGCAGTCGTAAAATCGCTTTAGGAGCGATAAACATTCGCAAAATCGCTTCCGGGCAGTAGAATAATTACAGTTGCCCGTTGAGAATGGTTTTTTATACGGTTGATAATTGTTAATTTTGCCGCTGATTTACATTATTGAATAATATGCCTAAGTTCGGAGTAGTGGTTTTTCCGGGTTCCAATTGTGACCACGATATGATATACGCCCTTGAAACCTGCATGAAACAAAAAGCGGTGCGGATATGGCATAAGTCAACCGACTTGCAGGGCTGTGACTGCATCATCTTGCCTGGCGGATTTTCATTCGGCGATTATCTGCGTTCGGGCGCACTATCGAAGTTTTCACCCATTATGCATAGCGTTACAGATTTCGCTTCCAACGGCGGATATGTAATAGGAATATGCAATGGATTCCAGATATTATGCGAATCGGGCTTGCTGCCGGGCGCCTTACTGATGAACGCCAATAGGAAATTTATTTGCAAAAATATATATTTGAAAGTGCAAAACCGTTCGTCCGCCGTTACTCAATCGGCGCCGGTAAACGGCGTTTTGAAAATACCTATAGCGCATGGCGAAGGTCGCTATTATGCCGATTCGATATCCCTGTCGAAGCTAAATAAGGAGAACAGGATATTATTCAGGTATTGTGATGCGCAAGGCGAAACGACTGAAGAATCTAACCCGAACGGTTCGCTGGAAAACATCGCGGGAATATGCAACGAAGCCGGAAACGTGATAGGAATGATGCCCCACCCAGAACGCGCCGCCGATGAACTTTTGGGCAATACCGACGGGAAGTATGTACTGAATTCGCTGATACACGCTATTACAAAAAAAAGAAGAACAGTAATTTAATTCCCTTCCGTCTATAATTTCTACCTTTGAGCCCTTTCAAACTGCGATATATGAGAGTAAATTCAATTTTCAGACGTAATTTTATTGCCGCAGGCGTATCAATTATGCCTCTCCTGTTAAGTGCACAAAATATTGAAACTGCCATTCGGCTAACCAAGAACGAAGAATTCCAAAGAGCGGATGTCGCCTTCAAAAATCTTATTAAAGCTAATCCCGCCGACGGTAAACTCTATTTCTATGAGGGAGAGAATTTCTTTAAATGGGACTTCCAGGATTCCGCCGCCGCCGCTTACCGGAAGGGTATCCTGAAAAATCCGGCTGAACCGCTGAACTACGCCGGGTTAGGCAAAATTGAACTCTACGCCGATAGCGTGAAAGAAGCGCAGCATAATTTTGAATATGCCAAAGTATTAAGTAAATCGAAAGATCCTATTGTACTTTCCAAGATAGCCGTAGCATATATCAACGTGCCGAATGCCAACAAGGACATAACCAAAGCGATACAACTGCTTACCGCCGCAATTAATCTGGACCCCAATAATGCAGATATATGTATTGACATGGGCGATGCATACCTTGCGCTGAACGACGGGAGCAACGCGGTAACCTATTACGACAAAGCAACTTCAATTAACCCGAAGAGCGTTACAGGGCTTCTTCGTCTCGGTCAGTTGTACAGCAGGGCGCGTAATTACGACCTCTCTTACCAATATTATCAGAAAGCCACTCAAACCGATTCCACCTTTGCGCCGGCATACCGAGAAAAAGCCGAAATGTTGAACAAATCGGAGAGATATGACGAGGCGGTTGCCCAATACAAGAAATATTTGCAGCTGAACAATTCGCTGGATGCAAGGATACGTTACGCCGAGTTCCTATATGAAGCAAAAAAGTATAAGGAATCGGTTACAGAGATTCAGACCATACTGCCAAAAGATTCTTCCAACCTGATATTGTACAGGGTGATGGCATACTCGCTTTATGAAACCGGCGACTATAAAAACGGACTGATATATATAAATAAGTTTTTTGAAAAGGACTCTAAAGGAGCGGTAAAAATATTGCCCTCCGACTATGCCTATCAGGGTAAGTTACTTTCCAGAAACGGACAGGATTCCCTTGCAGTAGAGAAAATGAAACAGGCGATGGCAAAGGATTCTTCACTGGCGGCGGAACTCACATCGCAGATTGGTAATATTGAGTATAAGGACGGAAAATATGACGAGGCGGTGAAATATTTTCAGATGCGCACACAGTTGCCGCAGCCGACCGTGAACGACTATAATACGCTTGGCAGGGCGGCATATTCCAATAAGCAATACGGAAAAGCCGATTCCGCTTTTGCAGTAATAACCAAGTATATGCCTAATCTCCCGCTCGGTTATCTTTGGCGCGCCAGAAGTATATTGTTTATAGATACAACTCAATGTTCATCAAAACCATATTATGAACTCTATGCCAAAAAGTTAGGCGCCGATACCCTCAAAAACAAGGATAATCTCATAGAGGCGTATTCATCTGTCGCTTACTGTTTTTTTATTAATAAAGTAAAGGACTCGGCTAGTTATTATTATAACAAAGTAAAGATGCTCGATCCGAATAATCCACAGCAGAAAATTTATTTTGATAGTTTGCGGCAGCCAAAATCGCCCATAAGAAAAGAGGGAGGCAAGTAATACCCGCATGCCGTGAATTAAACCGTATGATGCTCATTATTTCTTCCCCAAGCAGAACATAGCGCGCAAGACACATTACTTTTCCCCTTCTTCACTCCTGTTATCAAGGTGAAGGGTGTGTCCCAGTTTGTCTCTTTTAGTTTGAAGGTAAAAGCGGTTATGCGCGTTTGGTTTCGCCTCCAGCGGAACATTCTCCACTATCTCCAGCCCATACCCTAACAGCCCTGCTCTTTTTTTCGGATTATTGGTCATCAATCGGAGTTTTGTTATATTAAGGTTACGCAGTATTTGCGCTCCCACGCCGTAGTCGCGCTCATCGGGTTTAAAACCGAGCTCAAGATTCGCTTCCACAGTATCGAACCCCTCTTCCTGCAATTTGTATGCGCGCAACTTATTTAACAACCCAATGCCTCTGCCTTCCTGGTTGATATATACTATCACACCTTTACCGGCTTCTTCAATCCGCTCCATGGCTTTATGCAGTTGCGTTCCGCAATCGCAGCGCAGCGAACCGAAAATATCTCCTGTAACACAGGAAGAATGCATACGAACCAATACAGGTTCATCCTTTTTCCATTGTCCTTTTACGAGTGCAAGATGTTCCTGGTCATTCGTGGTTTGTCGGAAGGCAATGAGTTTAAAGTCGCCCCAATTCGTAGGCATATTCACTTCAATATCGCGGATAACGATACTTTCTTTCGCAAGGCGGTATTCAATAAGTTCTTTAATAGATATTATTTTGAGGTTGAACTTCCGGGCAATCTCTTTCAGTTGAGGCGTGCGCGCCATTGTACCGTCGTCGTTCATTACCTCTATGAGCGCACCCACTGGTTCAAATCCTGCAAGTCGAGCCAGGTCTGTTGCCGATTCAGTATGTCCTGCTCTGCGCAGAACTCCGCCAGTCATAGCCCGCAGCGGGAAGATGTGACCGGGTCGGGCAAAATCTTTTGCCGCGGATGAGGAAGATGCAAGCGCCTGAATGGTTTTGGCTCTGTCGTGCGCCGATACGCCGGTTGTGCAGCCGCTGCCTATCAAGTCAACTGAAACAGTAAAGGGTGTTTGGTGAAGCGAGGTGTTTTTGGTTACCATCATATTCAGTTCCAATTCCTCGCATCTCTTTTCTTCAATGGGTACGCAGAGCACGCCGCGCCCGTGCTGTAGCATGAAGTTTACCATTTCAGGGGTGACGTTGCGGGCTGCGGTGATGAAATCGCCTTCATTTTCACGGTCTTCATCATCCACTACAATTACGAGTTTACCTTTCCTTATATCATTAATCGCCTCCTCTATATTCATCTGAAAGGCGCTTTTGGTCAAAGCGGTTATTTCTTTCATCGTTGCAGCCATTTTGATATGCAAATATACTTAAAATAGAAGGGAGTTCGATGATTATCGTCACATATTTTTAATAATTCCTGTTCTTTTGAAAATAAAAAAATCCCGCCGCATAAACTGCGCGACGGGATTTTAAAATTACATTTATACCGACAAGGAATAAAAATGCAAAAGATTCATCTCGGTATGATTGCTTCGGAACTTATACCATGCCTTGTGCGAGCATTGCATCGGCTACTTTAACAAAGCCGGCAATGTTGGCGCCTTTTACATAATTCACGTTGTTGCCGTCTTTGCCATACTTCACACATGCAGAGTGTATGCTCTTCATAATGCCGTGCAGGCGTTGGTCAACTTCTTCGCGGGTCCATGAAAGACGTAAAGAATTCTGGCTCATTTCCAGTCCCGACGTGGCTACGCCGCCTGCATTGGCGGCTTTACCCGGTCCGAACATAATATTATGAGAAAGGAAATAGCTGGTTGCTTCGGGTGTGGTGGGCATATTGGCGCCTTCGGCAACTGCAATACAGCCATTCTTCACAAGTTTTTCTGCATCTGCTTCATTAAGTTCGTTTTGCGTGGCGCAAGGAAGCGCAACATCGCATTTTACGCCCCAAGGCGTTTCGCCTTCATAATAATCAGCTTTAAACTTATCGGCATATTCCTTAATACGTCCGCGCTTTTCATTTTTCAGTTCCATTATAAAGGCAAGCTTTTCGGCATTGATACCGTTCTTATCATATACGAACCCTGAACTGTCGGAAGCTGTAACAACTTTACCGCCGAGTTGGTTAACCTTTTCTATTGCATATTGAGCTACGTTGCCCGATCCTGACACAACTACTGTTTTACCTTTGAATGAATCCTTTTTAGTAGCGAGCATTTCCTGTGTGAAGTACACGCATCCGTATCCCGTTGCTTCGGGGCGTATTAAGCTGCCGCCGTATTCGAGACCTTTTCCGGTAAGTACTCCTGTGAATTCGTTGCGTACTCTTTTGTATTGACCGAAGAGGAACCCTATTTCACGTCCGCCTACTCCTATATCGCCTGCAGGTACGTCTGTATTGGCGCCTATGTGCTTGGCAAGTTCAGTCATGAACGACTGGCAGAATTTCATCACTTCGTTATCCGACTTTCCTTTCGGGTCGAAATCGGTGCCGCCTTTTCCGCCGCCCATCGGCAGTGTGGTCAAAGAATTTTTGAACACTTGCTCGAAGGCGAGAAACTTAAGAATGGATAGGTTTACCGAAGGGTGGAAACGTAAGCCGCCTTTGTATGGTCCGATGGCGCTGTTCATTTGAATACGGAAGCCGCGGTTTACTTGGAAATTCCCTTTATCGTCAACCCATGGCACCCTGAATTGGAATACGCGCTCGGGTTCGGCTATGCGCTCAAGGATTTTTGCGTCCATGTATTTTTTGTGCTCCATGGTAAAGGGTATCACCGCTTCGGCTACTTCCATCACCGCCTGTAGAAATTCCGGCTGGTTCGGGTCTTTCGCCCTTACTTTTTCCATAAATTTATGGATTTCGTTTTCCACCGCCTGCGAGCCATTGCTGGCTTTTGTTTTTACATCAGTTTTTGTCATAAAATTTTTTGATTTTTTTTGGGAGTACAAAGGTATTTTTATTTTTCATATCAATTACAAGCCAAATGAAGTTCATTATAGGTGTACGGGGTTAAATTTAGGACTAAATTCTGCTAAGTAATGGTACTTTTCCGTAGTATTTGATTTTCTATGTTATTGGTTATACTTTGCCAATATTTATGTTAAATAATACCTCTTTTTTGTTAAAAAGTGTGCATTATAATAAAGTTATAGCTAATGATAATTATATGAATGCTTATAGGAGCTTTGATTTAACTACACCGTTCGCGGTATTCAGAATGCAATGTATTTCACCGGGTTAACGGGTTCGCCCTTATACCAGAGTTCAAAATGAAGATGGGGTCCGGTGGTGAGTTCGCCGGTATTGCCGATGATTGCTATTACATCGCCCGCTTTTACATAATCACCTGTTTTTTTAAGCAGAACCGAATTATGTTCATATACCGAGAGCAGGTTATTGTCGTGCTGGATAATTATAACGTTGCCGGTGGCAAGCGTCCATGTGGATAATATAACAGAGCCGTTTAGCGTGGCTTTTATCGCTTCATTTTCCTTTGCAACAATATCTATGCCATAGTGCCCTTGCGCCGGTGCAAAACTGTTCGTGATTACTCCTTTGAGCGGGCAGAAGAAAAAGTAGTCGTTAATACTTTCTCCCGATTTCGATGAGGTGATATTCCGGAGATTAAGATTGTATGGATCCTGCGACTCTACTTCGGAACGAAGCATGGAGTCGGAACGGGATGGGGGCGCTACTGTTTTTGAGCGGGCGGAGATGACAGAGTCGGCCGGCTGAAGTTTTTTTGAAGATGCCGAGTCGGATTCTCCTGCATCACCATTTAAGATGCGTTTTATGTTAGCCATGTAAGCGTCTCGTTCCTTTAGCGCCTCGGTAAGTGAGTCGGTTTTCTGGCTAAAAATTATTAGGTTTCGCCTAACGTTTACATCGGCATAGCCCGGAATATATTCGCGAAGGGGGGTAAATGCCGCCAGATATATTACAAGTACAATAAGTAAAACAACTATACCGCCGGTAACCAGAAAAATGCCTATGGGTGAAAACCGCAAGGAGAGTTTTTCCTCGAAGTTTTCCTCCTTCCGGATAATAAAATAGTACTTATTTTTTAGCCGCTCCGCGAAACTCTTTTTGGGATGGTCCTCTGCCATTAACAACTTGTATGGGACAGTCCCCGTATTATTTCCGTTTTTAGGGCTGTCGCAATCTTAATTAATAAAAAAGGTACAGGCATGATTTACCATCAACCTGCCACGGATTTATTCCACTTCTACCTGCTGCATGTTAAATGCGAGGTTTACGATGGCTTGATAGTCCTCTCCTGCCTCACGCATATCCTCGTCATCTTCCTCGTAGTACCAGTTGATGATAACCTGATTACCCTGACGGTGTATAGATTCGAGGCGTTTAAGCACATCCAGAATGCATTTTGATGATGCGGTGTTAAAATATTCAAGCTGAATATCTACCTGTGTAGGGGAGTTCGGGCTTGATGCGTATTGCTCAAGGCTTTCAACAAGCGGTTTGTAAAATTCAACCGAGTTTTCGGGTATCGACCTTCCTTTTATTTCCAACCTTCCTTTCTTTGCATCGAATTTTATGGCTGGGGTCTTCGGTGTACTTTCTATCGCTATAATTTCCATACGTATATAATGGTTAAAGTTTATTATTGTTCAATTACAATGTTGAGTGTGAAAAAAGAGAAATTATCGTTAATGGGGGTAAACTGGTAGAAAAGCGGTTTCCCTGTCCTGCGGGCTATGTCTACCATACCAAGTCCGCCTCCGCCTTTATCCGACATCTGACCGTTGTTTAGTATCTTCTTGTAGTGTTCCTTCAGCTGTTCGGGAGGCAGTGCGTTTATTTCGTCCATTTTCTTTTTCAAACCCGTCACTTTGTCATTTTTAATGTAGTTACCGGTGATTACATTATAATGGTTTTGCTCTTTTCCTATCATAAATATGGCGGTGCGGGAAGCATCGGCGGTATTGCCTGTTTCCAGCGAGGGGTCGTCCATGTGATGATAGAGGTTTTGCAGAAGTTCAACGAGCACTATGTAAACCTTCTTTTTCATCTTTGGTTCTTCCTGCATATTATCCATTTTCGATTCGATAATTTGCAGGATAGAGGTTAGTAACTCGGCTGTAATATCACCCTTGAAGGAGAGCAGGATGTTATCGCGGTCCATTTTGTCATAAAAATCGTGAATGTCCATATTGCGGGTAGGTTCGTTTAATTTTTGGGACTAAAAATAGCAAAAAGATAATTAGTTGCTTGTAATTGTATAATTCTGACCATCAATTGTAACCGTTGCGCTTGTATTGCAATTGCTTCCGCCGGTATAGCTCACTATGCGGTTCGCGAGCCCCGCCGGAGTAATGGTTACCATTCCTTGAGCCATATTGGCGCAATTGTTATATTTAACCAAGGGACTTGTGGTGGTAAAGTTGTATTTAACCTGATTCCTGTCTTGCCCCGTGCCGTTGCCGCTAATCATATATTGCCCTTGCCACG
>JAKAOA010000091.1 GCA_021823405.1 Bacteroidota bacterium | reverse complement strand
ATAATCAGAATACTTCCGGCTTCATTTACTTTATAGCAGGAAGAATCTAATACAGCCCTGCTATTGCTAGGGGATGCGCCTGTTAGCCGCCTTTTGTTATACAGAACGGAAAGCGTTCCGGGTATAACACTCAATGTATCAAGTCGTATGGTATCGCGGGCGGCCACTGCTCTATTCCGGAGGTTGCTCAATGCCTGGGAAAAGACCGTAACAGGAACGAGCATGACAAGCACTGTAAGGAAAATAATAGAATTCCTCATGTACCTACAAATCTACGAATATCAGGGAAATAGTCCTTATATGGAAGCTGGCGGAGAGTGGCATGGTGTTCGCGCGGTTATCCCGATATGAATTTTTGTTTTCTTATTCGTCTCCTAATAACGCATTTTTTGCCGATTTGTTGGATGCGCCAGCACGTTGCTAAATGAAATTATAGAACATTTATCGGGTAATCTTATGCCGCTCCATTAAATAAATGGCATTTATTACAGGAACACACGTTTAATAACCGTTCAATAGGATACACTGTTAACAGGGTGGACTATCCCTATAACCTATCGGGATAAGAAAAAGTTACTGTTGAATCCCTCAAATGCTTTGCATTCGCCTTTAGGATAAGCGAAATAATATAAATATCAGTTTAATCGGAACAGTCCTATATTTTATCATTAGCAACAGAGCCACAAAATAAAAACAAAGACAGTTATTTATCTGTATAGATTCCTATATTTGTAAAATAATTACAGAAGAAAGCGCGCCATGATACTCCAGATTGAAAAGCAGAAAAACTGTATAGTGGTAAAAATTAATTCAGAAAAGTTGGACAGTTTAATCGCGCCCGATCTTAAAGCCGAACTTGTAAATATCAATGCCGATGGCTCCAAAAATATAATAATTGATATGTCTGATACACGTTATTGCGACTCTTCGGGGCTTAGCGCAATATTGGTAGGCAACCGGCTTTGTAAACAATCGGGCGGCGCATTGGTAATTACGGGTATAAAGGAACCGGTCAGAAAACTCATTCTTATTTCGCAACTCGACAACATTTTGAATACCGCTGATTCGGTAGAGGAGGGCATAAGTAAGTTTGCGCAGGCATGATACTTTGCCGCGAAAATGTTCCAGCGTATCTCTTAATAATTATGTATGATTACAGCGATGCTTCTTATCATCTGTTAACCTCTTTAAATTACAATTTATAGCTTACACCATCCCTTTTCAGGTTACCATACTCGGAAGCAGTTCTGCCACACCTGCCTATGGCAGAAACCCTACTTCGCAACTGGTTCAGCATTCCGGCAGTTATTTTCTTGTCGATTGCGGCGAAGCAACGCAGATGCAGTTAAGACGGTATTCTATAAAGTTCCAACGCATCAATCATATTTTTATAAGCCATCTCCACGGCGATCATTTTTTCGGTCTTTCAGGGCTGCTTTCAAGTATGCACCTGCTTGGCAGAACGCAACCGATTCACCTATACGGAGGGGATGGGCTGAAAAGAATTATAGATACTACCCATGCTGAATCGCATACGGTATTGCAGTACCCGCTGCTGTTCCATCCTCTCGATTTTACACAGAGTAAGGTAATTTACGAGGATGAAGATATGAAGGTTGCAACACTCATTATGCGCCATAGCGTGCCTTGTTGCGGATTTCTATTTGAAGAAAAACCATCACCTCGGAAGCTGATAAAGGAAAAACTGGTGGAATATGACATTCCCATTGAAATGCTCGAAGGCATTAAGCATGGCAATAATTTTACCACCTCTGGCGGTAAGGTGATACCCAATGGCGAGCTTACAATTCCGCCTTTACCGCTGCGCAGGTATGCCTACTTTTCCGATACGCTGTACAATGAGACGATAATACCCTCAATCTCCGATGTCAATCTGCTTTATCACGAAGCTACATTTACCTCCGATATGCAGGAACGCGCAAGGCAAACGATGCACAGCACCGCCCAGCAAGCGGCTTCTATAGCCAAACTTGCTAATGTCGGTAAACTGGTCATCGGTCACTTCTCGGCAAGATACAAGGATTTGAACCCTTTACTTGAGGAAGCAAGGGCAGTATTTCAAAATACGCAACTGGCAGTGGAAGGCGATGTAATACCTATTGAATAACGTTGACGGAAACGCACCCGTATTACAGTAAAGCAATAAGCTCTTTATCGGGCAGGCGCTTTGCTTAACTTAATCACCCCCAAATAACCTAGTATTCTCACAACCGGATAAACGGGGTCTATCTCGAACCACCTTTTGGCAAAATTAGGGCTATCCGGGCTTTTATGATGGTTGTTTTGAAACAGTTCTCCGAAGAGAAAAAAATCCCATGGAACTGTGTTCTTTGAATAATCCTTGTTATCGAAGTTGACATAACCATATTTATGACCGCACCAGTTAACTATTGCGCCTTGCACCGGACCCATCAGGCAATCAACCGGCAACAGCAGATACCACCAAAAAGATGGAGCGAAGACAATATAAAAAGCAGCGTATCCGGCAACAAATCCAAGACGAACAACCCAGGTATCGGCTATTTTGTCCAGCAACGCCCATTCTGGGTAACCGCCTCTGAATTCATCTTCCGGTTCTACCTCATGTCTTACATATTGCTGGTAAATTCTCTTGGTTTGAAGCATCATACCCCATATATCCTTAAAAAAATGTGGCGAATGGGGGTCTTTTCCGGTATCGCTGTATGTATGGTGCATACGGTGCAGAATGGCATAAGCGCGCGGGTTCAAAAATGACGACCCTTGTGCGAAGAATGTAACGAAATAAAAAAACTTTTCCCACTTCGTGCTCATTACGAACATACCGTGCGATGAGTATCTGTGAAGGAAAAAGGTTTGGCAAAAAAGCGAGGCGAACCAGTGGCACAGAAAAAACAAAAGTATAATCATAGTTACTAACAAACACCTGACTTACAGGCATTTAATTATTAGATACAGAATGTGTATCCTATTTTAATTGTTACCATTGCCCTGTGGCGCCGCAGGGGTAGGGTTCGGGTTCATTATCGCCTGCGTTCTCTTATCGGGCGGAATGAGATATACCTTGCTTAAATCGCGGTAATCCATTGCATTGCCGTAAAAATTCTTCACATAGTTATGTAGAAGATAGTAGTTTTCATCATAAAATATACAGAGGAATGGGGCATCATCAACTGCTACCTGGTCGGCTTCTTCATAGAGTTTATTCCTTACGGAGTCGTTAACTGTTACTATTGCCGCCTTGTAGATGGAATCGAAGCGGGCGCTCTTATACCTGAACGGATTTGCATTGCTTCTGGCGTTGGAATCTTTCGGAACGTTATTGCCGTAAAGTAAACTTAAAAAGGTCTGCGGGTCTGGGTAATCGGCATTCCAACTCTCCCTGAAGAACCCAATTTTGCCTCTTTCAAGGGCATCGAGGTGTTGCGGGAAAGGCACTCTTGCAATGTTTACTGTTATGTTAAGATTCTCTTCGAGCATCCTTTTTACTTCATCGGCAAGCTGGTCGTTTCGGGTGCCACCGTCCGAATTAGTTTCGAGCGTTATTTCAGGCAGCCCTTTGCCGTTCGCGTAACCAGCTTTGGCGAGGAGTTCTTTTGCTTTATTGGGGTCGAAGGTATAGCCCTTTACTTTATTATTATCATAGCCGGGCATTTGGGGAACAAAACCGTTATCTGCCGGAATGCCTTCACCCTTCATCGTATAGGTTACTATTTTATCGCGGTCAACGGCATAATTGAATGCCTGGCGAAGATAGAGATTGGAGAATATCTTATTCTGGGTGTTGAAGCCGTAAAAATAGGTTTCAAGGGCAGGATATTGCTGTAATTCATAATCTACGGGGGAACTGTTATTCTGGCTATTCATACTTCCTAATATCTGCGGAATTATCTCCACGGGTATTTGGTACATCATCTCAAGATTATCTTTCTGAAACTCAAGTAATTCGCTTCTTTTTTCTTTTACAAAAGTGAACTTTACGGATTCGAGATAAGGAAGCTGGTTGCCATTTTCATCCACGTTCCAGTAATTCGGGTTGCGTGTCAATACTATTGCCTGACCTTCCTGAATTTCCTTTAACTGAAAGGGACCTGTTCCTACGCAATGAATGCGGATGTCTCTGCCGTATTTGGTAAGCGCTTCCTTAGGATATAGGCAGCATCCTGCCATCGTCAAAATATCAAGAAATGTGGGGGCTGGATGTTCCAGAGTAATCTGTAAGGTATTGGGGTCTATTACTTTTATGCCTGGAACGCCGCCCGCCGGGAGAGGTTTGCCATTAGCGGTTAACTGATAACAGTTGTCGGCGCCTTGAACAAGGCCTTTGAAGGTAAGCTGGAACTGCGAATTTTGTGGGCTTGCGGTACATAGTTGGTCGAAACACCATTTAAAATCGCTGGCGGTTATTTCCCTTCCCTTTCCGCCTTCAAAGCATGGGTCGTCCTGAAAGCGAACTCCCTTTCGAATATAAAAAGTCCAGACGGTGGCGCTGTCGTTATGAATCCATCGCTCGGCAAGGCAGGGGGTTACCGAAAGGTCTTTGGGCGAGAGTTTTACCAGCCCTTCAAATATCTGATTGGTAATATTTACAGCTACCAGTTCCGTTACATCAAGGGGGTAAAGGCTTCGGAAATTGGTAATTTCGTTTACTCTGAAGGTTCCGCCATAATATACACCGCCTTTCGCCTGTCTTCCGCTTTGTTCCTTAGGTCCGTTACATGCGGCAAGCATTGATAAACATACTAATCCGGCTATAATTTTCTTATTCATATCTTATTAAAAAACTTGTGCGTCAATCATTGTACATAATCTAACCGTCAGAACAAAAGACAAAAGTAAAAAAATAAATCTATCTGTTAACAAAATTTTAAAAATATATAAAATCCGGTCAAGCGGTGGTTAATATCAGATATTGGTTATACTTTGATTTAATTTATACTGCCCGTAAGTAATTTTATACCGACATGAGTTTTTCTCATTTTCATTCATCATCGGTGTAAAATACCTGTACGAGCAGTTATGCTTTGAATATGTGCATTTTAACAACCCGATAGCTATCGGGTTCAATTGTAGTCGGTATAAATTATCGGACCGGATTATACTGTTCCCGGTTGTCCTGATGCCAATAATCGCCTTTCAGTAATATTTGCCCGTCCGGGCGAATTATTATGCTCTCTTTAGGTTCTGCTATGCATCAACCATTGCTCGCGGCGCCGCTTCGAGGATATCCTTGCCTGCGCGGGAGCTGTATTGTTCGAAATTTTTTACAAATGAGACGGCAAGATGATTTATCTTGGCATCGTAAGAATCCTTATCCTTCCATGTATTACGCGGATTGAGCATTTCTGCGGGTACTCCTGGGCAGTCGGTAGGAATTTGTAAGTTGAATACAGGCAATACATCAAATTTCACTTTTTCGAGCGAACCATCGAGGGCGGCTGTTATAAGGGCGCGGGTATAGGCGAGTTTCATTCTGTTGCCTATTCCATAGGGTCCTCCGCTCCAGCCGGTATTCACCAGCCATACATTCACATTGTTCTGTTTCAGTTTTGAGCCGAGCAATTCAGCGTATTGTATGGGGTGCAACGGTAGAAACGCCTTCCCGAAACAGGCGGAAAAGGTAAGCTGCGGCTCGGTAACGCCTACTTCGGTACCGGCTACCTTGGCTGTGTATCCTGATATAAAATGATACATGGCTTGCGGTATAGTCAGTTTTGATACGGGCGGCAGTACGCCATAAGCGTCGCAGGTAAGGAAAAAGATGTTTTTAGGAACACCGCCTACCGAGGGCGACATGGCATTGTCTATAAAAGTGGTTGGATAGGCAACTCGCGTATTCTCGGTTTTCGCTATATCGTCGTAGTTCACACAGTCGCTTCCGGCATGGCAGTTCACGTTTTCGAGCAATGAACCGAACCTTATGGCGTTGTAAATCTGCGGCTCCTTCTCCTTTGAAAGATTTACGCACTTGGCATAGCATCCGCCTTCAAAATTGAAGATAGTATTATCTGACCATCCATGTTCGTCATCACCGATAAGCCGGCGGTCAGGGTCGGCTGAAAGGGTGGTTTTCCCGGTGCCCGAAAGTCCGAAAAATATGGCGGTATCTCCTTTTTTACCCACGTTAGCCGAACAGTGCATCGAAAGTACTTTCTTTTGAAGCGGCAACACGTAATTAAGAAGCGTGAAAACCGACTTTTTTATTTCGCCTGTATAAGCCGAACCGCCTATCAGTATCTGTCTTTCGGTAAAGTTAAGCATGGTAAAGTTATGTTGGCGGGTGCCGTCGGCTTTCGCATCGGCTTTAAATCCCGGCAGGCAGATGATATGCCAGTCGGGTACGAAGTTTTTAATCTCTTCTTTTGAAGGACGCAGAAAAAGGTTACTTGCAAAAAGATTAGCCCATGGAGTTTCGGTTATTACCCTGACATTGAGACGGTAAGAAGGATCGGCGCATACATAACAGTCGCGTACATAAAGCACGGCTTTGTCGGCGTAATGGACCATTTTATTCCGAAGGGCATTGAATTTTTCCGGCTCAAACGGATAGTTCACATCGCCCCACCAAACGGTTTCGGCAGTTAATTTATCCTTTATGATAAACTTATCTTTTGGGGAGCGTCCGGTAAATTCCCCTGTATCTACCATAAGCGCTCCCGTATCGGAAAATGAGCCCTGACCGAGCGTTATTGTTTTTTCAATCAATTTTGACGGGGGGAGGTTCCAGAATATTGTATCGGGAGCCGTAAAGCCGAGCGATGAAATCGATGCCGATTCATTTTTAATTCCGATGTGTTTCATAAGGATTTATTTTGGTTGATAATTGGGTTCAATGTGCGCTATACCTTCTCCTTTTTGAGATTATATATCGCGCCGTATTTATTTTTAGCATACTCCATAAAGTACTTAAAGTTTAGTTTTTCGCCTGTAACTTGCGTACAGAGTTCTTCGGCGGTATAAAATTTACCGTGTTTATGAATTTTCTCGCGGAGCCATTGCAACAGAGGGAGCAGGTTGCCTTGTTCAATAAGTGTTTCAAGCCCCTTTATCTCCATGTTAGCCCGGTGGTAAAACTGCGCCGCATAAAAACTGCCGAGCGAATAAGTTGGAAAATAGCCGAAGCTTCCGTGCGACCAGTGAATATCTTGCAGAACGCCCTTATCATCCGATGGTACGTCAATCCCAAGATATTCTTTATATCGTGAGTTCCAATATTCTGGCAGTTCTTTAACCTGTATCTTGCCCGCTATAAGCTTTTTTTCCACAT
The DNA here is from genome assembly GCA_021823405.1 of Bacteroidota bacterium. Lineage (GTDB taxonomy): Bacteria > Bacteroidota > Bacteroidia > JABEUT01 > JABEUT01 > JABEUT01. The sequence goes on along the minus strand of JAKAOA010000091.1, from coordinate 4,097 downwards.
CGTATCTTACCAATATGTGGAAATGATAGGTGAGTTCGTCCGCCTCAATCCTTATGAATGAGGGTTCAACCCTGTTCATTGCCCTATAGAATTGCTCAAGCGTTACCTTACCCAGATTTTCGGGATAGAGTTTTTGGAGTCGTTCATAATTTGCCTTCCAGTAAGGCAAGCATCTGCCAACGTTATTTTCCCAAAGTCGAGATTGTGATTCGTGTATGCCGAGGGAAATGGCTTCGCCTGAAGGCAGACCGTATTCCGAGGTGGGTAAACCCTGTTCATAAAGCCCATGACCGCCTTCATGAATACAGCTCCAAATCATGCTCTTGAGGTTGTCCTCCAATATTTTCGTAGTCACCCTTACGTCGAGGGCGCTAAAGCTAGTCGTAAACGGGTGTATGGAAATGTCCTGTCTGCCGGCTTCAAAATCGTAATGCATCTGTTTGAGCAGTTCCAAACCGAAATTCCATTGTTTCTCTTTCGGATAATGTTTGTACATGAAGGCATCTTCCGGCTTCGGGGCTGCAGCTATCTGTTTTACAAATTTTACAAGTTGTTCGCGTACGTCTTTAAATAAAATGTCGAGCGCGGCGACTGTGGCTCCCGGCTCGTACTGGTCGAGCAGAGCGTTATAGGGGTGAGCTTCGTAGCCGAGCAGTTCGGCCTCCTGCTTCTTAAGATCTACCATGGTAGCTAAGAGCGGGGCAAACAGCGCAAACCTGTTTTCTGTTTTTGCTTTTTGCCATGCCTGAAAGCACTCCGAAGCTGTTTTACTTAACCGCTCTACGAACTCCGAACTGTATTTCTTCTGTTTTGAGTAGTCCCTTAAGCTTCTTGCTACATTTCGCTTCTCTTTTTCCGGCAGAGAATGTGAGCCACTTTTGTTCAAATCGGTCAGTATTCCACCCAGTTCGTTGTCGGTGGCAAGCCCGTGCGCTATTGTGGAGAGGGTTGCTATTTGTTGCGCTCTGAATGCGGCGCCTTTTTCGGGCATGTATGTTTCCTGGTCCCAGCTTAACAGGGCGATGGCATAAGAAATGTCGGCAATTTTAGTCATCCGTTCCTGATAATCCCTGTAGCCCATGAATTATTATTTGTTAATTGATTTAGTCATGCCTCTTTGTTTGCCTTAAGCGCTCCGATAAAGACCATAAACCAGGCGGCTATAAAGCAGAGCCCGCCCAATGGGGTAATCGGACCGAAGAACTTGAAATTTATGCCGGTAAGGTCGCCTGCAACCAGAAGATAAATGGAACCCGAAAAGAGAACAATACCCACAATAAATAAGGTTATCACGGTTCTATAATAAGCTATGTATCTATCCTTCAGGGCAATCATTGCCAGTATAGCGAGCGTGTGCATCATCTGATAATGTACAGCGGTTTCGTAGGCGTGCATGCTTTTGGATGTTAACAAACCGGAATCGACCTTTCCACTTAATGCATGTGCGCCCAATGCGCCTAACATCACTGCCATACAACCCGAAATGCCGGCAAATGCCAATGCGCCGTTTCGCATAGGTTTTTGACTTTAAAAGGTGCAAAGGTATAACAAATAAAAGTAAAGCGTAATAGTTTATTATCACTTATTTTCAACAGTCCGGTTATGCCTAAAAACTAACCACTTACAATGCGGCACTGTCGGGTAGATTCCTTATTCCATATAATAGGTTGAGTGGAGCGCCGATTTATAGTTTACGGTATGATTTTCATTAGGTATGCAGCTCTAAAAACGGCGTATGCATGAATTATGGTAAATTCTACATATTCCTCCTATACTGCCCGCCTACATCAAAAAGCGCTTCCGTTATCTGACCCAGCGAGCAATATTTGGTTGTTTCCATTAGTTGCTCAAAAAGGTTACGGTTCTCTATCGCCGCATGCTGAAGGTTTTTAAGTAATCGGGGTGTTTCTTTGCCGAATGCTTTATGCATATCTTTCAATGCGCTTATCTGGAACTCCTTTTCCTCATCGGTGGAACGGATTACCTCGCGCGGGATAACGGATGGCGAGCCCTTTGACGACAGGAAAGTATTTACGCCCACAATAGGATATTCCCCCGTGTGTTTCATCTTTTCATAATACAAACTCTCCTCCTGTATTTTGCCTCGCTGGTACATGGTTTCCATGGCGCCTAACACGCCGCCCCGTTCGGTTATACGGTCAAACTCGGCAAGTATGGCTTCTTCCACAAGGTTGGTCAGTTCTTCAATTATAAATGAACCCTGCAGGGGGTTTTCATTTTTTGCCAGCCCCAATTCCTTATTGATTATCAGCTGAATGGCTATGGCTCTTCTTACGCTCTCTTCGGTAGGCGTGGTAATGGCTTCGTCGTATGCATTGGTATGGAGTGAATTGCAGTTGTCGTATATGGCATAAAGCGCCTGCAAGGTGGTGCGTATGTCGTTAAAGTCAATTTCCTGGGCGTGCAGCGAACGTCCGGAGGTTTGTATATGGTACTTTAACATCTGCGAGCGCTCGTCGGCTTTATATTTTAGTTTCATGGCTTTTGCCCATATACGGCGGGCTACGCGCCCTATCACCGCATATTCGGGGTCTATACCGTTTGAAAAGAAGAATGAGAGGTTTGGCGCAAAATCGTTGATATTCATGCCGCGGCTCAAGTAGTATTCAACGTAGGTAAAGCCATTGGCAAGAGTAAGCGCTACCTGCGTGATAGGGTTGGCGCCCGCTTCGGCGATATGATATCCTGAAATGGATACGGAATAGAAATTACGAACCTTATTATCTATAAAATATTGTTGCACATCGCCCATAAGCCGAAGGGAGAACTCGGTCGAAAATATGCAGGTATTCTGCGCCTGGTCTTCCTTTAATATATCTGCCTGTACCGTGCCGCGCACCTGCGACAGGGTGAATGCCTTAATCTTTTCGTAAACGTCTTTTGGCAGAACCTGATCGCCTGTTGTGCCAAGCAGCATAAGCCCGAGACCATCGTTGCCTTCCGGTAATTTACCCTGATAAACGGGTTGCTTCAATCCTTTATCGCGGTATACTCTTTCGGTTTTCCCTCTTATCTCCTTCTCAATTCCCTTCTCCTTTATATATAGCTCGCACTGCTGGTCTATGGCTGCATTCATGAAGAACCCGGTGATGATGGCGGCAGGTCCGTTAATGGTCATCGAAACGGAGGTTTTGGGATTGCACAGATTGAATCCGGAGTATAGCTTTTTAGCGGCATCAAGGTTCCATACCGACACGCCCGAATTACCAATTTTACCATAAATATCCGGGCGGTGGTCGGGGTCTCTGCCATATAGAGTAACCGAATCGAACGCGGTAGAAAGCCGTTTTGCTGGCATACCCTTACTTACATAGTGAAACCTTTTATTGGTTCGTTCCGGTCCGCCTTCACCCGCGAACATTCGCGTCGGGTCTTCTTCGGTGCGTTTGAAGGGATATACCCCGGCGGTGAAAGGAAAACTGCCCGGAAAGTTCTCCTGCAATGCCCAATGCAGCCGTTCTCCCCACGATTTATGCTGCGGCACAGCTATTTTCGCAATAGAAATATGCGAGAGGGATTCGGTATGCGTTTTTACCTGAATATCTTTACCCCGTACATTATATACGAACACGTCGCCGGTATAACATTTCAATTTTTCATCCCACTCCTTCAATATTTTTCTGTTTTCGGTCGTCAGCTGTTCTTCCAGCTCCTTTTTAATTTTTTCAAGCTCGGCATGAACAGAGTTACTCCCCTGTTTTTTACCGGTTATGGCGGATACAATATAAATTGCATATAGCTTTTCGGCAAGCGCCGACTGCTCTTCCGACCATCTGTCGTAATTTCTGTTGTTTTCAGTTATCTCGGAAAGATATCGCACCCTGTCGGGCGGTATTATATAAATCTTCTCCGATTGTTCATCTGCACGTTTAAATGAAGAATGAAAGCCGGCGTTTGTTTTCTCCGACACCTTATCCATCACGCACCTGTACAATGAATTCATACCTGCATCGTTAAATTGCGATGCGATTGTTCCGAACACCGGAAGAGCGGAGTCGCTTACCGTAAATTTAAGATGATTGCGTTTATATTGTTTTTTTACGTCGCGCAAGGCGTCTGCCGCGCCCCGTTTGTCA
>JAKAOA010000090.1 GCA_021823405.1 Bacteroidota bacterium | reverse complement strand
ATAAGTATTATCGGGAAAAGTTCGCTAATTTTGCCCTGTCAGGTCAAGCGGAAACGGGCAATGCTGGAGAGCAACCCGCCAGGAATAGCCTGACCAACGGAGATGCGTTGGAAGGGGTACACTTAAATGCTCCTTCCACTTACTTTGCTCAACCATCTTTGTTGAAGGATGCCTCTCAAAACTCAACCAAAAATGAACAAAACAACCTAAACTGTTTTCAAAAAATCGTCCAGATAATAGGGGGTTAAGACAGTATCCATGATGGTTGATTTTAAAATGCGGCAAACTTATTATTGATTAAATCATATATCACGATACCTTTACCGGCAAAGGGATTATTACCAAAAATTATATCATCTGAACTATCGTTTTCCCAATACCATATTGTAGGAGAACTAATGGAATAATTAGAGATTTTCAACGTGTCATTCTTCATATTAGCTCCTATATTTTTAATTTCTTTACCCCAGGCATACCCGGCATTAATATATTCATTATCCGGCGCATTGACTTTTCTACCTGTTAATCTTTCCCATAATTTTTGGGAAGAAACAAGTAAATCAAATAACCCTGAGCCAGTATCTAAAAAACCATTTGATAGAGTAGTATCGCCTATTTGAATAGGTACACTGCAATGTCCATGATAGAATTTCAAGGATTCATATAATGTTTTATTTCTCCATTCAACTGGTAGGGAATCAAATTTGTTAGTTATTAAGAATCTATTGTGTATATAATCAAGCACAAGTACTTTATTTCTAAAAAAGTCTAATCCCACGGTTCCCAATACAGAATAACCTAATAGACTTAAACCACCCATATTTTTCACAATATAGAAACTGTCCAAAGCAAAAGGCTCTCCCGCTATCTGGCCACCTATTTTTCTTTTAACTTTTGCTACAGTAATACTCCATTTAAGTATATGCGAAGTATCTATAGCTAAATTTCTTTTAAGAAGAGGGAAAAATGAATTATCATAAAGTAACAAGGTACCACCCGTTCCTAAATCAAGTTGAACATAAATTTTTTTGTTCTTTCTAAAATAGTCATTTACCTTAATGGGAAGCATTATTTCTGAACAAGAGGCATGAAATTTTCCTCCTCCTTTTAAATTAAAAGATTCAGCTTCCACAATGAAAGTATGCCATTTATTGTCCTGAGCGTTGCAAATATTAAAAAGAAGAATACTTATAAAAAATAAGCTTATTTTCTTCATCTTCTATTGTAAACACGAGGGACAATTAGTATTCACCCTGCAACCCTGATTACTACCACAAAAAAGTATATTTAGCTTGCCAATATGTATTATAAAATATCCATATTTTGTAAATCCATCCTGAATGAGTTGGTTAGCTTCAGGAGATAAAATAGTTACCTCCCCTGTGGAAGTGTTAATAGATACATCACTTGGTAGAAGTTGCAGTGTGTCAGGAATTGGAGCTGTGCTTCCGGCAGAAGATGTTTCTGAAGATGGAGGAGTTGGGGTGTTTGTTGCGATAAAAGAGAAAATTAAGTTGAGATAGAATTAGGACTTTTGTGATCAAATATCATTATTGTCCGACAAAAGTATAAAAATATTTGCATAATTGGTTAAAAATGGTTAAAATAATATAGGGGGCAAAAATTTGCCCCCTACTTATTGGTTATTTTTGAGTTTACCAGAACTTTTAAACAACCATGAGCAAAAATAATAATTTAGTCGGACAGCCGATACTATCTCAAATTTTAAGTTGTGTACCTGCATCGGTCATAAGCGGTGCAGCCCGCAAGCATAATAGCAACCGTTATTACAAGAAGCTTCCTCTTCGGGTACATTTAGTCAGTGTACTCTATGGGGTATTCAACTACTGCAATGGGTTACGGGAACTCTGTGAAGGGATGCTTGGCTGTGAAGGTAAATTAGCCCATTTAGGGCTGGATAACGCTCCTCCCCGCAGCACATTCGGCGATGCCAACAACAGGAGGAGTTACCGAGCGTTTGAAACCATTTACTTTGAACTGCTCAAGCGATACCATAGCTTTATCTCGGACAGCCGGTTAAGAGGATTAAGCATTCGTAACTTGAAAATCATTGACAGCACAACTATCGGACTGTTCAGCGACATATTGAGAGGAGTGGGGCGTAATCCGCTGGACGGCTCACGTAAGAAAGGAGGTATAAAAGTTCACGCCTTGATGGATGCTTTCAGCGGGGTAACCGAATTTGTCCGCATGACGGCAGCCATAGTTCACGACCGGAAGTTCCTTTATCATCTCAAGTTGCCGGCAGAGAGTTTTCTAGTCTTTGACAAGGGATATAACCTGTACAGCCAGTATGCACGATGGACGCAAGAACGGGTTTGGTTTGTTACCCGCATGAGAACCAATGCCGTTTTTCATGTAACCAAAGTAGTGACGGACAATACCCGGAAAAAGGACGCCAAGGACATACTGAAAGAACAGTACGTTACCGTAGCATACAAAACAAACTCTGGTGAAATAAAACGATTACTTTACTATTGTTATGGATATTAATGATATTAAGGAAGATTATGAATATTTAGTCCCCTCTAAAGATGAAGGGCTGGTTGTTTTTATGCTCAATGAAAAAATTGAGAAAAAAGAAATCGGCAAAGAATTTACTTATCAAGATATTCAGGACATAATCAGAATCGTTAGTAATTTAATAGACCCCGCCCATCAGAGGCAAACCGAGCGAATACTAAAACAATATACCTTGCTGACCTTCTTAATCCTAAAACGTATTTCACCCTGTCGGTTAGTCTTACTGATGAAAACAATAATGAAATACCTGGTAGCACAGGGGAAACATATTCTTCAATACTACTTCTCGGAATTGGTCGTTTATCCAAAGTTCAGGACGAAAATAGACCTGGCATCCGATTTATGATTTTAGAGGAAACTGCTAACCTTGACCCAACCAATTTTAATACATTTCCTAACATAGCAGAGGAATTTGGTTACCAACTTATAACAATGACACCCCGTCCCTATGGTTCAGATGAAGGCAAGGAATGGTATGTACATCATTTAATAAAGGGGATAAAGAATCCCGATATTAATTATCCGTTTGTGAGCAGTTATTATCGAACCAATACCCGTAAAGAAGATTTAATAAGTTATCTAAAAGCAAAAGAGGTTGCATGAACTGGATAGTTCTTTCCAGTTTAAATGAAATATATAAAACTGGTAAAACACGGAAAAAGAAGGCATTGTTGGATGACCCAATGATTAATTTCCTTATGAACTCCACAATGGAACTAAAAGATGAGGTAAATCAGATTGCCGCGGGATTAGGATTTAATGAATACTATGAGACCAATTTATTACAGGATTTTAATGTATATAACGATTTTTTGACCACGAATAGCCTAAAAAAGCCGCAAACTCGTTTTGATGAAAAAGATATTAAAATATTGATGAAACTGAAAGATATGATGGATAATGGAGATTTAGCAGATTTAAGGAGCCAAATTATTGAAGCTAATGAAACGATTAGGGGTGTTTCCTTAATGTACTTTAAGCACGAAAAATATTTAGATGATAAGCCTTCATTAGTAGCTGCCCTTAGTCAAATATTGCTGATAAGTGAATTTGCTGCTAATAAAAACCAGCAATATATTTATAAATTGGAATGCCATACCCCTAAGAGCATCGTTCTATGCGAGAATCTTGATTTTCTGATGAAACCTGCTATACCTCGAAAACATAATATAGAACTTTGGTATGCTGGAGGAAAAAATATAGAAAAACTTACTTATACTGATACACGAGGATTACCAATCTTCTATTCCTGCGATTGGGATTACGACGGTTTGTTAATATACAGAGCAGTGAAAGAAAAAATCCCAGGTATTAGTTTGCTTTATCCTAATGGACAAGAAAAAAGTATTAATGAAACCGAACATCTTAGTTACTGGATAAACTGTGAAAATCCTGATGAGCTTTCTGGTTTGGAGAAAAGTCTTTTTAATGAAAGGGAAATAGTTCTAATAAAACGGCTCATTTTAAATAATACATGGATTATTGAAGAATCAAACAATTTACTGAAAATGCTTTTTAAATAAAAAAAATGTGAATGACTTAAACTCACTCTCGGAATTTATCGAGAAAAACACGATAGTTTGATTTAATTTTAGACAATCATATTTGCGTGTAAGACATAGGCTATCCTCATATATGGTACAACACGGTTATTTATTGTAAACACCTATATTTGACACCACTAAATTCAACATTTTAGGTAAATGGCTACTGACAACCCAATATTAAATAGTCCATACGAAATCCCAATACTGCATTATTCAACTGATGCAGATGGTTCACTAAATTATGCCAAGATTAACAAGGGGCGAAGGTTTTTTACTCCAGGGTTGCAAGCAATTCCTGCACGACAAGGCCCACAAGCCAAGATGTTCGATATTAGTGATTTTGCAATAGAATACGGCGACCATTTAATAAATAGGTGCAGAACAGAGGTTGGAAAGTGGAGACAGAATAACTATCCTGATACCACGAGGGTTACAAAGGAACTGCTTACCTTTTGGTTTAATAACCCAGAAAGGATAGTTAATCAAAAGTTGTTCTTTGCCCAACAGGAGGCTATTGAAACTGCTATCTGGTTAAATGAGGTTGCTCCAAAGTCAAATTCAGGGAACAATATACTGGATAAACTGCGGGCAGGACAACAAACGGCAAGTAATGAACCTTTTGAACAACTGCCACGTATTGCCTTCAAAATGGCAACAGGTACAGGGAAAACAGTTGTAATGGGCTGTTTTATACTCTATCATTATTTCAACAGGCAAGAATACAGGAACGATACCAGATTTGCTGATTATTTTTTAATCGTTACTCCAGGTATTACTATTAAAGACCGTTTAGGGGTACTTTTTGTAGATACTAAAAACAGAAATCCGCAGGATATTACGGATTATTACAGGATACGTGGTTTAGTGCCTCAAAAGTTGGAAGAAAGGCTTCAAAACTTAAATGCCCGGTTAATTATTACCAATTACCACACCTTTGAACCAAAAATATTACAAGGCAACAAGCGTAGCCCTTTTGACGGTAAGGTTGATTTGGATGGCAATAAAATTGATACGGGGAATACAGAAGATTTTTCATTGGTGGTGAAAAGAGCATTGAGTAAATTCAAGAAGGATAGTCGTTTGCTAATAATGAATGACGAAGCTCACCACTGTTATAAACCTAAATCTGACGGGAAAACTACTGATAATGAAGAAGCTGACGAAAATCAAAGGGCGGCAGTTTGGTTTACAGGCTTAAGAGAAATCGCTCGTAAATTCAAAGTCCAAAATGTGTATGATTTATCTGCCACACCGTACTATTTAAAGGGCTCAGGGTATGAAGCATATAGTTTGTTCCCCTGGGTGGTATCTGATTTTGGGCTTATCGAGGCAATTGAAAGTGGATTGGTAAAAATTCCATTCCTACCAGAAAGCGATAATACTCATGAATTGTCTATGCCGGTTCTCCGTAATTTATATGAGCATGTAAGTAAAGATTTACCGAAAAAGGGGCAAAGGAAAAAGAAATCGGAAGCCGCAGCCGAAGGGAAAAAATTACATGAAATGCCGCCACAAATACCTTCTTTGGTAAAAGGTGCTTTAGACCAGTTTTACAATAATTATGTTGATTACTATAAAGGTTACAGAAAATCTTTAGAGAATAAAGCAACCCTTTTTTCTGCACCTCCTGTATTTATTGTTGTTTGTAACAATACCTCTGTTTCAAAGGAAGTCTACAAATACATTGCGGGTTACGAATATGAAGATGAAAAAGGTAAACGGGTTATTATTCCAGGAGCAAAAGATTTATTTAGTAACTATGATTCAACAACCCGACAACCTCACAAGCGACCTCCTACTCTCTTAATTGACAGCGATGCACTTGACAATAGTGAACAGGTTAATGAAGAGTTCAAAAAAATCTTTAAAACAGAAATAGAGGAGTTTAAAAGAGATTACGCCATAACGCACGGGCAAGGAAGCATAGAAACTATCACGGATGCCGAGATACTAAGAGAGGTAGTTAATACTGTGGGTAAGCAGGGCAAATTGGGTTCGCACATCCGATGCGTTGTTTCTGTTTCTATGCTAACAGAAGGATGGGATGCAAATACTGTTACACACATTATGGGATTAAGGGCTTTCGGTTCTCAATTATTGTGTGAGCAGGTTGCTGGAAGGGCTTTGCGCAGGATGAATTATGAACTACAAGGTTACGATAAAGAGGGTAACCCCACAGATGATAAAAGGAAGATAGTTATTGAGAAATTCCCCCCGGAATACGCACATATCATTGGGGTTCCATTTAAACTATTTAAGGGTGGAAAAAATCCTCCGCCCCCACCTCCGGTTGACCGTACTCACATTTACGCACTGAGCGATAGGGAGAAAATGGAAATTACTTTTCCAAATGTTGTCGGTTATAGGATGAAGCATAAAAGCAACACCATCCTGCACGATTACTCAAAAGTTGAGGATTACGAAATTGATGGGACCAAGTATCCAGTTGAAACAACTATGGCAAGCCCTATTTCACCTAATGAGGAAAAATTGAAAGTGAAATCTGTTTTGGAAAGGCGCGACAATGAACTTTTATTTCTTATTACAAAAGAACTAATCAAACATCAGTATTCTGATGATGATGGTAATCCTGAATTTCAAAAGTTCAATATGCTCAAAAAAGCGGTAGAAACATGGTATCGCACCAAAGTAAAACTGCTCAACTTGCAAGACGAAGGATATAAACGGTTACTTTTTTTTGAAAAACCTGAAAAGTATATATCCTATATAGTTCGGGGGCTATATACCAAAGAGGATGCAGATAATCATATCAGCCCCATTCTGAATCACTACAATAAGATTGGCAGTACGCGCCATGTGAATGGCAATACCGTTAAACCTGTTTACCGCACTAAAAAGAGCCATGTAAATTATGTGGTTGCCGATACCCTGACGTGGGAGCAAATTGCCGCCAAAACGTTAGAAGAAATTGAAAAAGTAGATTGTTATGTGAAAAACGCATATCTGGATTTCGTAATACCTTATGTAAAAGATGGTGAAGGCAAAGGATATTATCCTGATTTTATTGCAAGAGTTAAAACAAAGAATGGGTTCAAGAACCTGATAATTGAAATTACAGGCATGAATAAAGACAAGGCGGAAAAGAAGTGGTATGTTGAAAATTGCTGGCTTCCTTCTGTTAATACACTAAAAGAAAAATATGATTTCCCTGAATGGCATTTTGTTGAAATTGCTGATGACATAAGGAACATTAAGAATGATTTGATTGAAAAAATTACTAAAATATAGGTCATGGTTAAAAAAGTAGAATCTATAAAGCACAAAGGGCAGAAACGTGCCCATATACCGAGCAATGAAGAAGCTGGATACGAAGATGCTAATGTAAAGGTTAAGGAAGGGAAAAAGGTAATAGAGTTACCTAAGAACCCTGTAATAACAAGAGGGCAAGACCCCGAGTTATGGTGGATGAATAAATATGGGAATGATGACCTTGAAGATATGCTGAAAATTGATATTCGTTCACTATACCGCCATGAGCATATTGCACCGGAAACCCTAATAAAAAATCTTTATAAGGTTACCGAGCAAAAGAGTAGTCAGTATGACATGTTTAGCGTGAACGAACTTTTTGGTAATGCATTAGACAAAGATGAGTTAGAAAAGGTCAGCGAATATTATCACCATCAGGATGGATGGACAAACCGCCTGATACAAGGCGACAGCCACCTTGTAATGGCAAGTTTGCTTGAAAGGGAAGGAATGGCAGGGCAGGTACAAACAATTTACATTGACCCGCCATACGGGATAAAATATGGCAGCAATTGGCAGGTGAAGATGAATAACAGGGATGTTAAGGACGGGAATGATGATAGCCTTGCCGGTGAGCCCGAAGTAATAAAAGCATTTCGGGACACTTGGGAATTGGGTATTCACTCCTATTTATCATACATCCGAGACCGTTTGCTAATAGCTAAAGAACTCCTTACTGATAGCGGCTCCTGTTTTGTACAAATTAGCGATGAAAACGTGCATCTTGTCCGAAATGTAATGGATGAAGTTTTTGGAAGTGAAAATTTTTGCAGAGAAATAGTGTACAGAACAAAGAGTCCTTTAGGAACAAATCTTATAGGTGGTGCAAATGATTATATTATTTGGTATTCAAAAAATAAAACTCAAATAAAATTCAGAGATTTATTTATGCTTAAAACTGCTGAATCAAATCCAGAATTTAGCTTAGTTGAAGAAAATGATGGAACTATTAGAAATATCAAGATTGAAGAAAGGATTAATTCTAAACTTTTACCAACAGGTGCGAGGGTACTATCGTCTCAATCCATGACTTCATCCGGTAGAACTGAAAGTTGCGTATATGATTTTGAACACGGGGGCAAAGTATATTCCCCTGGTGGTGGGAAAAGTTGGGGTACTAATAAAGAAGGAATGCAGAAACTTCTAAAAAAGAATAGACTTCTTTTCGCTGGAAATGGGTTGAGATATAAATATTACTTAGATGATTTTCCAGTAATGAAATATTCTAACTTATGGATGGACACTTTTGGTGAGCCTGATAAAAAATATGTTGTGCAGACTACAAAAGATGTAATCCAACGCTGCCTTTTAATGACAACTGACCCAGGTGATTTGGTCTTTGACCCTACTTGTGGTAGCGGCACTACTGCATATATAGCGGAACAATGGGGCAGGAGATGGATTACTATTGATACAAGCAGAATTGCTTTAAATATTGCTAAACAAAGGTTAATGACAGCTATTTTACCATATTACAAATTATATGATGAACAAACTGGAGATATAAGACAAGGCTTTGTGTATAGAAAAGTTCCCCATGTTACATTGAGGTCATTAGCTAACGATGAGCCTTCCTTGACAGAAACACTATATGACCAACCAGAGGAAGAAAAGAAGAAACTTAGGGTAAGCGGCCCTTTTACAGTTGAAACTCTGCAAAATTTTGAACCTATAGCGCCTGAGGAATTAGATGATACTACCGGAGCTAATGATGAAGAAGGAAAATTTGAAGAAGTAATAAAACAACACCTGTTAAGCGCGGGGGTCAAAAATGGCAGGAAAAATGAACAGGTAATATTTACAAGGGTAGAATTACTTAGCAGCGTATATATTCATGCTGAAGGCTTTTACATGAATGGCACAGGGGAGAAGAAGGCATACTTTCATATTGGGCCTAAATTCGGTACGGTAAGTAAGACAGCCGTAAATGAGGCTATTAAAGAATGTCGCCAGCGTGGGGATGCACAGTGGCTTATTATACTTGGTTTCAGCTTTGAGAGCGATATTGAAGGCAGCACACAAACTACCAGCGTAGGAAAATTTGAAGTAACCAAAGCCCGCATACATGATGATTTATTGCAGGAAGGCTTAAAAAAGAAACCGGCTAAATCGGCTGCGTCTTTTGTTACCATTGGAGAACCTGAGATTAAAATTGCCAAAAAAGGCAAAGAAGTAATCGTTGAAATTTGTGGTCTTGATATTTACGACCCTATTAAGGATATAGTAAATGCCAGGGACATTCAGGATATTGCCTACTGGATGATAGATGATGATTATGACGGCAGCAATTTTGTAGTAAAACAGGTTTTCTTTTGCGGTGGTGATAAAGACGAATTTGCAAAATGGAAGAAGGGATTAAGCGACCTTTCAGAATCAAAGAACAAGCGCAAAACTGAGCTTCAAGACACCGTGAAAATTGAAATAGACGATGAAGCCTTTGACCGCCTATACGGTCATGCTTCCCACCCCATTGAGATAAAAAAGAAAGGGCAAAAGATAGCAGTGCGCATTATAAGTCAATTCGGGGAAGAGTGTACAAAGGTGTTGGGGATATAAGGACCGGAAAATAAATACTTGAATAATAATATCAAAGATGTACACAGGCAATATTTTAGACGCAATTCATGGCTCAATAAAATTATCTGAAATTGAGAAATGGGTAATATCACAGAAGCCATTTAGCAGATTAAGAAGAATAAAACAAAATACCTTCCTTTATTATGTGTTTCCGAGTGCTAATCATACTCGATTTGAGCATTCGATAGGGGTTATGCACATGGGAAATCAAATTTATGATAATGCTAATAGAAATTATCAAACGTAAGCCATCGGCTAACTACCTAAAGCAAAAATAGCAAAAAAAAGCAATAGTCGGTAACTTTAACTACCGGGGCAACAGTTCGCTTAGCCTGTTCACCTTGTAGTCGGGGAGTTTTGAGAGCGTGTTCTTCAGCCATTGCAGCGGCTCCACACCTCTGAGTTTGCAGGTTCCCATGAAGGAATAAAGCATGGCGGAACGCTGCGCAGCCTCATGGCTGCCCGCAAAGAGATAGTTCTTCCTTCCCAGCGCCACAGGGCGTATCACGTTTTCCACCAGATTATTGTCTATTTCCAGCTTGCCGTCCGTGGCATAAAGACCGAGTTTTTCCCATCTGCCCAGCGAGTAGGCAATGGCTTCCCCGATGAGATTCTTCGGCAATACCCGGAGGATGTTCTCTTTGAACCACATGTGCAGCGATTGCAAAACAGGGGCGCTTTCCGCCTGCCGCAACTCATACCGTTGAGCATGGGTATAGTTTTCATCCCTTGCCTTTCGCTCTACCGCATAGAGTTTCTGTATCTGCTGCAATACATACTCTGCACGTTCCTTGTCCTCATCCAATGCCTGCTCGAACTTTCGCCGGGCATGTGCCATGCAATGAAGTAATGTTATCCGGTCGTTGTCAAATATGTCATAAGCGTTATACCCATCCGTTTGCAAATACCCCCGGTAATTCCTGAGTATTTCTCTGGGGCCGTCCCGTCCTCTTCCTGGGCGGTAGTCAAAGAACACCATTTTTATCTCCGGTGCATGGTAGACCCAAAGGTATCCCCGGTGAGTCGTTCCCTGCTTATTTTTATCCAGCACAGCCATCGGGGTCTCGTCTGCCTGGAGGTAATCCTGCATGAGAACCTCCCGTTTCAGCGTCTCGTACAAGGGTTCAGTCAATTTGCAGGTAGCGTGCACCCAGCCCGACAGAGTGGCCGGCGGTATATCTATGCCTGCACGTTTAAAACGCTGTATCTGACGATGCAGCGGCAGGTGGTCTACGTATTTCTCTATGATGATGTTCGCCAATAATCCCGGACCGGCTATGCCTTTTTCAATGGGACGGGTGGGCAGCTCTGCCATGATAATGCCTTCTCCATCGGGCTTTGCGTATTTCTTACGGATATACTGGTTCACATAAAAGCTACCGGCTTTGTATTCCAGTTCTTCGGTTATCTCTTCCCCTATGCTCTTTAAGCCCGTTACATCCGCTTCGGGG
>JAKAOA010000089.1 GCA_021823405.1 Bacteroidota bacterium | reverse complement strand
AGTAATGGTTACCATTCCTTGAGCCATATTGGCGCAATTGTTATATTTAACCAAGGGACTTGTGGTGGTAAAGTTGTATTTAACCTGATTCCTGTCTTGCCCCGTGCCGTTGCCGCTAATCATATAGTGCACTTGCCACGGTATGGGGTTCGGCGTGTAGGATCCGTTGATCGATGTGTATGAAAGTCCGTTGGCGTTGTAAAGTAATGGCGGATAACCGGTTACGTTACATATTCCGCTGATATTCGCACTGAATTGTGTAGGATTCGAATGCGAGCGGTAAACGGTTACGCTGCCGCTGTAGCTGTTATTGTTCACTGAATACCCGTTGAAAGAGATGGTCAGAGATGTAGTGTTCAGGTTTTCCCAATAATCTGAAAATGCTCCTTTAACAATACCGGCGCGGGTCTGTCCGTCGATACTGTCGGTTACCCCGCCTCCGTAATTAATTGTAACCGTTCTGGGCCAACCGTGCAAAGTATCGTAGGTTACCTGGGGCCAATGCGGTGCGCCGCCTGCGGCTACCCGCTGTTCTATTCCCCGCACCATTGATTTTTTACAAACTATGCTGTTGAACATGGGCAGCAGGTGCAGAAATTCATTCTGGCACATCGAGTAATCCGATGCGGTGGTGGTATTGGTATCTACTGTTGCCTTATTGCAAGATAGAATAAACAGCGTGGTGGCAGCTGTAATAATCGCTGTTGCGAGTATGGAAATTTTTTTCATCATCTTTTATTGTTGGTTCTGATTATGAAGTGGCAAATATAATAAAATTGGTTAGAAACTGAAAAGTTTCAAAAAAATTGAAGAGCTAAACGCAAAATCTGCCTAACTTCCGACCGTGAATTCTCTTTAAATTCATTTAATACCTATTTATACCGATCGCAATCGAATTTGCCAAAATTCGCAAACCCTGTTAAGCATAGTTTAGTGAAGAGTGGGAGCTGGGCAACCCGTTAGCTATTGGCACGCGGTCGCCAAATCCCTTACGGGTAGTATAACTGAGCCGACATCTGAAAGTATAATATGTATTTTAAGAAGGGCATTTATAATGGGGGTATCCATCATTTGGGTATACCTTTTTTGAGTCATTTATTTTGTCATATAATTGATTATCAATATACTAACACCTTCAGATGGGTATCCAAAGGTATATCCTGACTTTACCATTCCCTGCCGCCGGTGAAAACGGAAATAATTGCTGATAATTGAGTCCAAATTGTAAAACCGGTCTAAGAATTTAAGTGAAGTGTGAACACTTTTTATACTGATAATCATATTACTTCTTGTTTAGTGTTCACACTGTTTTGCATACCTTTTTAAAATTTTGGCACACCATGCCAGCAGGCGGGCTTGCATTGGCACAGGTTCGGGGTAAAAAGTGTCCATTTTTTATCTTGTTCATCCGCCGGACTAAAATTAGAGCACTTATGATTTTTAAGAATGGAACTGCCGCCTGCCGGATAAGACGTTTATCTCATAGTTCATCGCTTATAGCTCGTATCTCATCTTTTATAGCTTATGTCTCATAGTTTATATCTTATCGCTTATATCTCATCGCTATAAAACGCAAATATATACATTATATGTTACATAATACATATTAAGTTAAATTAGTTATCAACAACTCGCCTCACCCTACCCTTATTCTACCTCACCCTGCCCTCTCCTTGTGCAAGGAGAGGGTGAGAGGCAAAGAAGATTAACTTTGGCTTATTGTATAAAGCTCTTGTTAATCTTAATAACGCCATAAGACTTGATTCCACAATTTCCGAAGAATATCTATTGAAGGGAAGAATATATTGGCAATCGGATAATTATTCAGAGGCTGATAGAGCTTTCGACAAAGTATTATTATTGGATTCAGCAAATACCGATGCGTATTATTGTAGAGCCAGAGCGCTTTATTGCCTGGGAAAATACAAAGCTGTCATTCGGGATATGCAAAAGGTTCAGGTAAAAAATCTTCCCGAAAGTGCCCAAGGTCTATATGAATATTATTGGTTCATAGGGGCATCGTATTGCAGACACCAAGAGTACGATTCCGCAATTAAATACCTTTCATTATCCCTGAAATATAATAAAAATAAGAAAGACCCAACAACTAATTATTACTTAGGCGATAGTTATCTAAATATATCCCAATATAAAGAAGCATTAAAATACATTAGCCAGTATAACAAGCTTACTCCAGATGATGCGGAAGGATATAGCGATATGGGTTTGATATATTTAGGACTCGGTAATTACGATGAGGCAACGGAGGCATTTAATAAAGCATTGAAATTTGACAGTACAGATTTCTATGTGTTTTTAAGGTATGGGAAACTTCTGCTCGCAAGGAATATTTATAAAGGAGCATTAAACGCTTTTGATAAGTCAATCAAATTGATGAACGATTCCTCAACTATTGATAAAATAGGTAATCCATATTATTACCGAGCTCAAACCTATTTTAAATTAAATAACAATCCGTCAGGTTGTGAAGACCTTAATAGCGCAAAAAGATTGGGATATGACCTTCAGAAAATTGAGGAGTTAGCTAAACAATATTGTAAAAATTAAGCGATTCTTTAGGTTGGTAATTTGCAGAATCGGTTTTTTTGCCTTCTATTTTTGGAATAATTTATTAGTCGTACACATACCTTTAAAGAGATTGATTTCAATGAGCCGCTTCATTTCATAAAAGGTAATTACAATTGGAAACTCATTGAAACCAGGTTATTGCAAATGACTAAATACCCCGATAAACTTTTCGAGCCAATTGGAATATGAATCTCCTGCATTTAGCCGCCCCGACATAAGCAGAGTGAGTGCGGAGAATGAGAGCGAAATTTCTCTTTCTGTTTCCCTTTCTCATTCTGATTTTTGGGTTCAGCAATTCACCTCCTGACAAATCAAAATGTTGGAAGAATCGAAAGAATTTAGGCAAGGTTAAGTATTATTCAGGTTAAAGGAATCCTTTGATGGCAATAACCAATGAAATCACATTTATATGGTTTGTAACATTGGCTACCCGTGGCAATATCTGGGCATCTTTTTAACGCAAGCGTGGATTTTGCCAGTTCTATCTGATTTTTTACGAAGTTTTGCTTTTCCAAAACCTGGCTAAGTACTGATTTTATGATAAAATAATTATGAAGTTCAGATTTTTCATTATTTATATGTTCAGGATTTATGCCAATTATTGAAATATCTTCAAGCGGCACCCCGCAATTGTGAATCACATAATACTGGAGAGCAGCATCAAGAATGAACGTATCAGAAAGCATTTTTGAGCCCTTTACTTCGTATGCCTTCCAATTTCCATTTTCATTCGACAGAATATCCATTGCAGATAAAACTCCGTCGTAAACGAATGCCGCTTCATAAATCACCTTGGTTCCTTGCTGTATCTCTTCCCTTGTTTTTTGGACTGACTGGGGGAAAAGAGAAACATGAGGCGGTGAACAATCTACCCCACCGGGAAAAAGGTTTCTCGCAAGCTCTCCGATATTATGTCCCCTTTCAAAAAGCGCCAGTTTTTGCTTGTCAATTTTGTCTCGTAATTCTGAATGATACTGATTTAAATACAGAGACTTCAGACATTGGCAGCTCCTGATAAAGGTCGATTTGGAAATAACCCACGGTTTCAAACAAAATTTTCTTTCTTTAATAAATACTCCACTACTTTATCCCAGTTTTCAAAACCCTTTTCGCCAAAATGTATATGCTCGCCTTCAAACCTATCCACTCCATGCAATATACGGTCGTCAATCAAATAATCGCCTTTATTGAGATCTTTGTGATGCGTTATTATTAGTCGCTTATGCGCCACAAGGGGTAAATACTTTTTTACCCATGATACCTTATCGCTCCACGCAGAATCGTTTTTCCACGGCGCAGTAGAGAGAATATAAACGCTGAAATATTTTGATAGAAGGTTAAAGGAATCTATAGCCCCGGTTATCGGTTTCATCAGGGCAAAAATACCAGGCGCATCATCTAAATTCGGTTCATACTTCTGTTTGGTTTTCTCATCCAGTTTATCAATTCCTGATTGAAAATCAACCAACACATTATCCATATCAATGTAGAGTATTTTCACTCCCAAATAGTTGTATTGTTCGCTAACCAATCATTAATAAAATTCGGCTGACTGGTGGTTTCAAAACGAGGTGAGATTTTATTTTCTTCTTTAAAAAATATCTTTCGCCAATTAATAATTATCATGTCCTTATTGTTTAACATTTTCTGGGTGTCGGCATCTTCTTTTTGAATAAGTATATGTTTTACTTCTGTAAAGCCCAATAATTCCATTATTTTCTTTTGCGTTTCAAATTGAGAATAATCTTTTTTTCGACCCTCACCGCTTTCAAGTTTTGTTTCAATGCAAACTGCTTTTGTGGGCGATAAATGGATAACTAGGTCTGGCTTCGCATTAAAACAATGCTTGAAGTCCTTAACTTCAGGGTATTTAGCAAATTTCTCTTGTAAATAATTATTAGACCATCTGCTGGGGATTTGGATATCTGTTTTAGATGTGTTCACAGCACCGAAAAATGTATTAATTTCAAATATTTTGCTTCTCTCGGGAATACCATTGATGCTTGGTAAATTCGAAGTAATAAGATTATATTTTTTATTGTTTGCTTCTTCCCCCGTACCCAAATTATTCCATAAATCTCTTAAATAGGCATATTCGTAATAAATTTCTGCCTTCGGCAGTTCTCCCCTATCAAAGTCTATCTTCAAAGAGTCCAGGCATTTTTCTAAATTACCAGGCAATAACAAAAAATGATACAGTATTGCGGCAAGATTTCTTTCTTCCCGGTTGATTTGGTAATATGGCCGCTTTTTTCTTAAACTTTCAAAAGTTAATTTTTCCGTTCCTATTGTTAGTTTGAATTGATTTGTCAACAAAAATAACTTATTTCCTTGAATCCTCTGAAAAGAATTTCATGTTTACGCTCAAAATATCCCCCGGCATGCAACAGGTCGGAAGGAACCCTGGTGATGATTAGTTCAGCTGCATATTGCTTAATTTTTTCAATAGTTTTATTTACTTGTCGAACGGCCTCTGGTTCTCCCCTTTTGCTTCGGTATGGCAATGAAAAGATTCCGTGTGTAATACTATTTGTATTTCCCAGCCACTTTAAAAGTTGAGGAATAATTGCTCTTTCAAAATTATTTCCCAGATTGGATACAAGGAAAATTTGAGAGTATTTCTCTGCAGTTTCAATGAATTTTTCCTTTTCCAGCCAATGCTGGCTTAGCCACCCCCCGTTAAATGCTTCGGCAATTATAGCGTTCTCCATCCCATAGTTTTCCCCAGAAGATATTCCTTGCATACTTTTTTTCCCAAATTCAATTCTATTGAATAGCTTTCAACCTGCACAGCTATTCTTTGATACGGGATTTTTCGAAACCTGCAATAATCGAAGACATCGGCCGGAACTTCACAACCAATGCAAAAAACAAAGAAAGATTCATCCTGCGGTCTTCTATCTGGAAGGATGTTTTCAAGCACGTTATCCATATCAGTGTAAGGGCGAGTCATCGCGAGTCATTTGAGTATTATTTGTATGTAATTTCGCCCTGCCGCCAGGCGCAAATCCTGCTAGCTGTCGGGCACAAGATTTCAGGGGGCTCTTTCTTTGCAAGGTATAAATCTGCATCAGTCGTTAAGGCCTCTGCTTTTTTCTTCAGCAAGGCAGCTACCGATTCGGCAATGCCTAAATCAAGTTTTTTCAGTTCAGGTCTGAAAAACCGATATTGGGTTCCATATTTGTCAAGCAGATAATGAGTAGCACCATCGGGAGGATAATCTCCAATAAAGATTACCTCTCCGATTGTGCCTAAAGCTGGAATGTCAAAGTCAGGTCCAATATTTTTGATTACTCTTACAAAATCACCTATTCTAATGTTATTATCAATCATATCTTCTAGTTTATTGGTTTCGTTATATATGTAACGAAGCAAACTGACAATTTATAGCACGATTTCAGAGAGAGTTATTAACAATCCTTAAAATAAGTTCTAACATTAATCCCTTCTTGCAAGGCACTTTGAAAACTCATCTATAGTTCCCCCCAAAAATTGGACAATAAGTTATACCGCTCGTAAGTGATTTTGCATGAGCAAAATACCTGTACGGGCAGTTATACCGATGCTTTGATTTTGCTAATTTTTGAACCCGATAGCTATCGGGTTCAATTGTAGTCGGTATAAGTTCGGAAAACGGAGTAAATTTAACCAATAAAAACAACCTGACTATGGAAAGAAAAACAAGACGCAAATTCAGTATAAAAATGGCACACTTTGGGCATGCGCTTATTGCTGAATATAAATTCGCTTCAGTCGGGGCGATAAACTTGTAAGCACCTCATAAGGTATGGTATTCATCGCCTTCGCCATTCGTTTAAGCGACTCTATGGAATCGAAAATAATAACTTCGTCGCCTTCTGATGCGTCTATGCCGGTTATGTCTATCATGCACATATCCATACATACATCGCCCACCACAGGCGCTTCCCTGCCGTGTACCCTCATTTTCCCTTTGCCGTTCCCTAACTCTCTGCCATAACCATCAGCATAACCTATTGCCACCGTGGCTATTACGGAGTCGCGTTGAAGGGTTTCACGGCGGTTATAACCCACGGTTTCACCTTTTTTCAGATGATTTATTTGAGAGATGGTTGTTTTAAGCGTGCTTACATTTTCGAGCTTTTGTTGTTCCTCCCCGTTTGCACCGATGCCGTATAAGCCGATGCCGAGGCGGACCATGTCGAACTGCGCTTCGGGGTAGCGAACGATACCGGCGGAATTGAGGATGTGGCGCATAACAGGATAGCCAAGGGTACGGACAATACTGTCGCTCATTGACTTAAATTTATCTATCTGTGCGATGGTGAATTTCTTATGTTCGTCCGAATCGCTTGCCGCCAGATGTGAAAAAACAGATTTTACTTCGATAGCAGGGTTCTCTTTAAGCGTTGAATTCAGCCGTTCAATATCCGTTTCGGAGAAGCCGAGACGGTGCATGCCGGTATCAAGTTTTATATGTATGGGAATTTTATTTGCGGGCTGGTTTCTTTTTACGGTTTCGGCGAGGAAGCCAAGCGTTCTGAAATTATAAATCTCCGGTTCCAGCCGGTTGCGCAGCAAGCCGTTAAAGCTATCGGGTTCGGGATTCATAACCATAATGGGCAGTGTGATACCGGTTAATCGCAGCTCTATTCCTTCGTCGGTGTATGCCACGGCAAGATAGTTGGCGCCGTGATACTGCAATGCATTGGCTATCTCGAAAGTGCCGCTGCCATAGGAAAACGCCTTTACCATAGCCATTATTTTAGCCGATGGTTTGACAATCGAACGAAAATGGTTCAAGTTATGAACGAGTGAGTTCAGATTTATCATCAGGGCTGTTTCATGTGTTTTGTTCTGCAACAAAGCGCTTATCTTTTCGAAGCCGAAACTTCTGGCTCCTTTTACAAGTATTGTTTCATCGTGAAAAGAAAAATTTCCCATGTTCGCAAGCAATTCGGCGGTGGCGGGGAAAAAATATTTTTCCATGTCGAATAAATCGGAATAGTGCGAAATAGCTGCGCCGGCAGCAATAAGCCGCGATGGTTTTTTCGCCTTTATAAGTTCTGCCACCTTCTTGTAAAGTTCCTTTTCCGCTCCTCCGTTCTGAACAATGTCGGACAGTATAATCGTTTTCCGCGCATGCTGTTTCTGCTGGTCAAGAAATTCCAGAGCCACTGCAAGCGAATCGAGGTCGGAATTATATACATCATTAATTATGGTGCAGCGGTTTATACCGTTAATCATCTCCAGCCTCATGGCTACAGGAAGTAAATTACCCATTCGATCGCGGATGGTCTCGATGGAATAGCCGCCGTATATCATATATGCGAAACAGTGGATGGCGTTTTCCACCGATGCTTGATCTTTGAAGGGAATGGTGAACGTCAGTTCCTTTTCGGGCGCGACGGAATAATTCGCCCTTATGAACGTGCCGTTTTCAGTCGGTTTTATCTCCTGAATGAAAATATCGGCGGGCTTTTTTAATGACCATGTAAATAGTTTCAGGTGCGACAACGAAAATTCTTTTTTTACGGCGGTGTCAATTTCCTTATGGTCTTTGCAATATATAAGAGTTTTCGCGCCAATGAATAATTTTAATTTTTCACTTACTTTCTCTCCTATTTCTGAAAAGTTAACGCCATGTGCTTCCCCAATATTGGTGAAGATGCCAACAGTTGGTTTTATTATCCGTTCGAGTTTTTCCATCTCTCCGTTCTGCGATATGCCTGCCTCAAAAATGGCGAGTTCGTGGCTGTCGTCCATTGCCCATACCGATAGAGGAACCCCTATCTGCGAATTATAGCTGCGTGGACTTCGTACAATATTTTTGTCGGGCGATAGTTGCTGATAGAGCCATTCTTTTACAATCGTTTTTCCGTTGCTGCCCGTTATGGCAATTACCGGAATATTAAAATGGCTGCGGCGCCATGCAACTATTTTTTGCATGGCAATAAGGGTGTCATCAACGGTTAAGAAAACTGCGCCGGTGAATTTTCCGGCAGCAGGATTTGTATGGATTGAAGAAGCCGTTGAGCCGCTGCGATGTGTAAATTCATTCGAAAATTCCCTGTTAACCAAAAATACTCGAACGCCTTTCCTGAACAATTCTTCAATATACCTATGCCCGTCATTTTTTGAGGTGACGAGGGCAATAAACATGGTTCTTTCAGGGTTGAAAAGCGTGCGGCTGTCTATCAATATATTCTCGATTCCGGCATTTTCCCGGTAAGATAGAAGAGGCGGAAATGAACATAAATCGGCTCCGGCTGCCTTACATATTTCTGCAACGCTATACCCCATTTTGCTGGATTGCTGTATAATTACTTCGTCTTTTACAGGCGTAAAGTTAATCAATGGTAGTCAACCGGTAAGGTGGAGTGCCAGGAATTTACCGTTTACACAGACGCTTGCAGCTTTCCGGCTGCATAATATAGTTGAAATACACAGCTTAAGAAGGATGTTACCTTCTAACACCCCCGCCAAAGCTGCCCATGCTCCTTGCGCCGCCTCCGCCAAAGCTACCCATGCTTCTTACGCCACCGCCGAAACTGCCCATGCTTCTTACGCCGCCGCCAAAACCGCCAAAACTTCGCGAGGGCTGCGCCCAGCCAGCGGAATGAAATGAAGTAGCCCTCTGAACGCTCTGGTAATTGTTATAATGAGGTGCGCTATAGGCAGGCCGACTCCATGATGAAACGTTATTCCTTTGAACATAGCCGTTATTATTCTGCCGGTAAGCCCTGTATGTCGGCTGCTGATATCTTTGCCGGGAACTTAATCTGGATGCATTAACAACCGGCTGCCGCGTAAAGGGTTGCCGTACATCGGTCAGGTTTCTTTCTTCGGCAATTTTAGGTTGAGCCGGATTCTTGTTTAAGGCAGAGAAACTGGCTTTGTTGTTGGTGAAATATTTTGAACGGGCTGTATTGTCAATAGTTCCATCTCTGTTCAAGGCATGTTGGTTTAAGTTACCCAGCTGTTTCATTACTTCGCTGCGGTGCGTTCCCCTGCTATTTGTAAAATTCGCCGGAAGGTATGCTCTGTTTTCCTGCACCCAGTTATGCACTACCATTCTGCTCATGGTGTTCAACCTGTCCTGCCCGTAATAGTGGTTGACAAACGCCGCGCCAAGGTGCGGATACCTGCTCCAGTAACGGGGCCTGCCGAAGTACCAGTTGGTGAAATAGTAGGATGGCATGCCAAATACCACCATATTGCCGCCGGCTCCATAATAAAATCCCCAGTCGTACCAATAGGGATAGGGGTACCAGTAATCGTAAGGATACCAGTCGGGATAGCCGAACCAATATGTATAAGGATCAACGTTATAGTCATCCACATTCACATCATCCATCGACTGGTCAACCTGGTCGGTATTGTATCCGTTGCTGTCTGCATATTCATTGGCGGCTGCCTGCATTTCGTTGCGTGCATTAGAATCGGTCTGCAGGGTATTCTTCCAGTCCTGTACATCTTTCGCCTGCTGTTGTTGCATGGCGGTTGCTACCGAATCCATTTTATGAATCAATTGTTGCGGTTCGCGTTTGTAATGGTCGCCTACCCTTACGGTAAGGTTCAGGTCTTCGTTCAGCAGGTTAAATACGGCAGGCATCTGAATAAGTCCTTCAAAAAGTGTTTGAATATCGGGCGGATAGCTTGCCAATAGCTGGTGGAACTCGCTATCCACGCTTATCTGTAAATCGTTTATGCCTTTAAGGATGTTGTAATTATTGAGTGCATACTTTTCAGCTACATCATGAATACCGGAAGGATAATCTGTAAGAATGCTATCAACCTGCGCCTTCGATTTCTGTCCTCCCTCAACGATTTCGGAAATCAGGTTAGGGTAACGGCTCATGTTCCAGAGGTCTTCCTGCTGGCTTCTGGGATAACTGTTTATCAGATTGGCAAATGCCGTGCTGGAATTTTTTTGCAAACTTGCCGCATTTACTATGATTGCCGGATATTCGCACGCCTGATATATCTTCAACCTTGTGGAATCGGGGTATAGAGCGAGGGCGTTTATGGCTGCCGAATCCTCCTTAGTCCATGGCACATGCATTGAAACTGCCTGTGAATAGGATGTTCCACATGTTATGAGCAGAACGCCGAGAGATAAAATAAGTGTTTTCATAGCTATTGGTATTATCGAACCGGATGGGTGATTTGAATTCGTACTTTAGGACTGCAATTATCCTATTAAAGTTGAATAATGATGTGTTAAAAAATGTTTAAAGCAGGGAAAACCCTGAAAATTTATCCACGTATAATATAAGGCATGGAAACAGAAAATACGTAGAATCGGGGTTTGAATAGGGATGAATATGAGAAAGATAGCGGTTAATTTAACCGATTATCCTGATGCCGTTTAAAAGCATGGATACCTTAGTATCTTTCGCTGATTGAGGACAAAAGAGATGAAGAATCCAGGTCTGTTTGTTTACTATCTTCTACCGCCACCACCAGATCTGACGCCGCCGCCACCGGAGCTCCCTGACCTGCTCCCGCCGCCGCCGCCGAAATTACCGGAATTGCCGCCACCGCTATATCCTCTTGAGGGCTGCGACCAACCGGCGGAGTGATAGGAATTAGCTCTTTGAATATTACTATAATTGTAATTATACCTTGGCGTATTGGTGTATTGTCTGACCCTGGGTGAACTTATCTGCCTTTGCCCATTTCCGCCGTTACTTTGCGGTTGCGCCTGCCGTGAATTAACCCGCGAAGGATTAACAGCCGGTTGCCGGCTGAAGGGTTGCCGTACATCGGGAATTTGTTGCTCTTGGGGTGCTCCCGGTTCTGCCGGATTCTTGTTTAAGGCAGAGAAACTGGCTTTGTTGGCATTATAATATTGCGAACGCGCGGTATTATCAATAGTTCCGTCTCTGTTTAAGG